>NZ_CADFEH010000017.1:0-149420 GCF_902833155.1 Burkholderia sp. BCC1047 | reverse complement strand
CCGATGATTTGTTCTTCGGTGAATCGCTTTTTCATTGCCGTTCCTCTCTGGAACGGACTCTACACCGTCACCGTACTAAACGCGGGGAGCAGGTCAACAGAGAGAAATCCCTCGTATAGATCGACGAGATTGTGACTTTGTTCTATCCTTAGTATATCTGCGAGGCCTTCTTCGTTGCCAGGCATCTCAAATGCCAACCGATAGCGCATGTATGTCTTTACACTATCGGCATAGTACCGATGTCTGTCAAGTTTGGCTCTGATATCATCCCGGTACTTCGAAACAGTCGTGCGTTCTTCATTTCTAACGCTTGTGTTAAACGCAATAAACGCGAGCAAACCTCGTTTATAGATCGACCGCACCTCTGTTGCATAGCGCTTTTGACGCTCAAGACCACCTGCTTGCTGCTCCAATGCGATTCGCAGTTGCACTGACCACAGGCTCACACCGGTGTCGAATTCGAGTTTCTGCAACATCGATATTGAAGTTTCAAAATCGCCAGAGAACGCGAAGGCTTCGATCGCCTCAACATATGCCCGGAATAGATTTATTCCGTGGCTGTTGGAGCGAATGCGCTCGGATACCCAGTGAAGCTCGACCTCAATAGGTACGGCCGTCGCTTCCTTTACGCCACTCAACTCCTCAAAGCCTATTGGCGAACGAAGTAGCTCAGGCAACTGCTTGGCGTTTTGTCCGACCACCCACTCGTTGAACGACGAAAAAGACGACGGATGCAGGACTGCACGGGAGTCGAGCAAAAGCTGCAGCAGGTTCGATCTAAACCGCATCGTCGGTGACATCGCACGGTCAGGGGCGTAAGCCTTTGACTTGAATTTTGATACCAACCCCCGATATTTATTCTTCTGTTCGAGCAGCCTGCGCTCAAGCATATTTTGGTCACCCGACAATTCAGCGCTCCCCGAAAAATATTTATAACTTGTATCAGCAACAGCAAGCCGTGTAACGAGCATACCTACTAGAGTATATTGGCAGAACTAGCTCCTGGTCCACGCCTTCTCCTCCAGTCAATTGTTTGCTGTGGTGCACAATTTTCTCGATTCCAGCCATATCGTATTGTAGTGGTCAACCAACCCGGACGTTGCGTTAAGTTTTCCTTCCGCCACGGCGGATGCCAGTCTGTTTGGACTTGCCCCTGTATTTCCGGAACCTGCGTCACACCAAGGATTACTGAATCCGTCGAGTGCCGGAGCTCGCGAGGCGAGCGGTATCTCGGTGCGCTATGGGGATGGCTGCCGGACCGTGTGCAGATCTATACCTAACGGCCAATCCCCCTCATTTCCCCATTTCTGAGATGCCAGCCCGACTACACTGGTCATGAAGCCTTGCTTCTCACCATCGGAAGCTGAACGCAGCCCTCTCCGAACCGATGGTCGAAATAAAGCCGTCTTGCCCAACAAGACACAGCGAGAGGGGAGAAAAAAGGGGAAACCCAAGGCAACAAAGAAGCGCGGGCCGCATGGGCGGCAACCCATACGACCCGCTGACCACCACCAACTCAGATGAGGAGTCGGAAATGGCTGACGCCAATACTAAGCCACGTCGTAGAAAGAACAAACCCGTCAACATGCAGAAGACGTTTGAGCTGGTCCTGCGCAACTACCCGGACCTTCCCAAGCGTGGCTGGCCGTACCTGCCGTGGATGAAGGCGATCGATATCAACTTCAAGATCTTCGGCTTCAAGCCGGGCGACCGCGTGTACCTGAGGGTCAGCGACGTTGACCGGACGATCACGATCACGCCGGATTACAGCCAGTTGGCGCTGCGAGAGCAGCCGTACCACGATCCTGACCGGGGACCGTCGCCGCTCTAACACCTGCAAGGGCCGCTTGATGCGGCTCTAGCGAGTGGAGCGCAGGCGTTGCATGAACACGACTGACCGCCGGGGCGCCACCGCCCCGGCCATTGCCACGAACACCGCGATTCACACCTCTAGCGACCTTCAACAACTGTCACGACCGCAAGGCCCGTGAGGTCGCACCGCGCCTGCCGAAATACCCGAATGGCGTCAAATCACCGCCCGCCAACCCGCCGCTTCACAACCGCCCCCCGCTGCAACACATACTCGACCCGCGCGCCTTCATCGGCCACGACTCCGATATCCTCGAGCGGATTCCCATCGAGCACGACGAGATCGGCGATCGCCCCAACCGCAACGACCCCAAGCTCCCCGGTCATATTCACAATCTCCGCCGCCACCGTCGTCGCCGCCCTAAGCGCCTCCAGATTCCCCAGCACCTCCGCCCGAATCCGAAACTCCCCGGACTGAAACGCGTGCATCTCGCCGAGCAGGTCCGACCCGAACCCCATCTTCACGCCGGCCTTTGCATAGATCTCAAGCGACTCGCGTCCTTTCTGCTGCACGGAGGCCACCTTCGCGATGGAGTCCGCCGGCATCCCAAACTCCGCCCCATGTTTAGCCAACGCGTCATAAGTCACCAGCGTAGGCACCACAAACGCCCCCCGCTCATGCATAAGCATCGCAGCCGCCTCATCCACAAGATTCCCATGCTCGATCGTCCGCACGCCGCACCTCACAGCCCGCTCAATCGCCCGCCCCGTATACGCATGCGCCATCACATAAGTATTCGCGGCCTCGGCCTCATCAACGATCGCCCGAATCTCATCCTCCGAATACTGCGTGTTCGCGATCGGATCGGTCGGCGAAGCCACGCCGCCTGACGCCATGATCTTGATCTGCGTCGCGCCTTTCTGAATCTCCTCACGCACGGCGAGCCGCACCCCTTCGACACCATCGACGACCCGCGCAATCGCCCCCGTCCGGAAACAGCAGGAGCAAGGCTCCAGCACATCGCCCCGAGGCCGGAAATCCCCATGCCCACCAGTCTGCGACAACGCCTTCCCCGACGGAAAAATCCGCGGCCCCGGAATCAGCCCGGTCTCAACGGCCTGCATCAAACCCCAATCCGCGCCCCCCGCATCCCGCACACTGGTAAACCCACGCGACAACATCGCATCGAGAATCGGCAGCGACCGAATCGCCGCGAGAATATTCGGCTGCGTCGCATTCGCCCCAAGATTCGCACTCGACGCCAGCACATGCACATGGCAATCGATGAACCCCGGCATCACGGTCTTGCCGCGCACGTCGATCACCTGCGCATTCGGCAAATCCACCGGCCGATCGGTGATTTCGACGATCCGCTCGCCTTCGATCACGACATGATGATGTTCGAGCAACACGCCTCGTTCGAGATCGAGCACGTTGCCGCCTTGAAGCACGGTAATGGTCATGGGTAAAAATCCTTATCGAGTCGTTGCGGCCGCACGCTTCGCATCCTTCACGAAGCGCGTGCCGACGAAACTGACGGCTGCCGCGAGCATCACGTAGAACGCGGGCGCCATGTTGCTGCCGGTGCGGGCGATGAGCCACGTGATCAGGAACGGCGCGAACCCGCCGAAGATCGTCACCGCGAAGTTGTACGCAACGGATAACCCGGTCGACAGCACCTTGGTCGGAAACAGCTCCGCGAACGCCGCGAGGATCGGCCCCGTATAGGCCGCGATCAGCACGCCGAACACGGCCTGGAACACGATCAGCGACGCGAACCCGGGCGCATGGTTGATCCACGAGAACATCGGCCACGCGAGCACGAGGATCGCGAGCGCCGCGCCGGACAGGAACACGCGCCGTCCCCACGCGTCGGCGAGTCGCCCGACGATCGGCGAGCAGCACATGATCATCAGCCCGCCGACCATGCCGGCCGTGAAGCCGGTCGATTGCGGCAGATGCAGCGTGCGCACGGAATAGGTCGGCATGTAGAACAGCAGCACGTAGGTGCAGACGGTCCACAGGATGACCATCGAGAAACTCGCGAACGTCTCGCGCGGATACGTGTGCAGCACTTCCTTCAGCGGCGAACTTTCCTTCGCCTGCGATTCGACGGCGCTGAACGCGGGCGTCTCGTCGATATGGCTGCGAATGAAGTAGCCGACCGGCCCGACGATGATCCCGAGCAGGAACGGCAGCCGCCAGCCCCAGCTATGCAGCGCCTGCGTGTCGAGCGACGTCGTGACGAACGTGCCGGTCGCCGCACCGAGCAGCACCGCGAAGCCGATGCTCGACTGGATCCAGCTCGAGTAATACGCGCGCTTCTCCGGGGGCGCGTATTCGGTGAGGAACGCGGTGGCGCCGCCCATCTCGCCGCCGGCCGAGAAGCCTTGCAGCAGCCGCGCGACGACGATCAGGAGCGGCGCGGCGATGCCGGCCTGTTCGTAGGTCGGCGCGATCCCGATCAACGCGGTGCCGGCCGCCATCAGCAGGATCGTGAGCGACAGCGCGGCCTTGCGTCCGACCTTGTCGGCATAGACGCCGAGCACGATGCCGCCCACCGGCCGCATGAAGAAGCCCACGCCGAACGTCGCGACGGTGAGCAGCACGGACGTCAATTCGTTGCCGGTCGGGAAGAACAGCTTCGCGATGATCACCGCGAAGAAGCTGTAGACGGTGAAGTCGAACCATTCGAGGCCGTTGCCGATCACGGTCGCGACGATGGCGCGGCGGCGCTGTTGCACCGCCGCATCGACGGAAGGCGCGGCGCGCGGGGAAAGCGTTCCTTGCATGGTCTCTTCCTTGGTCAGAAGACGGGACGGCTGCCCCGCGTGAATCCCATGCTAAGGACAGCCGGATTTTTTTCTGAAACGAAAGATTCGCATGCCTGCATGCGCTGCACGCATGCGTCGCGCTCGGGGGTATTCAGCGCGCGGTCTGCTGCTCCGCCTGTTCGAACAGCCAGCGGGTGAACAGGCGGGCGGCCTGGTTCTGCGCGCGGTCGTTCGGCGAGATCACGTAATAGCCGCCGCCGTGGCTCGCGGACGCTTCCGTCACGCGCACGAGCAGCCCGGCCTCGATGCATGCGTCGATCATGTAACGCCAGCCGAGCGACACGCCTTGACCGAGAATCGTCATCTGCACGATCTGCGGATACGAGTTGATCGTGATGTCCTGCGGCTGCGCCTTCTGCCGGTCGACGTCGTTCAGGTCGAACCATTCGGACCACGACATCCATTGGCGCTGGCCGTCTTCGAGGCGCAGCAGCGTTTCGTTCGCGAGATCGGCCGCATCGAGCGTGCGGCCGGCCAGATAGCCGGGCGCGCAGACGGGGAACACTTCTTCGTCGAACAACCGGCGTGCGGTGTATTCGGCCGGCGCCTGCTGGCGCACGTAGTAGACGCCGACGTCGAATTCCGCGGGCGACATCGATGCCAGGCCGTCGCGCACGATCAGGCGCAGCTTAATGTTCGGATACGTGGCGCGGAAGTTCGGTAGCCGCGGCGTGAGCCACAGCAGCGCGACGCCGGACGAGCACGCGATCGTCAGTTCGAGATCGCCGTACGGTTTCATCACGTCGTGCGTGGCTTCCGCGCATTGCGTGAGCAGGTGGTGGACCTGGGCCGCGTATTGTTCGCCCGCGATCGTCAGCCGCAGCGAACGGTGTTCGCGCACGAACAGCGAGCGGCCGAGGAATTCCTCGAGCTGCTGGATCTGGCGGCTGATCGCGCTTTGGGTCAGGTGCAGTTCGGCGGCGGCTTTCGTGAAACTCGCATGCCGCACGGCGGCTTCGAACGCGATGAGGCACTGAAGAGGCGGCAGGGGCGTGATGCGCATGGCGGGCAGGGAGTCGAGGGCGCTGCCTCCATGATACGGGTGAGCCCGACGAAAATCGCAACCCTGCGAAGGCAGCTGTGGATTCGCCCTATTCAATCGTGCGAAGATTGAGCGAAACAACACCGACACGTACCCGAGAACGACGTGACCCTATCAAACCCTGAGAGCAAAGTGAAAGCCGTCCATCCGCCGTGGATGCCCGTCGCGCTGGCCGAACTCGGCATCCGCCGCCACCCGCCGGGCAGCATCAACCCGCGCATCGTCGAATACAACAACCAGACGAACCTGATCGGCTACGACGACAAGATTTCCTGGTGCTCGTCGTTCGTGAACTGGTGCATGGCGCACGCCGGATTCCGCGGCACCGGCTCCGCGCTTGCACGCTCGTGGCTCGAATGGGGCAAACCGCTGGAGCGCCCGGTCTATGGCTGCATCGCGATCCTGACGCGCGACGATCCGACGAGCTGGAAAGGGCACGTCGGTTTCTACCTGCGTCACGATGCCGAATATGTTCACCTGTTCGGCGGTAATCAACTGGAAGAAGTGCGCGAACTCGCGTATCCGTTGAACGAAGTGATCGGCTACCGCTGGCCGTCCACCGAGTGAGCGTGCGGCAGCACACGCAAGGCAGCAAACAACGCCATTCCCGCTACTGCCAACCTGTCGAGCCGGCATGTCGTACTACACGACGCGCCCCACGACCGCCTCACTCCGTCAGCAGTTCAGCGCCGCGGCGCGACGAGATGCCGACCAGCTGCTCGGCGGGCTGCGGCCGCGCGAACAGGAAACCCTGCCCCTGGTGGCAGCCGATCTCCTGCAGGAAGGCCAACTGCCTGGCCGTCTCGACGCCCTCCATCACGACATCGAGCCCCAGCGCACGCCCCATCGCCACGATCGCGCGCACGATCGCGTCGTCCGTGCTGCCCGAACCGCAGTTCGTGAGGAACGACCGGTCGATCTTCAGCGTATCGACGGGCAGATCCTTCAGATACACCAGCGACGAATAGCCCGTGCCGAAATCGTCGATCGCCAGGCTGATTCCCCGCGTCGCCAGTTCGCGCAGCAGGATGCCGATTTCCTCGCGGGTGTTCATCGCCATGCTTTCGAGCAACTCGAGCTGCAGGTATTCGGCCGGCAACGCGGTTTCGCTGAGAATGGTCGTCAGGTCGCTGAGAAAGTGGTCGGTAAAGCACTGCCGTGCCGATACGTTCACCGACACCCGCCCGAACTCGAAGCCCTCGTCGAGCCAGCGGCGCGCCTGTCGGCAGGCTTCGTGCAGCACCCATTTGCCGATCGGGACGATCAGCGCGGATCGCTCCGCCAGCCCGATGAAGTCACCCGGCGGCACCAGGCCGCGATGCGGATGCAGCCAGCGCAGCAGCGCTTCCACGCCGACGATCCGGCCGCTCGCCAGATCGTATTGCGGCTGGTAGAACAGGCGGAATTCGTTCTGCTCGAGCGCGCGATGCAATTCGCCGAGCGTCTCCAGTTGCTCGATCGCCGACGACGTCATCTTGCTTTCGAAGAACTGGAACACGTTCCTGCCGCGGCTCTTCGCGCCGTACATGGCCTGGTCCGCGAGCAGGATCAAGTCCTCCGCCGCGGTGCCATCGTCCGGATAGATGCTGATGCCGATGCTGGGCGTCACGAAGATCTGGCGATCGCCGATATCGATCGCCCGTCCCACTTCGTCCAGCAGCTTGCGCGCGACGCGGCCCACGTCGCGAACGTCGTCGATCTCCTCGAGCACGAGCGCGAATTCGTCGCCGCCCATGCGCGCGACCGTGTCGTTCGCGCGCACATTGGCGACGATGCGCTCGGCGACCGTCTTCAGCACCTCGTCGCCGGCGTTGTGGCCGAGCGTATCGTTGATCAGCTTGAAGCGGTCGAGATCGAGGTACATCACCGCGACCTTGCGACCGAACCGCTTCGCATGGCTGATCGCGTGCGCGAGCCGCTCCTCGAACAGCATCCGGTTCGCGAGATTGGTGAGCACGTCGTGCGTGGCGAGGTAACCCAGCCGCTCCTCCGCCTGGCGCCGCTGCGTGATGTCGGAAAAGATCGCCGCGTAGTGAGAGATCTCGCCTGCGCTGTCGCGAATGCTGGTGATCGTCAGGTATTCGAGAAACAGCTCGCCGGTCTTGCGGCGATTCCAGATTTCGCCTTGCCAGTGGCCATCGGTCGTGAGCGAATGCCACAACTGCTTGTAGAAATCGGGCGTCTGGCGCCCGGAACTCAGCAAGCCCGGGTTGCGCCCGATCACTTCGTCCTCGCTGTACCCGGTCAGGCGCGTGAACGCCTGGTTGACGCGCTCGATCCGCGCGCGCCGGTCGGTCACCATGATGCCTTCGAGTGCCGATTCGAACACGCGATCCGCCATGCGCAGGTTGAAGCGTGCGAGCCCCAGCGCTTCGTCGCGCTCGCGCAACGCGCTGCGCAGCTCGTTCGCGTATTCGTGCTCGATGCTCTGCAGCACGTCCGCGAAGCAGAGCAGCCCGGTCAGCCGGCCATCCTCGTCCCGGATGCCGACATGCCGCATGTTGTGTTCGGTCATGAAGCGCTGCGCCGCATACAGGCTTTGGCTGGCGGTCAGCATCTGCAGCGGCCTGCTCGCATGGGCGCCGACCGCGCCTTGGGCGCCGCCGTCCGCCAGCAGCCGGACGATGTCGCGTTCGGTCAGGATGCCGTGCTCGCCGTCGTCGTAGCCGACGAGGATCGCATCGAGCCGTTGCGCGCGCATCTGTGCGATGACGTCGTGCAGTCCGGCCTGCTCGGGCACCACGACGGGCGGATGGACGCGGATCGACTCGATCGGCTTCAGGTGCAGGAAAAATTCCGGGCCCTGGTTCACGACGACGTCGGTTTGCGTCAGCACGCCGATCGCGGCGCCATCCCGCACCACCACGAAGTGCCGCACGCCCGACTGCTTGAACTTCATCGCGGCTTCACCGAGTGGCGTGTCGGCCTCGAGCGTCAGCACCGGATGGCTCATCACCTCGCTGACCGGCCGATCGAGCTCGCCCGGATTGTCGCCGGCCGACAGCGCATCATGCTCGGTCCAGATCCCGACGACCTGTTCCTCCTTCATCACGACGATCGAGCTGCACCGTTCGGCGAACATGCGTCGCGCGGCCTCCCGCACCGGCGTGGCGGGTGCGCAGGACAGAATCTGGCGCGCGACGAGGCGCGCAATCGGAACATCGTAGCTGTTCGGGTACATTCTCTGACCAAGACGAAAAATCCTTGCCGGCGCGCTTCGGTCCGGCCACCTTCGGGCGCGCCCGCGCCGGCCGGCAAGGCATGATCTTGCTCGCCTCGACGGGTTGCGCACTCATCGAACTCGCCCACGCGGAATCGATGCCCGGTTGTCCGGCGAAACCGCACGCCGGCCCACCGCCCGCGCACGGGCCGCCGCCCTGAGTTAACGGCAGATTCGGCCAAGAGTTGAGTGCGATGACCCCATTCGGGCCGTACGTCGGCAAGTCGAGCGGCTGCGGGCTGGGCGAGATTGACGGCGCGGCCGTCGCGCCGCCCATTGCAAGGCTTACTGAGGGCGGTATGCGGGTAGCCCGCGCACTTGATCGTCGTACCACGTGGTGGCAGCGAGCCAGAGCGTGGTCAGGTCGTTCGGGGTGAAGATCGGCAATGTATTGCACGCTGCGCGGATGACGTCGAAGTCCCCCGATTCCGCTGCCTCGCTGGCGTTCAAGAGCCAACCCAGCTCGCCATGTCGTTCGAGCAGTGCCCGCCGGATATCGGCGTGAATCGGCGTCGTCGTGACGACGTCCTCGATCGTGCTGCCGAACAGCACATGAACGAGTGAGAACACGCCCGCAATGAACGCGGTAGCGGCGAACCGGTCATCGTCGGGCCGCAGCCGGCCCGCGGCCAGTTCCATGAATCGCGCCCGCGCGCCGCATAGCTGCGCCAGCGGATCGGAGCGCAACGCATCCAGGCGCTCGTCGGCAAACAGGAGCAACTGGGTCCAGCGCGTAATTTGCCGCGTGCCGACCAGCATGATCGCCTCGCGCAGTGATGAAACGGGCTGGCTGAGCCCCACCGCGCTCGAATTGAGCAGCATCAGAAGGGGAATGACGAGGTTCGGAATGCGCTTGAGTTCGGCTTCGAGTTCCACGATCTCCGGTTCGCCGCCCAGAAGCACGAGCAGGCGCAGCAGCGCGTCGCGCGATGGCGTGACGCGCCGCGATGTCAGCACCTGCGGTTTCGCGAAGTAGTAGCCTTGAAACAGTTCGAAGCCCGCTTGCATCGCGGCACCATGGTCCTCCGGCGTTTCGATTTTCTCGGCGACCGACATCTTCCCGTGCTGCTTGACGGTGCCGATCAGTTCGGCAAGGTGCTCGCGCGGACATTCGAGAAAATCGATCTTGACGATATCGACGTAAGGGAGAAATTCGAACAGGCGGGGGAAACCTCGGAAACATCGTCCAGCGCGAGCCGGTAGCCCGCGCGCCGCAGTTCGCTACAGCGCTTGCAGAGCGCGTCGTCGAACGCCACCGTTTCGAGGATTTCGAGTACGAAGCGTCCATGCGGCAACAACCAGACGATGTCGGACATCAGCACCGTTCGATCGATGTTCACATAACCCGTGCGATCGCCCAGTGCGGCGGTGAGGCCGATATCCCCGATGAGTCTTCCGATGACCTGCGCGGTGGCGGCAGCGTCATCCGTGATGTGGGCGCGATTGGCTGTCCCCGAGCGGAACAATAGTTCGAATGCGATCAACGCTCCGCTGCGGTCCAGAATCGGTTGCCGCCCGAGGTAGACGTATTCCGGTGTGCCGGCTTTGGTGCCCGACTCCGGTTGATCGTCCGCGGGGCGGGGCGGCGGTGCGCTCGTATTCAATCTTGAACGGTCCCTTTGAGTTGAGGTCTCGCGGATGCCAGGCGGGTATCCGTCGCATCCGGGGAGTTCGTTGCGCCGATGACTGACGTCATCGCCGGCGCCTTCGATGCTCACGAAGATGCGCGCGGCCCTTCCGGGGCGGCGCCGACCCTCGCGGTTTGCTCCTTCTGTCAGTTTACTCGCGACACGGGTGGCCGCCTAGAAGTTGTCCCGTTCCCCCCGCCGGGGCGGCTTGCTCTACCGGCGCGGCGGGCCGATCCAGCGCTGACCGGGCTGGGGCCGGATGCGTGCCGGACGAGCCGCAGTGGGGTGCGTGTCCGGGCGGCTGACTTCGCATCGGGTGCGGCGCCTAGTTTTTCGCTACGGCCTCGGTTTCCGTCGGCGGCCCGCCCGCCGCATCGTTCCGGCTCCACCCACCCCCAAGCGACCGATACAACGCCACCGCCGCCAGCGCGTGCTCGCGCTTGACCTGATTGAGCGAATCCGAATCGCGTAGATACACTTCCTGCGCCGACAGCACGTCCAGAAAGTCCGTCGCGCCACCCTTATAAAGCTGATTCGCCAACCCGAGCGCTTTATCGGAAGCCGCCAATGCACTATCGAGTCGCCGCGTCGCCTCATCGGCACCGACGAGATTCGCGCGCGCATCCTCGACTTCCCGCAACGCTTGCAGCATCGTCTGCCGCAACCCGAGTTCGGATTCGCGCATCCGGCTTTCGCTCTGCGAGATATCGGCGGTAATCCGTCCCGCGTTGAAGATCGGGCTCGTCGCACTCAGCGCCGCGCTGAACAGGTTATCGGTCAATGTCGGCAACCCGAGATACGAAGCCGCGAGAATCCCGTCCGTCAGGTTCAACGAAAACTTCGGATACCGCTCGGCCTTCGCCACGCCCACTTGTGCCGCACGCCGCTCGACTTGAGCGTAGGCAGTCAGCACATCGGGCCGCCGCAACAATGCTTGCGAAGGCAACGTCCCCGGCGCGCCAATCGGCGGCGCGGGAATCTCGCCGGCCTGCGCCAGCACGAGTCGATCGACCGATTCCGGCGTGCGCCCCGAATATACGGCGATCAGATTCAGCTGATGCGAAATCTGCGCCTGCGTCGGCGGAATCCTGGCTTCGAGCGCATCGAGCTGGTTCTGCGCGCGGGTCACGTCGAGTTCCGTCGACAGCCCGAACGCCTGCCGTTTGCGCGTGAGTTCGAGCGCATGCTGCCGGATCTTCGCGTTGTCCTGCAGGATCTTCAATTCCTGCTGCGCCCAGCGCAGATCGACATACGCGGATGCCGCATCCGCAGCAAGCGCGAGGCGCATCGCATCCTCTGCATGCTTCTGCCCGACCAACTCCGCTTGAGCGGCCAGCAAATCGAGCCGTTCGCCGCCGAACACATCGGGCGACCAGCTCAGCGCGAGCCCCGCACCAGCCTGCCGCACATAACCGAGCGGCGGCGGCGTGTTCTGCCGCGCGTCGGCCGCATGCGCGGTCGCGTCGAGTTCGGGCAGCAGCGCCGCGCGCTTCTGCACGGTCAGCGCCTGCGCCTGCTTCACGCGTTCGGCGGCGGCCTGCAGATCGAGGTTGCCGTCGAGCACGGTCGCGATCAGCCGGTCGAGCACGGGGTCGTGGAATTGCGCCCACCAGGCGGCAGCATCGATGTCCGCGCGCGGCACGTCGGTATCCCATGCGGTGGGCGCAAGCGTCTGAACCGATTCGTTCAACGCTGGATGCTGCGCGGGCTGCACCGCGCACCCGGTGGCGAATGCGCTGACGGCCAGCGCGACGAGTAACTTTTTCATGATGATGATCCGTGGGCCTCAGTGCGCGTCCGGCGGCGGCGCGTTCAACGTAATGGGTTTGGAAAACACGACGGCAAGCAGTGCGACGACGAAGCACAGCGACAGCGCGTAGTACGCATCCGCATAGGTGAGCGTCAGCGCTTCGCGATAGATCAGCCGATGCAGGTTCGCGAGCCCGGCCTGCGCGGTATTCAGCGTATTGCCGGCCACCGATCCCCAGTACGCGGCCTGGCGGTCGAGCAGCGATCCGACCTGCGGTTCCCCGGCGCTCACGTGCTCGTTTAGCCGCAGGTAATGAAAATTCAGCCGGTCGTTGAGCATCGTCGCGCTCACCGCGATACCGATCGCGCCGCCGAGGTTGCGCATCAGGTTGAACAACCCGCTCGCCGATTTCAGTCGCGACTGCGGCAGCGAGCCGAGCGCCATCGTCACGATCGGCGGCACGCTGAACTGCTGGCCGATACCGCGCAGCGCCTGCGGCAGCAGCAGTTCCCGCCAGCCCCAGTCGTGCGTGATCGGCGTGTACAGGTAGCAGCCGAGGCCGAAGCAGATCAGCCCGAACACGAGCAGTGCACGCATGCTGACGTAGCGCGCGGCGAACGCATACGCGCACAGCGCGATCAACTGGAACGCGCCGACCGACAGCAGCGCGATGCCGATCTGCAGCGAGCTGAACGCACGCACCTGCGCGAGAAACAGCGGCGTGAGGAACACGGTCACGAAAATCCCGATGCCGGTCACGAACGACAGCAGGCTGCCGATTCCGAAGTTGCGCACCGCGAGCGCGCGCAGGTCGACGATCGGATCTTTCGCGGTCAGCGCGTGCACGATGAACAGGAAGCCGCAGATGCCGGAGATCCACGCGCAGATCACGATCGCATCGTCGCCGAACCAGTTCTTGCGCGGGCCTTCCTCGAGCACGTATTCGAGGCAGCCGAGGAAGCCCGACATCAGCACGATGCCGAGATAGTCGCCGCGCTTGATGAGGCTGAGATCGGGCGCGTCGATATGCACGTAGCGCGGCACGAGCGCGGCCACCGCGATGCCCGGCACGAGGTTCAGGTAGAACAGCCAGTGCCACGACCATTGGTCGGTGATCCAGCCGCCGATCACGGGGCCGATCGCCGGCGCGAGCGACGCGAGCGCGCCGATGGTCGTCGATGCGATCAGCCGCTGCTTGCCGGGGAACAGCACGAACGCGGTGGTGAACACGGTCGGGATCATCGCGGCGCCGAGCGCGCCCTGCAGGCCGCGGAACAGGATCATCGAGTTGATGTCCCACGCGAGCCCGCACAGCATGCTGGTGATCGTGAAACCGACGGCCGATGCGACGAACAGCCAGCGCGTCGACATCACCTTCGACAGCCAGCCCGACATCGGGATCACGATGATCTCGGCGATCAGGTACGCGGTCTGCACCCACGACAATTCGTCCTGGCTCGCGGACAGCCCGCCGCCGATGTCGCGCAGCGACGATGCGACGATCTGGATGTCGAGCGTCGCCATGAAGAAGCCGACGCACATCAGCGCGAACGCGAACACGCGCTGCCTGGTCGGTTGCGACGCGGGGTCGCCGGAAAACGCGGTGGTCATCGTCGGCTCCCGCTCAGTGCTGGTGGTCGGTATGCACGGTCACGACCGCGGACAGGCCGGGGCGCAGCACGTGCTCGATACCGGGCTGCGGATCGAGATGCACGCGCACGGGCACGCGCTGGACGATTTTCGTGAAGTTGCCGGTCGCGTTCTCGGGCGGCAGCACGCTGAAGGTCGCGCCGGTCGCGGGCGCGAGGCTGTCGACGCGGCCATGCAGGCGCGTGCTCGACGCATCGAGCGCGACGTCGACGCGGTCGCCCGCGCGCATCTTGCGAAGCTGGTCTTCCTTGAAGTTCGCGTCGATCCACAGGCCGGAGGCCGGCACGACGGTCAGCAGCGGCACGCCAACGTTCGCGAGCATCCCGACGCGGCCCGTGCGGTTGCCGACGTAGCCGTCGACCGGCGAATGGATCGTCGTGTATTCGACGTTGAGCGCCGCGACGCGCTGCGCGGCGAGCGCGGTGTTTACGCGAGCCCGCGCATCGGCGAGCTGCGCGCCGAGCACGTCGAGCTGGCGCTTCGACGCGAGCAGCGCGGCGTCGCTGCGTTCGACGGCCGCGCCGGCCTTCGAATAATCGGCGTCCGCGCGCTCGACGATCTGGTTCGATACGGCGTCCGATTTCACGAGCTCGCGGTAGCGGACGCGGTCCGATGCGGCGCGCGTCAGTTCGGCCGACGACGCGTTCTTGTCCGCCGCGTGCTGGCCGATTACCGCGAATTGCAGTTGCTGCTTCGCTTCGAGTTCGGTCACGGCGGAGCGCGCGCTGTCGACTTCGGCGCTGGCCTGCGCGAGCTTCGCGTCGTAGTCGCGCGCATCGAGCTGCACGAGCACGTCGCCGGCCTTCACGCGCTGGTTGTCGGTCACGAGAATCTTGTCGACGAAGCCGTTGACCTTCGGCGCGAGCACCGTCACGTCGCCGCCGACATACGCGTCGTCGGTGCTTTCCTGAAAGCGCAGCACGAACAGCCAGTCTAGCGCGGCGGCCGCGACCACGACGACGACGGCGCCCACCGCGATGCGCATCCACGGCACGCGGCGTCGTTGCTTCGCGGGCCGCTCGGTTGTGGCTGCTTCGCGTGACGAGGCAGCGGCTTGGGTCGTATCCATCGTTTCACCTATGTATATGCACTAATCAAAGCGATCGACGACGTCGTGCCGATCGGGAAAAGGGTTAGCGTTCCGGCAGGTTGTGCGTGATCCGGAACAATTCGTCTCTGAGGCGGGCCGCCTGCGTCGACCCGAAGCGCCGCTCGAACGCTTCCTGTGCGGCGAGCCAGTGCACGTGCGCGTCGGCCACCTTCGTTTCGCCGTGTGTGGTCAGTGCAAACGTCTGACCGCGGCATGGCGGGTCGATCCGCCCCGTCACCAGCGCCGCGCCGACGAGCGGCTTGAGCGCGCGCAGCAGCGCGGTGCGTTCGATCACCAGCACGTTCGACAGCGTCGCCATCGTCAGGCCGGGCCGCTCGCGCAGCAGTGCGAGGATGCTGTACTGCGACGGCGTCACACCCGCCCGCGACAGGTAACGCTCGTAGAACTGCGAGATCCGCCGGGCGGCTTGCCGGACCGCGAAGCAATCGTCATCGGTGAGCGTGGTCTTGTGCATGTGCACATGTTAGGGGGCGGGACGGCGTGAAGCGAGCGGCGGGACAGGATCAGATTGGTGTCGTGGCTGTACCAATCGGCGTCGGAACGGCGCGCTCGCGCCCCGTCACGCCGCCGCCGGAACGCTCCAGCCTTCGCGGTCGCAGTACGCAGCCGTGTAGTCGATGAACGCCTTCACCTTCGCGGGCAGCAGCGAGCGGTTCGCGTACGCGAGCTTGATTTCGACGAACGCATCGACGAGATCGGCGTCTTCCAGCAGCTGCACGAGCGCGCCCGACGCGAGTTGGGCCTCGACGAGCGTTTTCGGGACGACGCCGATGCCGAAGTCGTGCATCACCATTTCGCGGTTGAAGACGGGGCTGTTCGACGAGATGTCGAAGCGGAACGGCACGGTCAGCATGTTGCCGTCGACACGGAACGACAGCGCCGGCCGGCGCAGCGACGGCGAGATCGGCACGAACGGATGATTGGCAAGGTCGGCCGGCGTCTCGGGGCGCGCATGCGCTTGCAGATACGCGGGCGTCGCGACGATCACGACCGGAATGCGCTCGACCAGCCGCACGACGGTCGATTCGCTCGTCAGCATGTACGGCACGACGATGCCGATGTCGTAGCCTTCGCCGACCAGATCGACCGGACGCTCGGTCAGCGTGACGTCGAGGCGCACGTTCGGATGCGCGCGCTTGAAGCCGGCGATCAGCGGCACGAGCCGGTTCAGCGCGGCCGTCGTATGCGCGACGAGGCGCAGCAGCCCTTCGGGCTCGCGCGTATGCGTCTGCGCTTCCACTTCGAGCGCGTCGAGCTCGTCGAGCACGGCCGCGCACCGCTCGTAGATGCGCTCGGCCGTTTCGGTCAGCGACACCTGGCGCGTGGTCCGGTGCAGCAGCCGGCTGCCGAAACGCGCCTCCAGATCCGCGACCGCGCGCGAGACGACCGGCCGCGCGAGGCCGTGCATGTCGGCGGCGCGCGTGAAGCTGCGCATCTCCACCACCGACCGGAAGATGCGCAGCTTGTCGATGTAGTCCATGTCCGTCTCCTTGACGCGATGGCCGGCCATGGCCATGTTACGGCGGAGTGTACATTGACTTTATGCATATGCACATATAGATTCGGAAACATGAACGACATTCCTATTTCCGACGCGTGCAACTGCCTCGCGCTGCGTCAGGCGGCGCGCTTCGTCACGCAACTGTACGAACGCCATCTGGCCCCGGTCGGCGTCACGCCGGCCCAGTTCTCGATCATGGTGAACCTCAAACGCCGGCCCGGCCTGCTGATGAGCGAACTCGCCGATGCGCTCGTGATGGATCGCACGACCCTGCTGCGTGCGCTGAAGCCGCTGCAGCGCGACGGTTTCGTCGCGACGGCGGCGTCCGAGCACGATGCGCGCGCGCATGCGCTCCATCTCACGAAGCTCGGCGAGCGCACGTTCGCGCGGGCGTTGGTCGCGTGGCAGGCCGCGCAGGACGAATTCGACACCCAGTTCGGCCGCGATCGCGCGAAGGCGTTGCGCGCGGAGCTGTTCAGCCTGACGGCGGAACGTTAGGCGAGGCGAGGTGGGCGGTTCGGCGTGGCGATCAACTGGTGCGGAATTCAAGCCATTGATCGCCTCTGTAGCATCCGGTGGAGAGAATTGGTTTTTCTGATATCCGGTTTGATCGAAATCTGGACAGTTTATATTTCCAGTTGTAGAGTCCTCTGACGGAATTCACGAGCCGGCGCGGTCGCCGGTACGCGTCTCGAGGAGCAACCGATGCTGCAGGTGAGTGACCGCGACGACGCAATGTTGCGCGGGGATTTCGGCGACGGCGTCGCCCGCGCGATGCGGATCGTCGCGCGCACCGCGCAAGTGATGTCCGCGCCGCACCTGATCGACATCACGTCTGCCCATATCGACGGCTGTCTGTATCACGGGCAGACGAGCCTCGACTTCGTCGACTATTTCGTCGAGACGGGCGCGAAGGTCGCGGTGCCG
Source organism: Burkholderia sp. BCC1047 (assembly GCF_902833155.1). NCBI lineage: Bacteria > Pseudomonadati > Pseudomonadota > Betaproteobacteria > Burkholderiales > Burkholderiaceae > Burkholderia > Burkholderia sp. BCC1047. The sequence continues at coordinate 131,947 of NZ_CADFEH010000017.1, read as the reverse complement.
ACCACCTTGAACGTCGGCTCGCTCGACCTGATCCATCCCGAGCTGTACCACGGCGACCGCACGATCCAGCGCGATGCGCAGCGCCTGATGGACGCGCATGTGCTGCTAGGCTGCGAATCGAGCTTCACGTGCGCGCCGTATCAACTGAAGCATCGTCCCGCGCTGGGCGAGCAGATCGCGTGGGCCGAATCGAATGCGATCGTGTTCGCGAACTCGGTGCTCGGCGCGCGCACGAGCCGCTACGGCGATTTTCTCGACCTGGCCGCCGCGATCACCGGGCGCGCACCGTATGCGGGGCTGCATGTCGACGCGAACCGCGCCGCGCGGATCGTGTTCAACGCGCCGGATTTCACCGGCCTGCCGTCGCGCGACATCTATTTCGCCGCGCTCGGTCTGGCGGTCGGCAAGATCGCGGGCGCGGTCGTGCCGGCGATCGTCGGGCTGCCGGCCGATACCACCGAGGACGAACTCAAGGCGCTCGGCGCGGCCGCCGCATCGAGCGGGGCCGTCGCGCTGTTCCATGCGGTCGGCGTAACGCCCGAGGCGCCGACGCTCGACGCCGCGTTGCACGGCCGCGCCGCGCAGCGCACGATCGATATCGCGATGGCCGACCTCGACGAGATTCGTCGCACGCTGAATCACGGCGCGGCTGGCGACGCGCTCGTCGCGGTCGCGCTCGGCACGCCGCATTTCTCGCTGGCCGAATTCCGCACGCTCGACACGTTGCTCGACGCGTTCGACGGCAAGCCGGCCTGCGATTTCTACGTGAACACGAGCCGCTTCATTCTGTGGGAACTGGAGGAAGCCGGCCTCGCGGAGAAATTCGCGGCGCGCGGCGTGCAGATCGTCGTCGATACCTGCACGTACATCACGCCGGTGATGAAGCGGTTGTCGGGGCTCGTGATGACCAACTCGGGGAAATGGGCGTCGTATGCGCCCGCGAACATCGGCGTGACGGTCGCGTACGGCAGCATGCGCGAATGCGTGCGGTCCGCGTACGAAGGCAAGGTGCGATTCGATGACTGAAGCGATGGGCACATTCTTGACGGGCGACACGCTCGTGCCGGGCAGCGCGTGTGCGCGGCCTTTCGTCCTCGACAAGCCGCTCAGCTTCTGGGGCGGCTACGACTCGGGCGCGGGCAGGATCGTCGATCGCGGGCATCCGCAGGCCGGCGCGAGCCTCGCCGGCAAGGTGATGGTGATGCCGCACGCGAAGGGATCGAGTTCGAGCAGCAGCGTGCTCGCGGAAGCGGTGCGCAACGGCACCGGGCCGGTCGGGATCGTGCTGAAGGAGCGCGACCTGATCATCTCGATCGGCGCGATCGTGGCCGCGGAGCTGTATGCGATCGCGGTGCCGGTGGTGTGCGTGAGCGATGACGTGTATGACGCGATCGTCGCGGCCACGGGTGATGTGCGGATCGAAGCGGGCGAGGGGGACGGCGGCGCGCGGGTTTATATCGGGCGCTGATACACCGAGCGCTCGTCGCGTCAGAGGAAGCGGATGTTTCGCGTCTCCGTGTTCGCGAGCGACAGCGCGTGCTTCGCGGCGTTCATCTCGCGCTTGCCGCCGGGCTGCGTGAGCCGTCGGATTTCGGGCCAAACAATCAGGCCGAACGCGGTGCGCAGGATCGTGCTCAGCACGAACAGGCCGATCACGACTGCGCCGAACCACGCGATCGCGTCGACCATTCCGTCCGTGCTGCGCGCTACCGCGGACATGATGCCGAAGACGAAGGCCAGGGCGATGAGACTGAACAGCATCACGAACCTATCGGTTCGAGCGGCGGCGATTTTCGCGGGGCGCACGAGATAGACGGAGCCGTCGGTCGTGTTGCGGATGCCGTAGACGGCCAGTCGATCCCCGCCTTCGGCATAGGCGACATTCAGCCGGTCACCCGCGACGATGAACAGGCGCTGCGTGCCGTTCGTCCTGAGCACGAGCGGCGTGTCGAATGCATCGAGCTGTAGCGTGATCTCCTCGATGCCTTGTGTGGTCCAGCCGAGGTTGTTGCTCCAGACCTCCGTACTGACGGTCTTCTGGCCGACCGATGTCACGCAACCGGATGCGATTTGCAACGAGCGATCAGTCATGTGGTGCTCCGTTCCATCGTGAAACGGGTGGGCTCGTATTGCCACTTTTGCTGTGCTTCGCGCCGCTGTGGCTTGAAGATGAGGTCGGACAGGCCGGCGAGCGCCAGCAAGCCGCCCAATACGCTGACGATGCTCACGAACAGGGCCAAGGGCACGATGAGCCCCCAGTGCGAGTCGAATGCGGCTGCGCCGATCGCGAGGCTCAGCACCAGCATGCACGACGTCCAGGTGAGCAGCGACACGTTGCGCTGTTTCTGCGCGAGCGCATCGTAAGGCGCAATCGCCACGTCGTTGCTCCTGATCCACGCGATTGCGCGACGGCCACGATCCTCGAAAACGCAGGCGCGCACCGCCATGCCGGGCTTCAATTGATCGATCTGCTTGAATGCTTCCGCGTCGACGTCACCGGCCGCGATGAAGTAGCAGGCGTCCTGCATCGTCACGCGGTAAAGCGGCACTTTTTTGATGTCGGCTTCGATACGGATGAGATTCGTATCGATACGGTCGATCGTCGACTCGATCAGGGTAGTGTGATTGCGCATAGGCAAGACGAGGCACCGGTGTGTCATTGATCATACCGATGAAATTGCGGCCAGGCATCTCGTGCAGATCGCATCCCGCGTCACTCGCGTGCCGCTCTCGCAGCCGCGTCCCGAAACGCACTCGGCGTCTGTCCGGCCCAGCGCCGGAACGCGCGCGTGAAATTCGCCGGGTCGGTGAATTGCAGCCGTTCGGCGATCGTTTTCAGGTCGAGATCCGACGCGGCCAGCAACTGCTTCGCATCACGAAACCGCGCTTCGTCGAGCAATTGCCGATAGCTCGACCCGGCTTCCTCCAGCCGGCGTCGCAGCGTGCGCGTCGACACGAGCAGCGCGTCGGCGAGCATGTCCGGCCCCGGATAATCGCCGGCCGCGCGCGCCAGTTCCGCCCGCACGCGCCCGACCAGATCGCCTTCCTCCTGCCGCACCTGCGCATATTCGCGCTCGACCTGCACGAGCGCCTGCCGGTGCGCGACTTCGTCGGCGAGCGGCAGCGGCCAGTCGAGCACGTCGGGCGCAATCCACAGCGCGTTGGCCGCGCAGCCGAATGCCACCGGCGGCAACTGGTCGCGATAGCGCGCGAAATACGCGGGCTCCGGCCACGCGAATTGCAGCCTGATCGGCGGTGACGTGCGCCCGGACCATTGCGAGATGTTCTGCGCGAGCCCCGTCAGCACGAATTCGAACATCACGTGATGCTGCAGCACGGGGTTCGCCTGCACGCCGTGCAGTTCGAGCGTCGCGCCGCGTTCGTCTTCCGCATAGGTCAGCCGGTACTGGCGGTTGCGCATCCGGAAGTAGCGCTGCGTGACCGATAGCGCGTCGCGGATGTCCCGCGCGGTCAGCGTCGCATAGCCGAGAAAGCCGTGCACGGTTGGTTTCAGCAGCAGCCCGAACGCGAACCCGATGCCTGGATCGCCGCCGATTTCGATCGCGTTGAGCACGAGCCGCCCCCATTGCGACGGCGCGACGCGCGCGTCCGGCTCGGCCAGCACCGCGTCGCGCAGGCCGGTGCCGGCACGCACGGCGGCGAGATTGACACCGCGCGCGGCCAGCGCCTGCAGCAGCAGGCGCGGATAGGCGACCGGAATCGTCGGCCGGCGCAGCCCGAGGCGATCCTTGCGAGACGGGGAAGTCATGTCGATTTGGCCGGAAATGACAAGCATTATGGCTGTTTGCCCCCTCACGTTCAAGGCGGCGCGCGCCTACGATGGCAGGCATCGCTTCTTGGCCGAATCATCATGACGACACCCTTTCCCCACCTGCTCGCACCGCTCGATCTTGGTTTCACGACGCTGAAGAATCGCGTGCTGATGGGCTCGATGCACACCGGCCTCGAGGACAGCCGCAAGACGCTGCCGCGCCTCGCCGAATATTTCGCCGAACGCGCGCGCGGCGGGGTCGGCCTGATCGTGACCGGCGGCTTCGCGCCGAACGTGGCCGGCTGGACCAAGCCGTTCGGCGGCACGCTGATGACGTCGGCCGCCGCGCGCCGGCATCGCGAGATCACGGGCGCCGTGCATGCGGAGGACGGCAAGATCGCACTGCAAATCCTGCATACGGGCCGCTACGGTTATCACCCGTTCGCGGTCGCGCCGTCGAAGATCAAGTCGCCGATCTCGCCGTTCGCACCGCACGAACTGAGCGCGCGCGGCGTCGAGCGGCAGATCCGCGCGTTCGTGCGCTGCGCGACGCTCGCGCGCGAAGCCGGTTACGACGGCGTCGAGATCATGGGCTCCGAGGGCTACCTGATCAACCAGTTCATCTCGATGCATACGAACAAGCGCAGCGACCAGTGGGGCGGGTCGTATGAGAACCGCATCCGCTTGCCGATCGAGATCATCGAGCGCACGCGCGAAGCGGTCGGCCGCGACTTCATCCTGATCTACCGGCTGTCGATGCTCGACCTGATTCCGGACGGCAGCGACTGGAGCGAAACCGTGCAACTCGCGAAGGCGGTCGAGCGCGCGGGCGCGACGATCATCAACACGGGGATCGGCTGGCACGAGGCGCGCGTGCCGACGATCGCGACGTCGGTGCCGCGCGGCGCGTTCGCGTGGGTGACGAAGAAGATGAAGGGCGAGGTCGGCATCCCGCTCGTGACGACCAACCGGATCAACCGGCCCGAAGTGGCCGAGCAGATTCTCGCGGACGGTTGCGCGGACATGGTGTCGATGGCGCGCCCGCTGCTCGCGGATGCCGAGTTCGTCGTCAAGGCCGCGCAGGGGCGGGCCGACGAGATCAACACCTGCATCGGCTGCAACCAGGCGTGCCTCGATCACGCGTTCAAGAACAAGATTGCGTCGTGCCTGCTGAATCCGCGTGCGTGCCACGAGACGGAGCTGAAATACACGCCCGCGCCGCAGCCGAAGCGGATCGCGGTGGTCGGCGCGGGGCCGGCCGGCCTCGCGTGCTCGACCGTGCTCGCGCAGCGCGGCCATCAGGTCGACCTGTTCGACGGCGCGGCCGAGATCGGCGGCCAGTTCAACATGGCGAAGCGGATTCCGGGCAAGGAGGAGTTTCACGAAGCGTTGAGCTACTTCGGCCGGCAGGTCGAGTTGACCGGCGTGAAGCTGCACCTGAACCGCCGCGTCGACGCGAGCGACCTGATCGCGGGCGGCTACGACGAGATCGTGCTGGCAACCGGCGTCGCGCCGCGCGACCCGAAGATTCCGGGGCAGGACGGGCCGAACGTGCTCAGCTATATCGACGTGCTCGCGGGCAAACAGCCGGTCGGCCGGCGGGTCGCGGTGGTGGGCGCGGGCGGGATCGGCTTCGATGTCGCCGAATATCTGGTGCAGGACGGCGAATCGCCGGCACTCGACCTGGACGAATGGAAGGCCGAGTGGGGCGTGACCGACCCGGCCGCCACGCGCGGCGGCGTGACGCGTGCGCAGGTGTCGGCGCCGGCGCGGGAAGTGACGCTGTTGCAGCGCAAGGCCGCGCCGCTCGGCAAGGGGCTCGGCAAGACGACCGGCTGGATTCACCGTGCGACGCTGAAGATGAAGCAGGTGAAGATGATCGGCGGCGTGAACTACGAGCGGATCGACGCGCGCGGGCTGCATGTGTCGTACGGCGAGCAGCGCACCGATCACGAACTGATCGAAGCCGATACGATCGTGCTCTGCACGGGGCAGGAGCCGCAGCGCGCGTTGCTCGCGCCGCTGCAGGCCGCCGGGCGCTCGGTGCACCTGATCGGCGGCGCGGAACTGGCCGCGGAACTCGATGCGAAGCGTGCGATCGATCAGGGCGCGCGACTGGCGGCGCGGCTGTAACGGGCGGCCGCTGCGACGGCCATTCGGAACGTTCGTCGCGTCGCGATAATCGGCTTGAGCGATGGTTCGCGGCTCGCCGCCTGATGCGCCGATTCGCTGGTGCAGGACTGCAACGAGCCGCAGCGTCGACCGCGCCACCACCCAACGTGGCGGCGCGAGCCCGGCAGGCCGTGACCGCGGCGATCGGCCGGCGCGGCTCAGGCCGCTTCGGCCCGCTCTTCCTCTTCCGCTTCGAGCATCGCCTTGACGATCAGGTAGATGGCCGGCAGGTCATCATCGTCGCGGCGCCAGTCGACCGGCTCCTCGACATCCGCGGCGACCAGCCGGCTGCCGCGCAGCCGGATGAACGCGTCGACGACGGCTGGATCGTTGCGGTTCAGGAACCCGGGATTCGAGAACGCCAGCTCTTCGACGTTCAGCAGCGCCTGCCAGCTCATCGTGCGGACGGCCGCCGGATGCGTGCGGCGCCGCAGGCCGAGCGCTCGCTGCGCGGGGCCGCCCGCGACACGCTGTAGATCGACGACCGCACGCTGTGCGGCGCGCTCGAAGTGGACGGGATTGAAGCCGGGTTGCTCGGGATCGAATGCGGATGACTGGAACATGGTCGCCTCACTAAAGACCGTCTCGGGGTGACGGAATTCGGGTCAAATGACGCAGAAACACTGTAAATATATACAGTGATTGGTGGACTTTCAAGCCCCCGATGACAGTAAATGTCAGCCGCGTCGCGACCGGCGTGTCAGACCGCCGCCGCGATCGTCTCCCGCAACCATCGATGCGCCGGATCGCGATGCACGCGCTCGTGCCACAGCATCGACATTTCATAGCCGGGTACCTCGACCGGCGCGTCCACCACGCGCAGCGCGGGCACGTCGCGCACCAGCCGCTCGGGCAGCATCGCGACGAGATCCGTGCTCGCGACCGCCGACATCACGAACAGGAAGTGCGGCACCGACAGCACGACGCGCCGCGCGGCCCCGACCTTCGCGAGTACTTCGTCCGTCACGCCGAAGAAGCCGCCGCCGTCGGGCGACACGATCACGTGCTCGAGCATGTTGAACTGCGCGAGCGTGGGGCGCCGCTTCAGCTTCGGGTGATCGGCGCGGCCGATCAGCACGTAACGCTCGACGAACAGCGGCAGGCGCCGCATGCCGGGCGGCGACGCTTCGGTCATGTGGAAGACCAGGTCGATGCCGTTTCGTTCGGTATCCTGCTCGATACGCGGCGGCACGAGCTCGAGGACGGCCAGCCGCGTGCCGGGCGCGGTCGAACGCAGCGTGCGCAGCGCGGGCAGCACGATTGTCGATTCGCCGTAGTCGGTCGCGGCCACGCGCCACGTGTTCGTCGCGGTCGCGGGATCGAACGGCGTGGCCGGGATCACCGCGCGCTCGACTGCTTCGAGCGCGTCGCGCAACGGCTCGCGCAGCGCTTCCGCGCGTGCGGTCGGCCGCATCCCGCGCGGCCCCGGCAGCAGCAGCGGATCGCCGAATACGTCGCGCAGTTTCTGCAACTGCACGCTGACCGACGGCTGCGACATGTTCAGCTTCTCGGCCGCGCGCGTGACGTTGTGCTCGGCGAGCAGCACGTCCAGCGTGACGAGCAGGTTCAGATCGAGCCTTCTGAGATTATTCATGGCTATAGCTGAAATATCAGGAATTCATTTCAAATATACCGTCGAAGGCGGCATCCTGCAGTCATTCAATCCACGGAGTGACGAACATGAATGTGCTGATCGTGTATGCCCATCCGGAACCGCGTTCGCTGAACGGCGCGCTGCGCGACTTCGCCGTCGCGCATCTCGAGGCGGCCGGCCACGCTGTGCAGGTGAGCGACCTGTATGCGATGAACTGGAAGGCGGTGCTGGATGAGAACGACGTGACCGATCGCGCGCCCGACGCACGCTTCGATCCCGCGCTCGACTCGAAGCGCGCGTTCGCGGAAGGTACGCAGCGCGAAGACATCGCGCGCGAGCAGGACAAGCTGAAGTGGGCCGACGCGGTGATCCTGCAGTTTCCGCTGTGGTGGTTCTCGATGCCGGCGATCATGAAGGGCTGGTTCGAGCGCGTGTATGCGTACGGTTTTGCGTACGGCGTCGGCGAGCATTCCGATACGCACTGGGGCGACCGCTACGGCGAAGGTTCGCTGGCCGGCAAGCGGGCGATGATCGTCGTCACGACGGGCGGGTGGGAACCGCACTACAGCCCGCGCGGCATCAACGGGCCGATCGACGACTTGCTGTTCCCGATCCAGCACGGCGTGCTGTATTACCCGGGGTTCGACGTGCTGCCGCCGTTCGTGATCTACCGGACGGGCAAGATGAACGGCGCGCGTTTCGACGAAACGTGTTCAGCGCTCGGCCAGCGTCTCGACGAGCTGTGGACCACGCCGCCGATTCCGTTCCGCCGGCAGAACGCGGGCGACTACGAGATTCCGGCGCTGACGTTGAAGGACGAGATCGCGCCGGGGAAGGTGGGGTTTGCTGCGCATCTGGCCGCCTGACGGTTCCTGCGCACGTTGATGCAGGAGGCCGACCGGGTCGTGCATCTCGTGGCATCGCGGCCGTGGGTCACGGCCGCGATGTATCGTTGCTTACCGATCGTCTTCCCGCACCGAAGACGGATGCCGGCACAGCGCCCGCACCTCCATCTCCATATACGGAAACAGCGGCAGCTGACTCAGCACGTCATGCAACTGCTGCACGCTTTCGACGTCGAAGATGCTGACGTTCGCATACTGCCCGGCGATTCGCCACAGATGACGCCACGTGCCTTCGTTCATCAGCCGCTGGCACATCGCCTTCTCTTCGGCCTTCAGCGTGGCCGCCTTGACCGGATCCATGTCCGCCGGCAGGCGAACGGTCATTTCCACATGAAACAGCATCCTGCACTCCTTGCGTTGTCGATTCGTCGAACGGGAAGGGCGCTCACGCCTGCGCGCGGGCCCGCTCGACTTCGCTGCCCGGCACGTCCTGCTTGTCCTTGACCAGCGAGAAGTCGAAGTCGATCAGCGCGAACTGCCCGTCGACGCCGTACGGCTTGCCTTCCGCGCCCTCCGCCTGCTTGACCGGCGGGATCAGCCCGTCGCGTGTCGCGAACGCGAAGTCGTCCCACAGATGCGGATCGCCATCGATGTTGATCTGCGTCGTCAGCTTACGATAACCGTCCGCGGAAACGAAGAAGTGAATGTGCGCCGGACGATGGCCGTGACGGCCGAGCTGGTCGAGCAACTGCTCGGTCTTGCTGCCCGGCGGCACGCTGTAGCCGACCGGCAGCACGCTGCGGAAGCTGTAGCGGCCTTCGGCATCGGTGCGGATCGAGCGGCGCAGGTTGAACGCGGGTTGCGACGCGTCGAAGTACGAGTAATTGCCCAGATGGTTCGCATGCCACACCTCGACCAGCGCGTTCGCGAGCGGCGCGCCGTCCTGGCCGAGCACCCGGCCGCGCATGATCAGCGTCTGGCCCGGATCGGTGCCGTCGTCGAGACGCGCGTGGCCGACCGATTCCGGCGCACCGGCGACATACAGCGGCCCTTCGATCGTACGCGGCGTGCCGCCCTGGATGCCGGCCTTCGCCTCGGCTTCGTCCATCCGCACGTCGAGGAAGCGCTCGAGACCGAGGCCCGCGGCGATCAGCCCGAATTCGCGGCCGGCTTCGTTCAGGAAGTTGAGCGCGGTCCAGAACTCGCTCGGCTGCACGTCGAAGTCCTCGATCGTGTAGCAGAGGTCCTTCACGATCCGGTTGACGATCGCGCGCACGCGCGGGTTGCCGGGCTTCTCGGCGGCGTCGTCGAAGGTCTTCAGCAGGGCGTCGATGGCTTGCTTGTTCATCTGTGTCTCCGGTTTCGGTTGTCGTGTGGGGATCAGCGGGCGTCGCGTCGCATCCGTTCGATGCGGGCCCAGTCGAAGGTAATGCCGAGGCCGGGCGTCGCCGGCAGATGCAGCTTGAAATCCTGGTAGCGCAGCGGCTCGACGAGGATCTCCTCGGTGAGCAGCAGCGGGCCGAACAGTTCGGTGCCCCATTTCAGCGAGTCGAACGTGCTGAACAGTTGCGCGGACGCCATCGTGCCGGCCGCGCCTTCGAGCATCGTGCCGCCGTACAGGTCGATGCCGGCCGCCGCCGCGATCGACGCGACGCTCGCCGCGCCCTGCAGGCCGCCCGATTGCGCGATCTTCACCGCGAACACGTCGGCCGCGCGATCCTGCGCGAGCGCGAATGCATCGACGGGGCCGTGCAGCGCCTCGTCGGCCATGATCGGCACCTGTGCGAGTCGCGTGAGGCGTTTGAGCCCCGCGCGGTTGGTCGCGGCGATCGGCTGCTCGACGAGGCTCACGCCGGCTTCCGCCAACCGCGCGCCGGCCCAGATCGCATCGGTCTCGCTCCAGGCCTGATTCACGTCGACCCGCACGTCGCCGCGCTCGCCGAGCGCGCGCTTGATCGCGACCACGTGCGCCACGTCGTCGGCGACGGCGTTCGAGCCGATCTTCAGCTTGAACGCGCGATGGCGGCGGGCGTCGAGCATCGCTTCGGCTTCCGCGATGTCGCGCTGCGTGTCGCCGCTCGCGAGCGTCCATGCGACGTCGACCGCGTCGGTCCGGCGTCCGCCGAACAGTTCGGACAGCGGCACGCCGAGACGCTGCGCCTGCGCGTCGAACAGCGCGGTCTCGATCGCGCACTTCGCGAAGCGGTTGCCCTGGAACAGCTTGCGCGCCCGCGCCATCGCGGCGCCCGGACGCGTCGCGTCCATGCCTTGCAGCAGCGGCGCGAAGTAGGTATCGATATTGACCTTGATGCTTTCGGGGCTCTCCTCGCCGTACGCGAGGCCGCCGATGGTCGTCGCCTCGCCGACGCCTTCGATACCGTCCGTGCATCGAATTCGGATCAGCACGAGCGTCTGGCAATTCATCGTCGCGACCGACAATTTGTGGGGCCGGATCGTCGGCACGTCGACGAGCAACGTCTCGATGCGTTCGATAGTGGCGGCAGTTGCTATCATGCGATTCCTCCTGTTGGTGCACATGGTAGGAATTCCCGCCCCGCGTCGTCCAACACTCTTTCCGACTACTTCCATACCTTCGAGGCATGAAATGGAATTGCGCCAGCTCCGTTACTTCATCGCCGTCGCCGAGGAAATGAACATCACGCGGGCCGCGGAGCGCCTGCACATGACGCAGCCGCCGCTGAGCCGCCAGCTCCAGGCGATCGAGGAAGAGATCGGATTGCCGCTGTTCGAGCGCGGCGCGCGGCCGCTGAAACTGACCGATGCCGGGCGCGTGTTCTATGCGCAGGCGAAACGTCTGGTCGATCAGGCCGACGAACTGGGGCCGCTGACGCGGCGGCTCGCGCAGTCGTCGGAGCGGATCGTGATCGGATTCGTGCCGTCGGCGCTGTACGGCGCGCTGCCGGACGTGATCCGTGCGTTTCGCGAGGCGCAGCCGGACGTCGAGCTGTCGCTGATCGAAATGTTCACGCTCGAACAGCTCGGCGCGCTGAAGGGCGGGCGGATCGACGTGGGATTCGGCCGCCTGCGCTTCGACGACGACCAACTGGTGCGCGAGGCGCTGATCGAGGAAAAGCTGATCGCGGCGCTGCCGGTCGGGCATCGGCTCGCCGATCCGGCCCGGCCGCTGACGCTCGCGGATCTCGCGAACGAGACGATGATCGTCTACCCGAGCACGCCGCGGCCGAGCTTCGCCGATCAGCAGTTGTCGGCGTTGCGCGACGGCGCGGTCGTGCCGGCGGCCGTGCACGAGGTGCGCGAGCTGCAGACGGCGCTCGGGCTCGTCGCCGCGCAGGTGGGCGTGTCGCTGGTGCCGGAGAGCGTGGAGGGCGTACGCGTGAAGGGCGTCGTCTATCGGCGCTTGCCGGAGCCGGGCGCGACGTCGCCGATCATCATGAGCCGCCGGTTGCACGGCGAAAGCGCGGCGACGGCCGCGTTCTGCGCGATCGCGCGGGAGATGATCGTGCCGGCGGCGTGACGTCATGAGCTGCAACTAACGGTCGATCCCGGGCGTGCAGCCGAATTCCGACAGAGCGGTGCGACGAGATGCCGTTGCGGCACGGTCAAAGCCGGCGAGTAAGCCGCCGCGTGGTGAAGGTGGTGCGCAAGCGCAGCGGGACGACCGTCACGCCTGACGCTGCGCGTCGAGCGTCTCCGACGGCGACTCGCCGAACCTTTCCCGATACGCGATCGCGAACCGCCCGAGATGGGTAAACCCGCAATCGAGCGCGATATCGGCGATCCGCCGGTCGGCTGCCGCGCCGCGCAGCAGTTCGCGCGCGTGCGCGAGCCGCGTCGCACGCAGGTATTGCATCGGGCTCATCCCGCGGAATTGCAGGAACGCGTCGCGCAGCGTCCGTTCGGGCACGTTGGCGGCCTGGACGATATCGGCAAGCTGCAGCGGCTGCGCATAGTGCGCATCGACGAATTCCTGCGCGCGCCGCACGAAGCCCGGCGCCGGGTCGCGGTGCGACGCCTGCAGCACGGACGGCGGATGGCCTTCGATCAGCAGGTCGATCAGCAGATGCTCGAGCTGCGACGCGACACGCGGGTTCGCGTTCGCGCGTTCGAGCAGCTCGGGCGACCGCGCGACGAGCATCAGCTGCTGGCGCCACGCGGCGAGCGCGGCGTCGCTGACGTGCAGCACGGGGTCGAGCGTCGCGCGCGGGTCGCCGGTCAGCGCGCCGACGGTCGCCGCGTCGATGCGCAGCACGAACTGCTCGCAATCGGCCGACAGCACCGCGTCGAAGCGCTCGCCGGGCGCGCACAGCACGCCGGTCTGCCCGTCGACGCCGAGCTGCCGCCCCATCGCGCGCACTTCGGCCTGGCCGGACAGGCAGAACATCAGCAGGTAATAGCCGTCGACGGCGTCGACCTGCACGCGCATCGCGTCGCCGAACGCGATCGTGCCGATCCCGAGCCCGCCCAGCCGGACGAAATCCATGTGCGACGCGCCCCGTACGCGCCCGCTCGGCAGCAGCGCGTGCGGCTGCATCACGCGCGAGATCCGCTCGCGCGTCTCGTCGAGATCGCGGGATTCGAACAGCCGGTGCGCGCGCAGCGCGAGCGGCTCGAACGACGTTGGGGACATGGGCCTCAGCCTTGGTATGGACGACGCGCGCTTCGATCCGACGAATGGGTCGCGATCGCGCGCCGGGTCGCGCGTGCCGTCATGCTAGCGCAGAAATCCGCCGAAAGTGGATATTGCGCCGCCGCAATCGCACTTTCCGGATAGACGCCGAATATTAGCTTTTCAAAAATCGGCTCCATGCATTCAACGCAACGGAACCCCAAGGAGTCCGACATGGAGCAGACAGAATCGCCCGTCGTTTTCACCGCGCGCGGCGACGCATCCGACGTGAGCTTCCCGCACGACGACGGCTCGCGCGTGCCGTACAAGGTGTTCAGCTCGCGGGCCGTCTACGATCGCGAGCAGGAGCGCATCTTCCGCGGGCCGACGTGGAATTTCGTCGCGCTCGAAGCCGAAATCCCGAACGCCGGCGACTTCAAGAGCACGTTCGTCGGCGACACGCCGGTGGTCGTCACGCGCACCGAGGACGGCGCGCTGTCCGCGTGGGTGAATCGCTGCGCGCACCGCGGCGCGCAGGTGTGCCGCAAGTCGCGCGGCAACGCGAGCTCGCACACGTGCGTGTATCACCAGTGGAGCTTCGATAACCAGGGCAACCTGCTCGGCGTGCCGTTCCGGCGCGGCCAGAAGGGGATGACCGGGATGCCGGCCGATTTCGATCCGAAGCAGCACGGGCTGAGCAAGCTGCGCGTCGACAGCTATCGCGGGCTCGTGTTCGCGACCTTCAGCGATGAAGTCGCGCCGCTGCCCGAGTATCTCGGCGAGCAGATGCGCCCGTGGATCGACCGGATCTTCCACAAGCCGATCGAGTATCTCGGCTGCACGCGCCAGTATTCGAAGTCGAACTGGAAGCTGTACATGGAGAACGTGAAGGACCCGTATCACGCGAGCATGCTGCATCTGTTCCATACGACCTTCAACATCTTCCGCGTCGGGATGAAGGCGCGCTCGATTCCGGATGCGAATCACGGGCTGCACAGCATCATCACGGTGACGAAGACGGGCGACGATACGTCGGCTGCGTACAAGCAGCAGAACATTCGCTCGTTCGACGAGGGCTTCCATCTGGAGGACGAATCGATCCTCGATCTCGTATCGGAATACGACGAGGACTGCACGAACCATATCCAGCCGATCTTCCCGCAGCTCGTGATCCAGCAGATCCACAACACGCTGGTTGCGCGGCAGATTTTGCCCAAAGGCCCCGACAACTTCGAGCTGATCTTCCACTTCTTCGGCTACGCGGACGACACGCCCGAGCTGCGTGCGCTGCGCATCAAGCAGGCGAATCTCGTCGGGCCGGCCGGCTACATCTCGATGGAGGACACCGAAGCGACCGAGCTCGTGCAGCGCGGCACGGTGCGCGACGCCGATGCGACGTCGGTGATCGAGATGTCGCGCGGCAATCCGGACCAGCAGGACACGGTGATCACCGAGAGCCTGATCCGCAAGTTCTGGGTCGGCTACCAGAAGCTGATGGGCTATTGACGCGGGAGCAAAAAATGACGGAAGACATGAAGACGTGGTTCGAGATTTATATGCTCCAGAACCGCTATATCGGGCACCTCGACAACGATCGGCTCGAACACTGGCCGGAGATGTTCACCGAGGACTGTACGTACGAAATCGTGCCGAAGGAGAACGCCGATCTCGGGCTGCCGGTCGGGATCGTGCACTGCACGAACCAGCGGATGCTGCGCGACCGCGTGGTGTCGCTGCGGCACGCGAACATCTATGAAGAGCACACGTACCGGCACATGACGTCGGGCCTGACGATCGTCGCCGAACGCGACGGCGAGTTCGATACCGAGAGCAACTACGTGGTCGTGCAGACGCGCAGCAACGGCGAATCGAACGTGTACCAGGCCGGCAAGTACTACGACACGGTCGTGCGTACGCCGGACGGGCTGCGCTACAAGACCAAGCGCGTGATCTACGACACGTCGCGCGTGCAGACGCTGCTCGCGACGCCGATCTGACCGCTCTGACCGATCTGACGAAGCAAGGAATCGACATGACTGAAGCAACGCTGGCCGAGTGGCATCCGCTCGGCGCTTTCGACGAATTCTCCGAAGACGAACCGGCGGCGCGCGTCGCTGGCCAGAAGCCGATCGCCGTGTTCCGGATCGGCGACGAACTGTTCGCGATGCACGACCTGTGTTCGCATGGTCACGCGCGCTTGTCGGAAGGCTACGTGGAGGACGGCTGCGTCGAATGCCCGCTGCACCAGGGGCTGATCGACATTCGCACGGGCGCGCCGAAATGCGCGCCGATCACCGAGCCGGTGCGGACCTATCCGATCCGGATCGTCGACGGGCAGGTGGAAGTCAATGTCGGCTGACCCGTTCGTGATCGTCGGCGCCGGCCACGCGGCGCGGCGCACGGCCGAGGCGCTGCGCGAGCGCGATGCCGATGCGCGCCTCGTGATGATCGGCGCGGAGCGCGAACTGCCGTACGACCGGCCGGCGTTGTCGAAGGATGCGCTGCTGACGGACGGCGGCGAACAGCGCGCGTTCATCCGCGATGCCGCGTGGTACGACGCGCAGCGCATCGAGTTGCGGCTCGGCACGCGCGTCGATGCGATCGAGCGCGATGCACGGCGCGTGCGGCTCGACGACGGTGCGTCGTTACCGTACGGCAAGCTCGTGCTCGCGACGGGTTCGCGCGTGCGCACGTTCGGCGGGGCGATCGACGAAGGTGTCGCCGTGCACTACGTTCGCACGGTCGACGATGCGCGTGCGTTGCGTGCGCAACTGGCGCCTGGGCGTCGCATGGCGGTGCTCGGCGGCGGCTTCATCGGCCTCGAGGTCGCGGCGGCGGCGCGTCAGCTCGGCTGCGACGTGACGGTGATCGACCCGGCCGCGCGCCTGCTGCAGCGCGCGTTGCCGGAAGTGGTCGGGGCGTATGCGCGTCGGTTGCACGATGCGCGTGGCGTGAACTTTCAGATGGCGACGCTGCCGCGCGCGATTCACCGCGCGCCGAGCGGTGGCGCGATCGTCGAGACCGATCGCGGCGACGTGCCGGCCGACATCGTCGTGGTCGGCATCGGCGTGGTGCCCAACGTCGAACTCGCGCAGGCGGCCGGGCTTGACATCGATAACGGGATTCGCGTCGACGCGGGCTGCCGCACGGCCGATCCCGCGATCTTCGCGGCGGGCGAGGTGACGACGCACTTCAATCCGCTGCTCGGGCGGCATGTGCGGATCGAATCGTGGCAGGTGGCCGAAAACCAGCCGGCCGTCGCGGCCGCGAACCTGCTCGGCGCCGACGAGCGCTATGCCGAGCTGCCGTGGCTGTGGTCCGATCAGTACGACTGCAACCTGCAGATGCTCGGGCTGTTCGGCAGCGAACGCACGATCGTCGTGCGCGGCGATCCGGCGAGCGGGCCGTTCACGGTGTTCGGGCTCGGCGACGACGGAAAGATCGTCGCGGTGGCCGCGGCGAACCTCGGGCGCGACATCGGCGCGTCGCGGCGGCTGATCGCGGCAGGCGCGGTGCCCGATCCGGTGAAGCTGGCCGACCCGGCGGTCAATCTGAAGACGTTCATGTAGCCGCGCGGCGCGAGCGGCACGCATGCATCGTGCGCGCCCGCGCCGGTTGCGGGTTTGTCGGGGGCGGCGAAATCGGGGATATTAACGGCATCGCCGATCCGCCCGTCCTCCATGACGCCAGACAAAGCCCTCGAACTGAAACGCAGCAAGCGCCGCGCGCTATGGCTGCTGCTGGCCGCCGTCGCGGTGTTCGTCACGACCATCCTGCTGCCGCGCGGCCCGTGGGTCGACGGCTTCAAGGCGGTCGCCGAAGCCGCGATGGTCGGCGCGCTCGCCGACTGGTTCGCGGTCGTCGCGCTGTTCCGCCGCGTGCCGATCCCGTTCGTGTCGCGCCATACCGAGATCATCCCGAAGAACAAGGACAAGATCGCCGACAACCTCGCGGTGTTCGTGCGCGAGAAATTCCTCGGCCCCGACGCGCTCGCCGCGCAGATCCGCCAGCACGATCCCGCGCAGAAGCTCGGTGCATGGCTCGGCGAGCCGGCGAACACCGACGCGCTCGGCGGCTACGTGACGAAGCTGATGAGCTTCGCGCTCGACATGACCGACGACGCGCGGATCCAGTCGTTCGTCCACGATGCGTTCCGCGCGGTGATCGACCGGGTCGACCTGTCGCAATCGGCCGGCGCGATCCTCGACACGCTGACGAAGGACGGCCGCCACCAGGCGCTGCTCGACGACGCGATCGAACAGGTGGTCGACGTGCTCGACAAGGAAGAAAACCGCGAGGTGATCGCGGGTTTCATCGTCGAATGGCTGAAGACGCAATATCCGAAGGTCGAGAAGATCATGCCGACGCAGTGGTTCGGCGAAAACGGCGCGCGGATGCTCGCGAGCGCGGTGAGCCGCGTGCTCGAGGGCGTCGCGGCCGACCCCGAGCACGAGCTGCGGCAACGCTTCGACCGGACGGTCGTGCGGTTGACCGAGCGGCTGAAGCACGACCCCGCGTTCATCGAGAAGGGCGAGGAGATCAAGCGCTATATTCGCGACGGCGATGCGTTCAACGACTACGTGCGCGATTTGTGGGACCAGTTGCGCGCGTGGCTGAAGGCCGATCTCGCGCGCCCCGATTCGGCGCTGCACCGGCAGGCCGCGACGCTCGGCGGCTGGCTCGGCGCACGGCTCGCCGAGAGCCCGACGCTGCGCGCGTCGCTGAACGAGCACGTCGAGAAGGCCGTGCACGAGATGGCGCCCGATTTCGCCGATTTCCTGATGCGTCACATTCGCGACACGGTGCGCAACTGGGATGCGCGCGAGATGTCGCGACAGATCGAGCTGAACATCGGCAAGGATCTGCAATACATCCGCATCAACGGCACGCTGGTCGGCGGGCTGATCGGGCTCGGGTTGTATCTGGTGTCGCTCGCGCCGCGCTGGGCAGCCGGGTGGCTGCACTGACGCGGGCACGCGCGTTAGCGCCCGTGGCGCGCTGCGGTGCGCCGCCGGGTTACGCGGCCGCCTTCGCGCCGTGCAATTGCAGGCCGAGCGCCTTGATGACTTTCAGGATCGTGCCGAAGCTCGGATTGCCGTCGTGCGACAGCGCCTTGTACAGCCCTTCGCGCGACAGCCCCGCATCGCGTGCGACCTGCGACATGCCGCGTGCGCGGGCGATCACGCCGAGCGCGTGCGCGATGAAGGCCGGATCGTCGCCGCCCTCCTGCAGGCACGCGTCGAAGTACTCGGCCATGTCGTCTTCGGTTTTCAGGTGGTCGGCCGAATCCCAAGGCCGGGTCTTGATCTTGTTGATGTTGTCCATCGATCACTCCATGTCGAGGTGCGCGAGCATTGCGTGCGCGGCGCGTATGTCGGCCCGTTGCGTCGATTTATCGCCGCCGCAGAGCAGGATCACCCATATCGTTCCGCGCCTCACGTAGTAGACGCGATAGCCGGGGCCGTGGTCGATGCGCATTTCGACGACGGGGGCGCCGGCGGATTTCCAGTCGCCGGTATTGCCCATCGACAGGCGGTCGATGCGCGCCTGGATGCGGCGCTTGGCGAGGCGATCGGGCAGGCCGGCAAACCAGGCGTCGAAGACGTCGGTGGTCCGGATGCTGTACGTAGGCGCACTGTAGGGCACGGATTGCAGGATGTCAACCATGGTTCACATATTCGATGAATGGAATCGGTTGCGCCTACGGTAGCGCCGCGCGCGTCGTTTGAGGTCGAATTGGCCGTCAGGCCGATCCTGTCGCGCCGGGGGCGGCCATCCGGTCGAATTCGGAATTCCGCGAATCCGTCTACAATCAAAAGCGTCTTTGCCGCCCGTGCGCGCCCGCCGCGTGCGGGCGAATCCGTTCGTCCTCCGGCATCCGGAGGCGCCGCCGCGCGTCACCCATCGAGCATCGCGTGTCGCGCGGCGAGCAGTGCCGTGGTCTGTGTCCAGTAGGTAAGGCGTCCGCGTGCCGTAGGCCGGCGCGCGTCCTGAACGCCGCGTGTCCGTAGGCCGGGCAGGCGGCATAACCGAGAGTCCCCATGAAAGCATCGGATCTGTTCGTGAAGGCGCTGGAAGCCGAAGGCGTCGAGTACGTGTTCGGCATTCCCGGCGAGGAAAACCTCGATCTGCTCGAATCGCTGCGGCGATCGAAGATCAAGCTCGTGCTGACCCGGCACGAGCAGGCGGCCGGGTTCATGGCCGCCACCTACGGCCGCCTCACGGGCCGCACCGGCGTGTGTCTTGCCACACTCGGCCCGGGCGCGACGAACTTCGTGACGGCCGCCGCGTATGCGCAGCTCGGCGGGATGCCGATGCTGATGATCACCGGGCAGAAGCCGATCAAGTCCAGCAAGCAGGGCCACTTCCAGATCGTCGACGTGGTCGACATGATGCAGCCGCTCACGAAGTTCACGCGGCAGATCGTGTCGATCGGCAACATCCCGTCGGCCGTGCGCGAGGCGTTCCGCCGCGCAGAGGAAGAGCGCCCGGGCGCCGCGCACCTCGAACTGCCGGAAGACATCGCGCACGAGGAGGGCGACGGCAAGCCGATCCCGCGCAGCTACAGCCGGCGGCCGGTGGCGGAGGAGAAGGCGGTCGCGCATGCGGTCGACGCGATCCAGGCCGCGCGTCATCCGCTGTTGATGATCGGCGCGGGCGGCAACCGCAAGACCACCTGCAAGATGCTGCTCGAATTCGTCGACAGGACGGGCATCCCGTTCTTCACGACGCAGATGGGCAAGGGCGTGATCGACGAGACGCACCCGCTGTGGCTCGGCAACGCGACGCTGTCCGACGGCGACTTCGTGCACCGCGCGATCGAGCACGCGGATTGCATCATCAACGTCGGCCACGACGTGATCGAGAAGCCGCCGTTCTTCATGCGCACCGACGACAAGACCGTGATCCACGTGAACTTCCTCGGCGCGCAGGTCGATCCCGTCTATTTCCCGCAGATCGAGGTGGTCGGCGACATCGCGAACGCGGTGTGGCAGATGAAGGAAGCGGTGACGCCGCAATCGCACTGGGATTTCGAGCGCTTCAGGATGATCAAGGAGCATTTCGACGCGCATCTGCAGAAAGGGCAGCACGACCCGCGCTTTCCGATGTATCCGGTGCGGATCGTCAACGACCTGTACAACGCGTTGCCGGTGGACGGCATCGTCTGCCTCGACAACGGGATGTACAAGATCTGGTTCGCGCGCTACTGGCGTGCGCACGAGCCGAACTCGCTGCTGCTCGACAACGCGCTCGCGTCGATGGGCGCCGGCCTGCCGTCGGCGATCGCGACGAAGATCGTGCATCCGCAGCGCAAGGTGATCGCCGTGTGCGGCGACGGCGGCTTCATGATGAATTCGCAGGAGCTCGAAACGGCCGTGCGGCTGAAGCTCGACATCGTCGTGATGATCCTGCGCGACGACGCGTTCGGGATGATCCGCTGGAAGCAGGAAAACATGAATTTCCCCGATTTCGCGATGACGCTGCAAAACCCCGATTTCGTGTCGTACGCGCAAAGCTACGGCGCGCACGGGCACCGCGTCGAGTCGGCCGACGATCTCGAGCCGCTGCTGCGCGAGTGCTTCTCGTCGCCGGGCGTGCACGTGATCGACGTGCCGATCGACTATTCGGACAACGAGCGCGTGCTGAACCGCGAGATCAAGCGCCTGTCGGCGCAACTTTGAATTCCCGTTCACAGGAAGGAGTCGTTCCATGTTGAAGGAAACCTATCCGTACTACCTCGCCAACGAAGCCGTCTACGCGAACACCGATCTGGAGGTGACCGACAAGTTCAGCGGCAAGGTCGCCACGCGCGTCGCGCTGGCCGACGCGAAGGCGATCGATGCGGCGATCGCCGCGGCCGTCGGCGCCACGAAGCCGATGCGCGAGATGCCGGCCTACAAGCGGCAGGCCGTGCTCGATCATTGCGTCGCGCGCTTTCGCGAACGTTTCGACGAGCTGGCCGAGGCGCTGTGCATCGAGGCCGGCAAGCCGATCAACGATTCGAAGGGCGAAGTCACGCGGCTGATCGATACGTTCCGCGTCGCGTCCGAGGAATCGGTGCGCATCGACGGCGAGATCGTCAACCTCGAGATCTCCGCGCGTGCGCAGGGCTATACGGGCTACACGAAGCGTGTGCCGATCGGCCCGTGCTCGTTCATCTCGCCGTTCAACTTCCCGCTGAACCTCGCCGCGCACAAGGTCGCGCCCGCGCTCGCGGCCGGCTGCCCGTTCGTGCTGAAGCCCGCGAGCCGCACGCCGATCGGCGCGCTGATCATCGGCGAGGTGCTCGCGGAAACCGACCTGCCGAAGGGCGCGTTCTCGGTGCTGCCCGCGCATCGCGACGGCGCCGACCTGTTTACGACCGACGAGCGCTTCAAGCTGCTGTCGTTCACCGGTTCGCCGGCCGTCGGCTGGGCGCTGAAGGAGAAGGCCGGCAAGAAGAAAGTCGTGCTGGAACTGGGCGGCAACGCGGCGGCGATCGTCGATGCGGACCAGCGCGACCGGCTCGACTACGTGGTCGAGCGGCTCGCGTTCGGCGCGTACTACCAGTCGGGCCAGAGCTGCATCGGCGTGCAGCGGATTCTCGTGCATGCCGACCTGTACGACGCGCTGCGCGAGAAGCTGATCGCGAAGACGCGTTCGCTGAAGATGGGCGATCCGAAGGATCCGTCGACGTTCGTCGGCCCGATGATCTCCGAATCCGAATCGCGCCGGCTGTCAGGCTGGATGGACGCGGCCGTCGCGGCGGGCGCGAAGATCGTCGCGGGCGGCAAGGTCGACGGCGCGATGTTCGAGGCGACGCTGCTGGAAAACGTCGGGCGCGAGCAGGACCTGTACCGGAAGGAGGCATTCGGCCCGGTCGCGATCCTCGAGAAGTTCGACCGCTTCGACGACGCGCTCGCGCGTGTAAACGACAGCGACTTCGGGCTGCAGGCCGGCGTGTTCACCGATTCGCTCACGCATGCGCACCGCGCATGGGACGAGCTGGAGGTCGGCGGCGTCGTGATCAACGACGTGCCGTCGTTCCGCGTCGACAACATGCCGTACGGCGGCGTGAAGGATTCCGGTCTCGGCCGCGAAGGCATCCGCTATGCGATCGAGGACATGACCGAGCCGCGGCTGATGGTCGTGCGGCGCCGGTAACGCGCGGCAGGCGGCGCGGCGCCGCGACGGCACGCGGGCGGGCGATCGGGCCGCCCGCGTGCCGTTTTTCATCGCGGTGCGCGCAGCGGCGCGGCGCCGCGCGTGCCCCGCGCGGCGGCCGCTCGCAACAGGCTCGACTACGGGCCTTCCCTCGTGATGTAATCGCGCGAAACTGCCGACCGGGGTACGACGCCGGAACGCGCGAATTCATTCTTCACGAGGTCGATTCATGTCCCCCGTCTCGGCATTCAAGCTGGTTCTATTGTCATTCCTCGCGATTGTCGCGCTCGAATGCATCGCCAAGCGGTTGAGGCTGCCGCCCGCCGCCGCGCTGCTGATCGGCGGCATCGGCATCGCGTTCATCCCCGGCCTGCCGCCGATCAACCTCGATCCCGAGCTGGTGTTGCTGGTGTTCCTGCCGCCGCTGCTGATGGACGGCGCGTACTTCTCCGTGTGGGAAGAGTTCAAGCGCAACGTCGGCGGCATCCTGATGCTGGCGATCGGCGCGGTCGTGTTCACGACGTTCGCGGTCGGCTTCGCCGTGCACTGGGTGGTGCCGGCGCTGCCGTGGGCCGCGTGCTTCGCGCTCGGCGCGATCGTGTCGCCGCCCGACGCGGTCGCCGCGAAGGCCGTGCTCGAACGGGTCGCGCTGCCGCGCCGGCTGATGGTCCTGCTCGAAGGCGAGAGCCTGCTGAACGACGCGGCCGGCCTCGTGCTGTTCCGCTTCGCGGTCGCGGCCGCGCTCACCGGCGCGTTCAGCCTCGAGCATGCGGTCGTGCGTTTCGCGGAACTCGGGCTCGGCGGCGTGGTGGTCGGCTTCGTAGTCGGCAAGCTCGTGGTTTGGTTCCTGAAGCTGCTCGACGACGACTATCTCGTGATCACCGTCGCGGTGATCGCCGGCTGGATCGCGTACATCGCGGGCGAAATGGTCGAGGTGTCGGGCGTGATCGCGACCGTCACGGCCGGCATGATCGTCGGCTGGCATCAGCACGAGGTGTTCTCGGCGGCCGTGCGTACGCGCGGCACCGCGTTCTGGCAGGTCATCGTGTTCCTGCTCGAGGCGATGGTGTTCGTGCTGATCGGGCTGTCGCTGCGCGGCGCGATCCACCGGCTTGGCGGCTTCGAGCAGGTGCTCGCGACGATGGTGCCGCCCGTGCTCGCGGTGCTGGCGGCGGTGATCCTGTCGCGCTTCGTGTGGATCTACGCGGTCGAGGCGCTGAAGTGGCCGGTGCGCGGCCTCGTGCGGCGCGGCGACGCGCCCGACTGGAAGGCCGCGACGATCATGAGCTGGGCCGGGATGCGCGGCGTGGTGACGCTGGCGATCGCGCTGTCGCTGCCCGAGGCGCTGCCCGGCCGCGACGTGATCCTGGTTGCGTCGTTCGCGGTGATCCTTGTGACCGTGCTGCTGCAGGGCACGACGATCGGGCCGCTGATCCGGCTGCTGCGCCTGCCGCAGCGCGACGAGCGCGCCGCGCACCACCTGACCGAGCCGCAGACGTGGGCGTACGTCGAGGCCGCGCAGCTCGCGGCGATCCAGCCGCTCGTGCGCGACGCGCACGGCGTCGTGATCCATCCGCGTCTGCTCGAGCAGTACACGTATCGCGCCGAGTTGACCGAACGGTCGAAGAACGAGCCCGCGTATCCGGCGGAAGTGCGCACCGCGCACTACGACGTGGTGCTGGCCGCGATCCGGGCCGGGCGCGCCGAACTGTTGCGCCTGCATCGGTCGGGGCGCATCCACGACGAGATGCTGCACACGCTCGAACGCGACCTCGACCTGCAGGAAGTGTCCGCGCAACACGCGCGCGGGTAGGCGGGCGCAGGGGCCGGCGTCCTGCCGGCCCTGAAACGGCGGCGTCGAGCGCGCTCGTCGCGCGATTTTTTCTTCTTCCGCCTGCCGTTTGCGGCTCTTTTAATCTGGCCCCAATACACGCCCTGATACGGCCCGCCACCAGCCTTGCAGCACATGCAAACCTCATGGCGCCGGTCTCGCAAACGTTATCGTCCTTCGAATCCGGAAATGATCTGATTTATCTGATTCCGTCTCTTTCTGCATATTTGGCAAAACTAAACCGGAAGGAGATAGATGCTGTGTTCTAATTTCATTTAGAATCAGCCGGTTATGTTTATTGAGAGAAAGAATGCGGAGGTAATGTGGGCCGTCGACGGGGAAACAGGCGGCGTCCAAAGCCCCGCAAGGCAGTGCCGACAGGCCAAATCGGCGGAATCAGGCGGGTTTTTCCAACTGCCAATATAAGATAGCGTCCAAGTCGGATAAACAACTCCTATGAAAGAATCGATTGGAGATTCGGCGTTTGAAACTGTATTTATGAAAGAATCGAGCAGTGATAATGCCTCGGATTGCCTCGAATCGGGCTTATCGGTCCTCCTGGTCGACGACCAGCCGTTCGTCGGCGAGGTGATCCGCCGCGCGCTGCGCAGCGAGCACGACATCGACCTGCACGTGTGCACCGACGCGCACCGGGCGATGGCGGTCGCGCGCGACGTGAAGCCGACGGTCATCCTGCAGGATCTCGTGATGCCGGAGATCGACGGCCTCGATCTCGTGCGCGCGTGGCGCGCGGACCCCCGCACCGCGCGCGTGCCGATCATCGTGCTGTCCGCGAAGGAGGAGCCGATCGTCAAGCGCGAGGCGTTCATCGCCGGCGCGAACGACTATCTGGTGAAGCTCCCCGACGCGATGGAGCTGACCGCGCGCATCCGCTATCACTCGAATTCGTACCTGATGTCGCGGCAGCGCGACGAGGCGCTCGATTTCCTGTCGCACGACATGCGTTCGCCGCAGACGTCGATCCTCGCGCTGCTCGACGTCTACCGGGCCGAGCACGGCGACATGCCGGCGATCATGGAGCGCATCGCCGGCCATGCACGGCGCGCGCTCGCGCTCGCCGACGGCTTCATCCACCTGACCCGCGCGCAGTCCGAGCGCCGCGCGCACGAGGTCGTGAGTCTCAACGAGATCGTGCTCGACGCCGTCGACCAGCTGTGGGAGAAGGCGGCCGGGCTCGGCTGCCGGGTGAGCGCGTGCGTGCCCGATACCGAATGCGTGACGATGGGCGACCGCATGATGCTGACGCGCGCGGTCGCGAACCTCATCGACAACGGGCTGAAGTATGGGCCGGCCGGGATGGACGTACATTGCACGCTGAGCGGCGAGGACGGCGCCTGGCTGATCGGCGTCGAGGATGCCGGCGCCGGCATCGCGCCGGAGCAGCGCACGGCCGCGACCGAGTCGTTCGTGCAGCTCGAATCCGCGCACGGCGCGGCGCGCAGCGGTTTCGGCCTCGGTCTGGCATTCGTCCGCGCGACGGCGGCGCGGCATCGCGGCCAGATCCTGATGCGCAATACGGCGCGCGGCTTCATGGTCGCGCTTCGGCTGCCGGCGCAAGCGGAGCGATGATGTCGCGGCGCGGCCTGCCGGCGCCGCGCCGCCCGCGGAACCCCGATGCGCTCGTGGCGCGCCGACCGGCGCGCCAGGCGGGCGCGGATTTTTCAACGCTGAATTTAGAAAGCCCATAACGAACATGGCCACCTTGACGCCCCGCGCGACCAATGAAAGCCTGCATCCGACGATCGGCGCCGCCCGGCTGACGCTCGGCAATCGCATCCTGCTCAGCTTCGGCGTGCTGTTCGTGCTGATGCTGGTGACCGCCGGCGTGTCGTACGAGCGACTGCGCGCGATCAACGCCGAAGCCGTCAGCATCGAGCGCGACTCGCTGCCCGGCGTCTACCTTGCATCGTCGCTGCGCGGCGCGGTCAACGAGTCGTTCACGCTGCTGCAGCGCGGCATCTTCGTCGACACCGAGCCCGACGCCGCTCAGCGCGATCTCGCGAAGATCGCCGACGCGCTGAAGGAAATCGAGTCGATGTCGGTGGACTACCAGAACACGACGTTCCGCGACGACGACCGGCAGCGCTTCATGGCGTTCCGCGGCGCCTACGACCACTACGTGCCGTTGCTGAACGAAGCCGTGCAGAACAGCCGCGCATCGCACGCCGAGGCGGTCGCCGCGTACGCGAAAGCGTTGCCTGCATGGACCGAGGTCGTGCGCAACGCGAACGTGCTGGTGCAGGAGAACCGCAAGTTCGCGGAGCAGTCCGCGAAGCTGATCCGCGAATCCGTGCAGGACACCGAGATCGTGCTCGCGACCGCGCTGGCGTTCATGCTGCTGTCCGCGCTCGGGCTCGGCTACATGCTGTACCGCTCGGTGACGGTGCCGATGGCGCGGCTCGTCGAGGTGCACGACGTGATGCGCACCGGCAACCTGACCCATCGCCTCGATCTGCGCCGCCGCGACGAATTCGGCACGCTCGAGACCGGCTTCAACCGGATGGCCGACGAGCTGACCGAGCTGGTGTCGCGCGCGCAGCAGTCGTCGCTGCAGGTGACGACGTCGGTGGCCGAGATCGCGGCGACGTCGCGCGAGCAGCAGGCGACCGCGAACGAGACCGCGGCGACGACGACCGAGATCGGCGCGACCTCGCGCGAGATCTTCGCGACGTCGCGCGACCTGCTGCGCACGATGAACGAGGTGGCCGGCGTGGCCGAGCAGTCGGCGACGCTCGCGGGCGTGAGCCAGAGCGGGCTCACGCGGATGGGCGAGACGATGCGCAGCGTGATGGATGCGGCCGGCTCGGTGAACGCGAAGCTCGCGATCCTCAACGAGAAGGCGCTGAACATCAACCAGGTGGTCGCGACCATCACCAAGGTGGCCGACCAGACCAACCTGCTGTCGCTGAACGCGGCGATCGAGGCCGAGAAGGCCGGCGAGTACGGCCGCGGCTTCGCGGTCGTCGCGACCGAGATCCGCCGCCTGGCCGACCAGACGGCGGTGGCGACCTACGACATCGAGCAGACGGTGAAGGAAATCCAGTCGGCCGTGTCGGCGGGCGTGATGGGGATGGACAAGTTCTCCGAGGAAGTGCGCCGCGGGATGCTCGACGTGCAGCAGGTGGGCGGTCAGCTGTCGCAGATCATCGCCGAGGTGCAGACGCTCGCGCCGCGCTTCCAGATGGTCAACGAAGGGATGCAGACGCAGGCGAACGGCGCCGAGCAGATCACGCAGGCGCTGTCGCAACTGTCGGAGGCCGCGCAGCAGACGGCCGAGTCGCTGCGCCAGTCGTCGCAGGCGATCGACGACCTGACGCTCGTCGCGAACCAGTTGCGCACCAGCGTGTCGCGCTTCAAGGTCGACGCGTGACGCGCGCCGATCCGCAGAACGGCGCGCACGCGCTGTTCCTGATGTTCGAGCTCGACGGCGAGCGTTATGCGCTCGACGCGGCCGGCATCGACCAGGTGCTGCCGCTCGCCGTCATGAAGGCGGTGCCCGGCGCGCCCGACTGGATCGCCGGGCTGCTGATGCGCGGCGGCCAGCCGGTGCCGGTGATCGACGTGCCGATGCTGGCGCTCGGGCGGCGCGCGCAGGCGCTGCGCTCGACGCGGCTCGTGATGGTCCGCCATCGCTGCGGTCACGCCGATGGCGAGCGCACGATCGGCCTGATCGTCGAGCGTGCGACGCAGACGATGCGGATCGACCGCGCGGCATTCCGCGCCAGCGGCGTCTCGACCGCGCGCACGCGCTGGCTCGGGCGGGTCGCGAACACGCCCGGCGGCGTCGTGCAGCAGTTGTCGGTGTCCGACCTGATCGACGACGTGGCGCGCCTGTATCTGTTCGACGGCCCGTCGGGCCACGGAGAGGAGTTCGCATGAACGCGTCCGAATCGCGCTTTCGCGGCTGGTTGCTGCGCGAGACCGGCATCGACGCCGATTCGCTCGGCAACGATTTCCTGATGCGGGCGCTGACGGATCGCGTGCATGCATTGCAGGCGGACGGCGAGCGCGTGCCGTCTGCCGCGCGCCCGCCCGTCACGCCGGAAGCGCTCGACGCGTACTGGCAGCAGCTCAACGCGTCGGCCGACGAACGGCGCGCGCTGATCGAGCTGTTCGTCGTCCCGGAAACGTGGTTCTTCCGCGACCGCGAAGCGTTCGCGACGCTCGCGCGGCAGGCCGCCGAACGGGTCGCCGCGATGCCCGGCCGCGTGATCCGCGTGCTGAGCGCTCCGTGCTCGACGGGCGAGGAGCCGTATTCGGCGGCGATGGCGTTGCTGGATGCGGGGCTCGAACCGGCGAACTTCGCGATCGACGCGATCGACCTCAGCGCGCGCGCGATCGAACAGGCGCGGCTCGGCTGTTACGGGCGCAATGCGTTCCGCGGGACGGCGACGGAGTTCCGTACGCGGTATTTCACGCCGACCCGCGACGGCTGGCTGCTCGACGAGCGCGTGCGCGCGTGCGTGCAGTTCAGCCACGCGAACCTCGTCGAACCGGTGGCCGACAACGGCATTCGCTACGACTTCGTGTTCTGCCGCAACGTGCTGATCTATTTCGACCGCGATGCGCAGGATCGCGCGATCCGCTCGCTCGACGCGCGTCTTGCCGACGACGGCATGCTGTTCGTCGGGCCGGCGGAGACGGGCGTCGCGATGCGGCACGGGATGCGCTCGGCGCGCGTGCCGCTCGCGTTCGCGTTTCATCGCGAGCCGGCCGGTGCGGCGGCCGATGCAGGCGCGGCCCGGCCGGTTGCGCCGCTGTCCGCGGCGGCGCCGGACCGGCGCGCGGAGCGCTTCACGGTCGCACCGCTCCCCGCGCCGCGCCCGGTGGTGGCCGTCGCGCCGCCGGGCTGGCTCGGCGACGTGCGCCAGCCGTTCGCGGCGGCGCCGGCCGTGCAGGCTGCCGCAGTCGACGCGCGGGCCTCTCTGGCGGCCGCGACCGCCGTGGCGGCCGCCCCGGCCTACGACGGGATCGCGCCGACGATCGACGATGCGCCGACGCTGGAGGATGCGCAGGCCCTGGCGAACGCGGGCGCGTTCGACGAGGCCGAGCGCGTGCTCGCGCAGTTCTCGGCGCGCGTCGGCCCGCATGCCGACGCGTTCTACCTGAACGGACTGATCGCGGATGCGCGCGGCCGCGCCGCGGAAGCGAGCGACTTCTACCGAAAGGCGCTGTACCTGCGCCCCACGCATCACGAGGCGCTGACGCATCTCGCGACGCTGCTCGACGTCGGCGGCGATCGCGCGGGCGCGCAATGGCTGCTCGAACGCGCCCGCCGTTCGGCCGGCTGACACGACGACGGGAAATGGGACCGACACCGCGATGACCAGAGGAACGTATGAACCGCGCCGCCGCTGCCACTGACGACGCGACGCTCGACGTCGACGATTGCTGGAACCGGATCGGCACGCGCGGCGACCGCTCGTGCGAGCGGCTGAACGACTGCCTGCGCTGCCTGAACTGCCCGGTCTACGCGTCGCACGCGGCGAAGCTGCTCGAGCGTCCGCTCGACGTGGCCGAGATGGCGGACGTCACGCGCCGGATGAGCGCGCTCGGCACGGCGCGCGCGGGCGACGACGACGGCGATACGCGCCATGCGGCGCTCGCGTTCCGGGTGGCCGACGAATGGCTCGCGCTGCCGATCGGCGTGCTGCGCGAGATCGCCGGCACGCGCCCGATCCACTCGCTGCCGTATCGCCGCCATTCGGCCGTGCGCGGCGTGGTCAACATTCGCGGCACGCTGCGCATCGCGATCTCGATCGGCGCGCTGCTCGGCCTCGATGCCGGCAAGACCGGCGGGGGCGGTGGCGACGGCCGTTTCACGCGGCTGCTGGTGGCCGCGCACCAGGGCGAGCCGGTCGTGTTTCCGGTCGACGAAGTCGAGGGCGTGCTGCGCTTCGGCGCGTCCGACTGGGTGCCGGTGCCTGCGACGGTCGGGCGTGCGAGCGCCGGCCTGTCGCGCGGCGTGCTGTCGTGGCGCGGCAAGTCGGTGGGGCTACTCGACGACGATCGTCTGTTCGATGCCGTGACACGGAGCATGCGATGAGCGGCGATGATGACCTGAGCCACCTGTCGCTGCTCGAGCTGTATCGCGAGGAGACGCGCACGCAGACCCAGGCGCTGTCGGAGCGGCTGCTCGCGCTCGAATCGGGCGAGCCCGATTCCGTCGCGCTTGAGGCGTGCATGCGCGCCGCGCATTCGCTGAAGGGCGCCGCGCGCATCGTCGGCGTGCCGCTCGGCGTCGAGATCGCCGGGCGGATGGAGGAATGCTTCGTCGCCGCGCAGGCCGGCACGATCGCGCTGACGGCCACGCACGTCGACGTACTGCTGGCCGGCGTCGATTTGCTGGTGCGCGTCGGCGATCCGCAGGGGCAGCCCGTGTCGCAGGCCGAGATCGACGTGTTCGCGGCGGCGCTGACGGGCGCCGACGGCGCGCAGACGATGCAGGCGCCGGCCGCCGTGCCGCCGCCGGTGCCGATGCCGCCGTCGTTCGTGCCGTATCGCGATCACGACGGCGCCGCGAACGAGCCGGTCGGCGCGAGCGCCGCGGTGCCGCCGCTCGCCGTGTCGAGCCCGGTGCCCGATCCGGTCCAGGCCGGCCGCGTGGCGGGCGCCGGCGCGATGCGCCGTGTGCGCGCCGATACGCTGAACCGGCTGCTGAGCCTGTCCGGCGAATCGCTGGTCGAATCGCGCTGGCTCAAGCCGTTCGCCGAATCGATGCTGCGCGTGAAGCGCGCGCAGCGCGACGCGGCCCGTTCGCTCGACCTGATGGTCGAGCAGTTCGCCGACGAGCTCGACGCCGGCATGCTCGCGTCGATGAACGAAGTGCGGCACATGCTCAACGACCTGCAGCGCTCGCTCGCCGAGCGCATGGACGAATTCGACCGCTTCGAGCGGCGCAGCACGCATATCGCCGAGCAGCTGTACGACGAGGCGCTGCAGTGCCGGATGCGGCCGTTCGGCGACGCGACGCGCGCGTATCCGCGCATCGTCCGCGATCTCGCGCGCTCGCTCGGCAAGCAGGTGCGTTTCTCGATCGTCGGCGAAGGCACGCAGGTCGATCGCGACATCCTCGACCTGCTCGACGCGCCGCTCGGCCACCTGCTGCGCAACGCGATCGACCATGGCGTCGATTCGCCCGACGCGCGGCGCGCGCGCGGCAAGCCGGCCGAGGCGAGCGTCACGCTCGAGGCGCGCCACAGCGCCGGCTCGCTGCTCGTCAGCGTGATCGACGACGGGCCGGGCGTCGACATGGACGCGCTGCGCGCGGCCGTCGTGCGCCAGCGCCTGACCGACGACGAGACGGCCGCGCGGCTGTCCGACCCCGAACTGCTCGAATTCCTGCTGCTGCCCGGCTTTTCGATGCGCGATGCGGTGACCGACGTATCGGGGCGCGGCGTCGGCCTCGACGCGGTGCAAGAGATGGTGCGCGGCGTGCGCGGCGCGGTGCGGATCTTCAACGAGCCGGGCGCCGGCATGCGCTTCGTGCTGCAGTTGCCGCTCACGCTGTCGGTGATCCGCAGCCTGCTCGTCGAGGTCGGCGGCGAGCCGTATGCGTTCCCGCTCGCGCACGTGCGCCGCACGCTCGAGCTTTCGCACGACGACATCGACGTGCTCGAAGGGCAGCCGCATTTTCCGTTCGACGGCCGGCGCGCGGGCCTCGTCGCCGCGCACCAGCTGCTCGACGCGGGCGAACCCGACGTGGCCCGTGCCAGCACGGCGGTCGTGGTCGTCGGCGCCGAACCCGAGCTGTACGGCGTCGCGGTCGACCGCTTCCTCGGCGAACGGATGCTCGTCGTGCAGCCGCTCGACAGCCGCCTGCACAAGATCCAGAACATCGCGGCCGGCGCGTTGCTCGAGAACGGCGACCCGGTGCTGATCGTCGATGTCGAGGACCTGATCCGCTCGGTCGACAAGCTCGTGCGCGGCGGCCAGCTCGCGCGGGTCACGCGCGATCCGCAGCTCGCGCTGGCCGACCGGCGCCGCCGCGTGCTCGTCGTCGACGATTCGCTGACGGTGCGCGAGCTTGAACGCAAGCTGCTGGAAAAGCGCGGCTACGACGTGACGGTCGCGGTCGACGGGATGGAAGGGTGGAACGCGGTGCGCAGCGATGCGTTCGATCTCGTCGTGACCGACGTCGACATGCCGCGCATGGACGGGATCGAACTCGTCACGCTGATCAAGAGCGACCCGATGCTCAAGCGCGTGCCGGTGATGATCGTGTCGTACAAGGATCGCGACGAGGATCGCCGCCGCGGGCTCGATGCCGGCGCCGACTACTACCTCGCGAAGAGCAGCTTTCACGACGAAGCGCTGCTCGACGCCGTGCACGACCTGATCGGGGACGCACGCGGATGAACATCGGCATCGTCAACGACCTGCCGCTGGCCGTCGAGGCGCTGCGCCGCGTGATCGCGCTGCGCGCGGACCATCGCGTGCTGTGGGTCGCGACCGACGGCGACGAGGCGGTGGATTTCTGCGTCGCGCATCCGCCCGACGTCGTGCTGATGGATCTCGTGATGCCGAAGGTCGACGGCGTCGCCGCGACGCGCCGGATCATGGCGCGCGCGCCGTGCGCGATCCTGATCGTGACGGCGAGCGTCAGCGCGAACACGTCGTCGGTGTACGAGGCGATGGGCGCAGGCGCGCTCGACGCGGTCGATACGCCGACGCTCGCGCTCGGGCTGTCGACCGACGCGTCGCCGCAGGCGCTGCTCGCGAAGATCGACCAGATCGGCCGGTTGCTCGAAAGCCGCAGCGCGGCGCTCGTGCCGCCCGGGCCGACGCCCGCGCGCGGACAGCCGACGCTCGTCGCGATCGGTGCGTCGGCGGGCGGCCCGACCGCGCTCACCGCGCTGCTGCGCGCGCTGCCGGCGGATTTTCCGGCCGCGATCGTGATCGTCCAGCACGTCGACCAGGCCTTCGCGTACGGGATGGCCGAATGGCTCGACGGCTTTACGCGGCTGCCGGTGCGCGTCGCGCGGCAGGGCAGCATGCCGGAAGCCGGCACGGTGCTGCTCGCGGCGACCAACGACCATCTGATGCTGTCGCCGCGCGGCGTGCTCGGCTATACGCGGCATCCGGTCGAAACGCCGTACCGGCCGTCGATCGACGTGTTCTTCAACAGCGTCGCGGACGGCTGGCAGGGTGACGCGCTCGGCGTGCTGCTGACGGGCATGGGACGCGACGGCGCGCTCGGTCTGAAGGCGATGCGGGCGAAGGGCTGCTACACGATCGCGCAGGATGAAGCGACCAGCGCCGTATACGGGATGCCGAAGGCGGCCGCGGCGGTCGGCGCGGCGTCGGCGATCCTGCCGCTCGAACAGATCGCGCCGCAGTTGATCGCGCGGATCGCGCTCGCGCCGCGCGACTGACCGCGCGTCGGGCGGGCGCCGTCGTTGCGTGGCGCGCCGGCGCTGCATTGCATGCGTGGCGCGGCGTCGCGTACAATTGCGGCCTGCGGAGATGGCATGCCTCCCTGCGGTCGTTCCCGGCGCGTGGCGCGCGCGGTGCGGCCCTCAACCGCCGGTTTGCCCGGCTGATGATGCCTGCGTGTTCCTGGGTCGTCAGGAGGTCGCAGGCCGTCCATCCGGTATTCTGCCGCCCAGGTTTTGATGTTCTGTCGAATCTGGAAATCATGTTCTTCACCACTTCTGCCGATCTTTTCGCGACCGTGCGCTACGTGTGCCGCTGGCTCGCGCTTTCCGCGCTGCTCGGCGCGCTCGCCGGCACGGCTTCCGCGCTGTTCCTGATCGCGCTCGACTGGGCGACCGGCACGCGCGTTGCGCATCCGTGGCTGCTGTGGGGGCTGCCGGCCGCCGGGTTCGCCACCGGCTGGATCTACCATCGCTTCGGCCAGTCGGTCGCGCGCGGCAACAACCTGCTGATCGACGAGATTCACGACCCGAAGGCGCTCGTGCCGAAGCGGATGGCGCCGCTCGTGCTCGTCGCGACCGTCGTCACGCACCTGTTCGGCGGGTCGGCCGGCCGCGAGGGCACGGCCGTGCAGATGGGCGGCGCGCTCGCCGATCGCGTCACGCACCTGTTCCGTCTCGATCGCGAGCATCGCCGCGTGCTGCTGATGGGCGGCATCGCGGCCGGCTTCGCGTCGGTATTCGGCACGCCGCTCGCGGGCGCCGTGTTCGGGCTCGAGGTGCTCGCGATCGGGCGCGTGCGGTACGACGCGCTGCTGACCTGCGTCGCGTCGGCGATCGTCGCGGACGTCGTGTGCCGCGCGTGGGGCGTCCATCACACGGCCTATGCGATTCCGTTCGTGCCGGCCGTATCGGCGACCGGGCTGGCCGTGACGGTCGTCGCGGGCATCGCGTTCGGCGTGGTCGGGCGGCTGTTCGCGTTCGCGACGCATGCGCTGACCGCGTGGTTTCGCCGCGTGATCCGCTATGCGCCGCTGCAGCCGGTGCTCGGCGGCCTGCTGGTCGCGGTGGCCGCGACCGTGCTGAACGTGCCGCAGTATCTCGGCCTCGGCATCCCGACGATCGAGGCCGCGTTTCACGGCCCGCTGCCGCTTTACGATTTCGCGGGCAAGTTCGCGTTCACCGTCGTCACGCTTGCGTCGGGGTTCAAGGGCGGCGAGGTGACGCCGCTGTTCTACATCGGCGCGACGCTCGGCAATGCGCTCGGCCAGGTGCTGGCGCTGCCGGTGCCCGTGCTCGCGGGGCTCGGCTTCGTCGCGGTGTTCGCGGGCGCGGCGAACACGCCGATCGCGTCGACGATCATGGCGATCGAACTGTTCGGCGCGGATATCGGCGTGTATGCGATCGTCGCCTGTGTCGTCGCGTATCTGTTTTCCGGGCACGCGGGGATTTATCGCGCGCAGCGCGTGGCGGTGGGGAAGGGGGCGCGGGTGGAGGCGGAGTGAGGTGGGGGCGCGGTCGATGTCGTTCGATCGCGGCGGCGCGATGCGATACCCGGGACGCTAAAAAGAGAGGCATCCAATGACGTCGGACGATTTTCTGAACGAAACCAGGCGGCTTGCGAGGCCGTGCCGTCAGTACCGCTTCGCGGCTGACGGCGAACCCGTCACCGGCTACTGGCATGGGGTCGATGCCGGCGAGTTGTGCATTTCCACCGAACGCGACGGCGTCTGGCTGAACGTCCATCTCGACGATAGCGGCACGTCGGGCCGCGTGGAGACTTCCACGCAACCTGTCCGTTCCGACCGCCCGCTGTGCCGATCCGACGCGCTGTCGCTTCCGCCGGTCGATGCGGTGTTTCGCTTCGGCTGCGCCGCAATCGGCGCGTACCTCGACGCACACGGTTGGCAGCGCGACTGGGGATTCAACGGCAACTTCAAGGGTGCGGCCGCGCACGACTACGAGCGCGAGTGGATGGCGCAATGCCCGCTCTACGCGGACGGCGTGGTGGCCGTCGCGGGCGGATGGCACATGCCATGGCCCGACGACGACTGGAATGAACTGATCGACCTCGAATTCGTCCTCTGGACGTTCGAGGAATCGGAACCGTGGGTCGAGGTGTTTTCGGACGGCAGCCGTTACTCGGTGATCCAGCGGATCACCTAGCACGCGCTTAATCAGCCTTTACTGCTTCGGCAGCCGCGCGACATGACGCGCGAGCAGTTCCTCGATATCGATGCCTTTTTCCGCGAGCAGCGCGGTGACGACGCCGTTCAATTCGCCGAGCGTTTCCTTGACCGACTCGCGAATCGTATCCACGACGACCTGCGTGCTGCGCTCGATCTCGATGTTGACCTTGTCGTTGACGCCCTTCGCGTCGAACGTGGTCGCGCGGCGCGTTTCGGGAATCAGCCAGACGTCGAACCAGCCTTCGTCGCGATTGACCTCCGACACGGTGAGGCTGCAGCCGTTGATCGCGATGTAGCCCTTCGCGAACACATAGCGCTTGAACGCGGCCGGCACGCCGATGCGGATCATCCGGTTGTGCTCGGACGACGCGATGTGCGCGATGGTCCCCGTGAAATCGACATGACCGGACAGCGGATGGCCGCCGATCTCCGCGCCGTCCTTCGCGGCCCGCTCGACGTTGACGCGCGCACCGGTCGCGAGGTCGGCGAGCGTCGTGATCCGCAGGCTCGGCAGCATCACGTCGAAGTCGATCAGCACCGGCGAATGGATGGTCGTCACGGTCAGGCACACGCCGTCGACCGACACGCTCGCGCCGATCTCGATATCGTCGGTGAAGCGCTCGGGGAATGCGATGCTGAACGTTCTCAGCTCGCCGTGATCCTTGATGGCGTTGATGGTGCCAACACCCTGAACAATGCCTGTAAACATGGTCTGCCTTTCGTCGCAAATTTCCTGGCCGACATGATAAGTGATCCGCGGGAGAGGCGCGTGACGGTGGCAGGCTGGCGGCGGTAGGCCGCTTTGGTGAAAGCCCCGGCCGTGGGCAGGACCACTGAGAACAAGGTCGATCGTCACGAGTCGGCCGCCTACGCCTGGCCCGGGCTTTCGCATGTCACCGGGGCCGGTATCTGATAAATGACCGACACGAATTTCGGGGTCTCGCCATGACCCGTTACAGTGCCGCCGAGGGACTCGGCGATACGTCGGCTCGGATGGTTCTCCTCGGCGACGGGATAGTCGAAGCGCTGAACGTTGAGCGTCGAACACGCCCATTCCACGACGAGCCTGACCGCCTCTCGTCCGATCCCTTCGCGATGCCGATCTTCGCGGATCCAGACGCCCAATTCCGGGATGGCCTGCTTGACGTGATGAACCCCCACTAGGCCGAGGAAGGATCCACCGTCGCGTTGTCGAATCACGAACACGTAGTCGGTGCCGTCGGTTTGTGCGTGCAGCCACGTCTGCCAGATGCGATCGAAACTTTCCCTGTTGGCCGGAGGGTCCCAGCCCATATAGCGAGTCAGCGACGGCGTAATGCATGCAAGCGTCGCATCCGCGTCGTTCGCCGAGAACGGTGCGAGCGAAAGGCGATTCGATTCGATACGGATTTCGTCCGGTTGCAGCATCATTTCCTCGTCGTGCGTCGACCACGCCAGTCGGATCGCCGACACGGCCCGGCGGCGATGACCGCGCCGCCGGGCCGTGTCGCGCCGCGCCTGCATCAAACCTTCGCCGGCTCTCCCAGCGGCCCGGCATCGCGATCCGCCACGCGACGCGGCGAATCGGCGAGCCCCTTCGCGAGCTCCAGCGCCTGCCGTTCGAACAGCCGGCGATAGATGCCGCCGTCGATGCGGATCAGCGCGTCGTGGTTGCCTTCCTCGATCACCTTGCCGCGATCGAGCACCAGCAGCCGGTCGAGCGCACGCACGGTCGACAGCCGGTGCGCGACGACGAGCGTCGTGCGGCCGACCATCAGCCGCTCCATCGCCTGCTGGATCAGCAGCTCGCTTTCGCTGTCGAGGCTCGACGTCGCTTCGTCGAGGATCAGGATCGGCGCATCGGCGAGGAACGCGCGCGCGATCGCGACGCGCTGGCGCTCGCCGCCCGACAGCTTGATCCCGCGTTCGCCGACGAGCGTGTCATAGCCGTCCGGCAGCGCGGCGATGAAGTCGTGCGCACTCGCCAGACGCGCGGCGCGCTCGATGTCGGCGCGGCTCGCATCGGGGCGCGCATACGCGATGTTCTCCGCGAGCGTGCGGTGGAACAGCACGGGCTCCTGCTGGACGATCGCGATCTGGCTGCGCAGCGAATCCTGCCGCACCTGCGCGATGTCCTGGCCGTCGATCGTGATGCGGCCGCCCGACACGTCGTACAGGCGCTGGATCAGCTTGATGAACGTCGTCTTGCCCGACCCGGAATGGCCGACGAGGCCCACGCGTTCGCCGGGCGCGATCCGCATCGAGAAATCGTCGTACAGCGGCACCGGATGGTTGCCGTAGCGGAACGTCACGTGCTCGAAGCGGATCTCGCCTTGCCCGATCCGGATCGCCGGCGCGCCGGGGCGATCGTCGATGCCGAGCGGCTGGCGTTCGAGCGCGACGAGCTCTTCCATGTCGTTCACCGAGCGCTGCAGGTTGCGGATGTGCATGCCGACGTCGCGCAGGTAACCCTGCAGCATGAAGAACATCGTCAGCGCGAACGCGATGTCGCCGACGCTCGCCTCGTCGTTCATCCACAGCCGCAGCGCGACGCCGATCATCGCGGCCTGCATCGCGACGAGCATCGCGCCTTGCAGCCCGCCGTTGAAGGTGCCGCGCACCCACGTGCGGCGCGTGCGCTGCCGCCATTTGTCGATCACGCGCGCGAGCCGCGCTTCCTCGCGCGTTTCCGCGCCGAACGCCTTGACGACCGCGTTGCAGCTGACGGCATCGGCGAGCGCGCCGCCCATGCGCGTGTCCCACAGGTTGCCGAGCCGGGCGGCCGGCGCGACGATGCCGAGCGACACCGCGACCGTCACCGCGATGTACAGCAGCGAACCCGCGCCGACGACGAGCCCCATCACCGGCCAGTGCGTGCCGAGCAGCACGGTCGCGCCGACCAGCATCGCGACCGACGGCAGCAGCGCGATCAGCACGGTATCGTTGAGCAGATCGAGCGCCCAGATCCCGCGCGTGATCTTGCGCACGGTCGAGCCCGCGAAGCTGTTCGCGTGCCAGTCGGTCGAGAAGCGCTGCACGCGGTGGAACGACGCAGCGGCGATCTCGCTCATCATCTTCAGCGTGAGCGTGATGATGTTCAGGTAGACGCCCTGGCGCAGCACCGTCGCGCCGATGCCGAGCGCGGCGAGCGTGCCGAACGCGACGAGGGCCGAATGCCACGCGGCGGCGCGGTCGGTCAGGCCGGTCGACAGCGCGTCGACGAGGCGGCCGGCGAACAGCGGCGTGAGGACGTCGGCGAGCGCGGCGAGCAGCGCGAGGCTCGCGACCGTGGCGATGCGCGCCGGCTGCTTGCGCCAGTAACGGATGGTGAAGCCGAAGACGGCCTGGAATGCGTGGCCGCCCAGATGGGAGGTTTTTCTGGTCATGTATCGTTGCCCGGCGCATCGCGCGACGGGACTTTCCGGTTCGGAGAACGTCGAAAACGCAACAGCCGGGCCGCGCGACACACGCGGGGCGGAACGAAACGGGCTGTCGGGAAAAGCGCGGCTGACGGGTTAGCGGAAAACTCGGGAGCCGGCGCGGACGGCGGGCTGGATCAGCTGCGCCGCGAGACCACGTTCGGGAAGGTTGCTGGCATTCGGAACATCTGCACCTCCCTGAAGTGAACGGTTGAATGAAAGGACGCCGAAAAGACGTGCACTGATTTTATCAGGACAGTCGCGCGCGCCGCAACGTCTGACGAATGCGGCGTTGCTGCGTCGATACGGTGAGTATTCCGGGTTTTGGCCCCTTTTCGCGTACGTTGTGCGATGGCGGGTGCGGAGCCGGTGCGCGCATCGATTACACTTCCGCGTCCGCGGCGCGCGACGACGCGCGGCCGCCCGGATTCACTCCGAACCATTCCCGAGGAAACGATGAGCGACGTTCAGCAAGGCATCCTGGCTCCGATCGATACGGTAGCCCGATACCTCACTTTCACGATGTCGAACGACGGCAATATCGCCGCGGCGCTGGCCGCGCTGCGCGAGATCGTCGACGGACGCGACACGGTGGTCGGTTTCGGACACGCGCTGGCCGCCTATCTCGGGCACCCGGTGCCGGGCCTGACCGACTATCCGGCGTTCTCGGTGAACGACCGTACGCTGCCGATGACGCCGGCCGACGTGTGGGTCTGGCTGCGCTCGGACGACCGCGGCGAAATCGTGCTGCGCGCGCGGGCGATCGAACGCGCGCTCGCGCCGGCGTTCGCGCTGCAGGAGGCCGTCGACGGCTTCCGCTATTCGAACGATCGCGACCTGTCCGGCTACGAGGACGGCACCGAGAACCCGGAAGGCGACGACGCGGTGGCCGCGGCGATCGTCACGGGGCAGGGCGCGGGGCTCGACGGCTCGAGCTTCGTCGCGGTGCAGCAGTGGGTGCACGACTTCGACCAGATGGAGCGCATTCCGTCGGGCGACATGGACCACATCATCGGGCGTCGCCGTTCGGACAACGAGGAACTCGACGACGCGCCCGAATTCGCGCACGTGAAGCGCACCGCGCAGGAAAGCTTCGCGCCCGAGGCGTTCATGCTGCGCCGTTCGTCGCCGTGGTCGGACACGCGCCGGGCGGGCCTGTACTTCGTCGCGTTCGGCTGCTCGTTCCGCGCATTCGACGTGCAGATGCGCCGGATGAGCGGCGCGGAAGACGGGATCGTCGACGGCCTGTTCCGCTTCACGCGGCCGCTGTCGGGCGCGTATTTCTGGTGCCCGCCGATGAAGGACGGGAAGCTGGACCTCGCCGCGCTCGGACTGTAAGCGCCGGGCGGGATCGACGAACGGGCGGGTCGCGCCGGAATGCGCGGCCCGCCCGTTTCGTTTTTCAAGCTTTCAAGCGGCAGTGCGTGCGGACTGCCGCGTGCGTCAGTTCAGCGTCGTGTCGATCCGCGTGCCGCGCTTGATGAACTGCGTCACCGGGGTTTTCTCGCAGATTTCCGCGAGACGCTGGCGTTGCGCGTCGTCGAGCGCACCGTCGAGCGTCACGACGCGGCGCACGTATTGCACGCCTTCGCGATCGGCATGCAGCTCGGTGCGCACCGCGATGCGCGCGGCCGGCCACGTCTTGCGCTGCATGTACATGCGCAGCGTCGCGGCCGTGCATTGCGCGAGCCCGGCCAGCACGAACTCGTACGGCGCCGGCCCGCGATCCTGGCCGCCTTCGCGCGGCGCTTCGTCGCCGGTCAGCGCATGCGTGCCGGCCTGCAACTGGACGACGTAGTCGGGCGCGTCGGCATCGAGGACGGCGGCGGCGTGGATCAGGGACATGGCAGGTCTCCGGGAGGCAAATAAAGGAAAGCGGGCGCCGCGTGGCGGCGTGCAGCCGTCAGCATACCGTTCCGGCCGCGCGGGCGCGCGCAGCGCGCTACGCGTCGGCGATGCCGGCGCTGCTGCGCACGAGCGCGGCGATGCGTTCGCACGCGTTCGATGCACGTCGATGCCGTTCGCGTCGATACGCGAGCGTTCGCTTTGCCGATGTAACGCAATCGAACACGCACGTCATTAAGCATGACGGCTGCAATAATCGGCCGCATCGCATACGCGATTCTGTATCGGCATACCAGCGGCATGCGGCAGCCTGTAGTAATCCGCCATCATGCTGTCCCCGTCGGCCATTTCGCGCCAAAGGCACTACCCGTTCGGCTAAGATGCCGTCGCTTCATATTTCGGGATAGCCGTCCTGTCGCACGCATTCAAACCAAATATAAGCCTGACAGTTCGACGGTATTAGAAGAAGTCGAACAAGTCGGGGGCTTGGCCAGTGAATGCAGCAGATCAGCGGTGGGTCATTATCTATTTGAGTACGGGGTTTTCGTTGGCCCAGGCCGCGCGTCTCGGCGAGGCCTTCAACCTGGCGAATCGCCTGCATGGGTACGGCGTGGATTACCAGCTCAAGTACGTATCCGAAAACGGGGGACTGTTGCAGTCGTCGTCCGGCGTGCGAATCGCGGCCGATCCGCTCGGCGACGAACACAGCCGCCGTGCGCTCGCGTTCTTTCATCTTCATGGCGACCGCGCGGCCGTCAACTGGGACGACGCATTGCAACGGCGCCTGGCCGACATTCGCCAGCATGCGCGCTGGATCGTCGACGCGATGGATCTGCCCGCGCTCGCCGCCACGCAGCGGCCGTCGTCGTCGATCGACGTGCGGCCGGGCAGCGCCCGGCGCCGCGCCGCCACGACGATCGAATCGCGGGCCGGCGAGACCGACGTGTTTGCCGCCGCGCTCGACATGTTCCGCGCGGACCTCGGCGATGGCGCCGCGCGGGAGATCGCCAGCAACATGGCGCGGCCGGTCGAGCAGCGCTATGTTCAGTCGATGTGGGCGTTCCGCGAACTGAGCGCGAGCCCGTCGATCCGGATGTCCGCGCAGCGGCTGCGCGCGCAGAGCGTGAACCGCATCTCGATCGCGAACGCCGCGCAGGCGGCCGCGATGAGCGAGCGCAATTTCCTGCGACGCTTCAAGAAGGAAATCGGCGTGACGCCGACCGAGTTCGTCCAGCACGTGCGGCTCGAGCGGGCGTGCCACATGTTGATCCATACGACGCTGCCGGCCGACAAGGTCGCGCGGCGCACCGGGTTCGGCAGCGGCGAGCGGCTCGCGAAGCTGTTTCGCCAGCGCCTGCTGATGTCGCCGACCGAATTTCGCGTCGCCGAGCGGGAAAAAATCCTCGCGCACGGCGCGGCGTCGCCCGACCCGGATGACGGGCCGGCCGCCGCGTGCTGCGACGGCGACGGGGCGGAATGCGACGCGTGCGCGACCGCGCGCGGGAAAACGGGACGGATACCCGTAGAATCGTCGTGTCGCGACCTCGATTCCCGGTTTCCATGCCCTTCCTCCCCTCTACCGCCACCGCCCCTTTCTGCCCGTCGGAAGTAAAGGGCAGCATCACGATCGACGCGGCCGCGCCGCGCTGGCAGAAGCTCAAGCGTTTCTTCGGCCCCGGCCTGCTGGTCGCGATCGGCTACATGGATCCCGGCAACTGGGCGACCGATATCCAGGCGGGTTCGCAGTTCGGCTATTCGCTGCTGTGGGTCGTCGCGTTCTCGAGCCTCGCGGCGATCTTCCTGCAGATGCTCGCGGCGCGGCTCGGCCTCGTCGCGGGCAAGGATCTCGCGCAGGCCAGCTACGACCGCTACGGCCGGTTCGGCCGCGTCGTGCAGTGGATCACCGCCGAAGTGTCGATCATCGCGTGCGACATCGCGGAAGTGCTCGGCTGCGCGCTCGCGTTCAAGCTGCTGCTC
This sequence comes from Burkholderia sp. BCC1047, assembly GCF_902833155.1. NCBI lineage: Bacteria > Pseudomonadati > Pseudomonadota > Betaproteobacteria > Burkholderiales > Burkholderiaceae > Burkholderia > Burkholderia sp. BCC1047. Next base: position 89,197 of record NZ_CADFEH010000017.1, on the reverse strand, counting down.
GGCGTGCCGCTCGCGTGGGGCGTCGTGCTCACCGCGCTCGACACGGTGATCGTGCTCGGCCTGCAGGGCAAGGGGTTCCGGCAGATCGAGGCGATCGTGCTCGGGCTGATCGCGACGATGGCGTTCTGCTTCGTCGCGCAGGTGGCGATCACGCCGCCCGACTGGCACGCGGTGATCGGCGGGCTCGTGCCGGGCGACCCGGGCCACGACCGCAAGGACGCGATCGTGCTCGCGCTCGGCATCGTCGGCGCGACGATCATGCCGCACAACCTGTACCTGCATTCGTCGGTCGTGCAGACGCGGCATGTGGTCGGCGGCGCGCGCGGCGTGATCCGCGACACGCTGGGGCTCGTGCGCATCGATACCTGCGTGTCGCTGTTCGTCGCGATGCTCGTCAACGCGGCGATCCTCGTCGTCGCGGGCGCCGCGTTTCATGCGACGGGCCAGCACAACGTGACCGACATCGAACAGGCGTACCGGCTGATCACGCCGATCGCAGGCGGCGCGGCCGCGCTGTTGTTCGGCATCGCGCTGCTCGCATCCGGGCAGAGCTCGACGCTGACCGGCACGATCGCCGGCCAGGTCATCATGGACGGCTTCCTGCATACGAAGATCCCGTGCTACCAGCGCCGGCTGATCACGCGCGGGCTCGCGCTCGTGCCGGCGCTGATCGGCGTGCTGTGGCTCGGGGACGGCTCGGTCGGGCAACTGCTCGTCTGGAGCCAGGTGCTGCTGAGCCTGCAGTTGCCGTTCGCGATGTGGCCGCTGATCCGCTCGGTCAGCGACCGCAACACGATGGGCGACCACGCGATCGGCCGCGGGATGCAGGTGGCCGCCTGGGCGCTGTTCGCCGTGATCACCGGCACGAACCTGCTGCTGATTACCGGTGTCGCGGGCTGATACAGCCTGTCACAGGCTGACACAGGCGTGCGGCGCGCATGCGGTAAACTGCGGCCTTTCGATTGTCCTCGAAGTCCGTTATGTGGAGTGACATCAGCAATATTGGTGATGCCGCGCTGACCTTGCCGATCGCGCTGACCTGCGCGGCATGGCTCGTGTTGACCGACTGGCGCCTCGCCGCCCGCTGGGGCGTGCTGCTGGCCGCCGGCATGGGCGTCGTCGGCGCGACGAAGATTCTCTATGCCGGATGCGGGATCGAGCTTCCGCAATTCGATTTCCGCGTGATCAGCGGCCATACGATGCTGTCGACGTCCGTGTGGACGGTCGCGCTGTCGATGCTGTGGCAGGCGTTCCGGCCGGGCAGGGCGCCCGGCATCGCGACCGGACTGGCCGTCGGCGCGATCACGGCCGTCGCGCGCGTGTTCGATCATTCGCACACCGTGCCGGAAGTCGTCGCCGGCTGGATGCTCGGCGCGCTGGTCGCGCTGGTGTTCCTGCGCGGCTACGACGGCGTGCGGCAGCGCGCGTTCTCGCCGCGCGTCGCGGCGGCGTGCCTGCTGCTGGTGTCGGGCATCGCGTACGGGCACCGCGCGCCGTTCCAGCAGATGATCGACACGCATTCGCCGCAGCTCTGCGCGTTCGTGCGCGCGCCGTCGGACGACCGGTTCTGACCGGTGCCGATGGCGGGTGCGCCGGCGCCGCCTTTCTGCCGCTGGGGTTCGTCCGGCGTTTTCCGGTTTTCCGGCGGGTCGCACGATGTCACGCCGGTTCATTTCCCCGATTGCTTTCCCCGGTTGTGCGGACGCAACGCCCGGCATCCCGAAAATCGACCCGCTCGCCAGTCCGCTCGATCGGCGCGCGTGGACTCGCACGTCGGTGCCGGTATGCGCGAGTCATCAACGCTGTCTATGACCGGGCATAACGAATATTCATTTCATCGATCGGGTGCACTCGCGTACGCTGGCTGTCGTTCAACCGCGGACAGCCTGCCCGGCCGGGCACGCGTGCGTCGCGTTCGTCTCGATATACTCGCGGAAACCGTGTGGCGCGTCGTCATGTCGGCGCACCGGCCATCGGCGCACGTCGGCCGGCAGCGGCACTGAAGGCGCGGAAAGCACGCACACCCGGTCGCGGCAGCGTTCCGCGACGACGATTCAAGACAGGAGCAGACACATGACAATCGTTTCTCCGCGCCTCGCCGGCAAGTGCGCATACATCACGGGCGCCGCGGGCGGCCTCGGCCGCGCGATCGCGCGCCGGATGGTCGAGCAGGGCGCGCGCGTGTTCGTGACCGATATCGCGGAAGCGGCGGTGCTCGACGCGTTCGCGCAGGAGCTCAACGCGGGCCACGCGACGCCGGTCGCGTTCGCCGCGACCCAGGACGTGCGCGACGAAGCGCGCTGGCAGGCGTTGCTCGTGCAGGCGACCGATGCGATGGGCGGCCTGTCGGTGCTCGTCAACAATGCGGGCGTCGGCTCGATCGGCTCGCCCGCGCAAATCGAGCTGGACGAATGGCGCCGCGTGATGGCGATCAACGTCGAGAGCATCGTGCTCGGCTGCAAGCATGCGCTGTCGTATCTGGCCGAGAGCCATCCCGCATCGATCATCAACATTTCGTCGGTCGCGGCGTTCAAGGTCGAACCGGATTTCACCGCGTACAACGCATCGAAGGCGGCGGTCGCGTCGCTGACGAAGTCGGTCGCGATCGATTGCGCGCGCCGCGAGATCGACGTGCGCTGCAATTCGATTCACCCGGCGTTCATCCGCACGGGGATCGTCGAGCCGCTGTTCCAGTCGCTCGGCGAACGCGACGCGACGCGCAAGCTCGCGCGCGGCATTCCGCTGCGCCGGCTCGGCGAGCCGGACGACGTCGCGCATGCGGCCGTGTATCTCGCGTCCGACGAGAGCCGCTTCGTGACGGCCGCCGAACTCGTGATCGACGGCGGCATGTGCGCGGTCTGACGCGCATCCCGAACCACAACGATTGGAGGAGAACAGCATGTCGACACCCGTGAACCGCCAGCTGCTATTGAAGACGCGCCCGGAAGGGCGGGTCGGCCGCGAACATTTTTCGCTCGTCGAGACGCCGGTGCCGGCGCTCGCCGACGGCGAGGTGCTCGTGCGCGTGTTGTATCTGTCGATGGACCCGACCAACCGCGTATGGATGAGCGACGTGCCGCAGTACCTGCCGCCCGTCGCGATCGGCGAGGTGATGCGCGCGCTCGGGATCGGCCGCGTGATCGCGTCGCGTAACGCGGGGTTCGCGGAGGGTGACCTCGTGCAGGGGCTCGTCGGCTGGCAGGACTACGCGGTCGTGCCGGCCGAGCAGGCCGCGCAGCTCGTGAAGCTGCCCGCGCAGTCGGGCCTGCCGCTGCCGACGCTGCTCGGCGCGTGCGGGATGAGCGGGTTGACCGCGTACTACGGGCTGACCGACATCGCGCCGGTGCAGCCGGGCGAAACGCTGGTCGTGTCGGCGGCGGCCGGCTCGGTCGGCTCGATCGCCGGGCAGATCGGCAAGATCCACGGCGCACGGGTGGTCGGCATCGCGGGCGGCGCGGACAAGTGCCGCTACCTGACCGAGACGCTCGGCTTCGACGCGGCCGTCGACTACAAGGCCGACGATTTCCGCCAGCAACTGAAGGCGGCGACGCCGGACGGCGTGCACGTGAACTTCGAGAACGTCGGCGGCGAGGTGATGCGCGCGGTGTTGTCGCGGATGGTGATCGGCGGGCGCGTCGCGCTGTGCGGGGTGATCTCGAACTACAACAGCGGCCGCGCGTCCGACGACGTCGGCGTGCTGATCTCGAAGCGGCTGACGATGCGCGGCTTCCTGATCCTCGACTACCGCAAGAGCCGCGAAGCCGTGCAGACGCTCGCGGGCTGGCTGCGCGACGGTCGGCTCAAGGCCGAGGAAACCGTGGCCGACGGTCTTGAAAACGCGCCCGACGTGCTGAATCGCCTGTTCGACGGCGACCATCGCGGCAAGCTGGTGCTGCGCGTCGATCCGGACGCGTGACGGGGGTGTCTCGCCTGTCGGATCGGGCCGCGGGCGCGTATCGAGCGCGCTGAGTTCGATCAATCCGGCCGCAGTTGCACATGGCTGACGCCGGGCCGCGTTCATCGCGTCGGCCCGTACGGCGGCGTGATGACCGTTGCTTCGGATGAAGCAACGGGCGCCGTGGCGCCCGTCGTGATCCATATCCGTCATCCTTGACCGGCGAGGTCCGCACGCATGCGGATCGCCGGCCGGCCGCGCGTCATTCGCCCTGTTCGGCGCGCGCGTAGATGTCCCAGCTCGCCATGAACAGCGCGGCGGCGAGCGGCCCGATCACGAAGCCGTTGATGCCGAACAGCGCCATCCCGCCGAGCGTCGAGATCAGCACGACCCAGTCGGGCATCTTCGTGTCCTTGCCGACGAGGATCGGGCGCAGCAGGTTGTCGACGAGGCCGATCACGCCGACGCAGAACGCGACCAGGATCACGCACTTCCATACCGCGCCGATCATCAGGAAGTAGAGCGCGGCCGGCACCCACACGAGGCTCGCGCCGATCGCGGGCAACAGCGACAGGAACGCCATCAGCGCGCCCCACAGCACGACGCCCTCGATCCCGAGGATCCAGAAGATCAGCCCGCCGAGCGCGCCCTGGACGAGCGCGACCGCGATGTTGCCCTTCACGGTCGCGCGCACGACCGTCGTGAATTTCGCGAGCAGCAGGTTTTTGTGCTCTTCGTCGAGCGGCAGCGCGCGGCGCACGCGGCGGCCGATCTCGCCGCCGTCGCGCAGCAGGAAGAACACCATGTACAGCATCACGCCGAAGCTCACGACGAACTGGAACGTGTTCTGGCCGATGCTGAGCGCCTGGGTGGCCGCGAACTGGCTGATCTGCGCGGCGCCGTCGGTCAGCTTCTTCTGGATGCCCGGGATGTTGGTCAGCCCGTATTTCTGCAGCAGGTTCTGGATCGACGTCGGCAACGCATGGATGATGTCATGGAAGTACTGCGAATAATTCGGCTGCGCATCCTTGAGCTCCTGGTACACGTACGCGATTTCCTGCACGAGCGTGGCCGTGACGAACACGAGCGGCAGGATCACGATCAGGATGATCAGCGACATCGTGACGAGCGCGGCCAGATTGCGCCGCTTGCCGAAGCGTGCGGCCAGCCAGCGCTGCACGGGCTGGAACAGGATCGCGAGAATGGTGCCCCAGAAGACGGCGCCGGAGAACGGCGCGAGGATCCAGCAGAGTCCGACGGTGACCGCGAACAGCAGGAAGTAGAAGAATTTTTGGTGATCGTGTCCGCTATCCATGGGTACATTCGCGCAGATTGATGCGTGGTTTGATTGAATCTCGTTGCCCTGCGCGTGATCGGTTCGCGAACGTCAGGTTCGCGGCGCAATGCGCGGCCGGGCGGCCCATGCGGAGTATGCCCGCAAAGGTGCCGCCATCATAGCCGCTGCGTGAGACACATGCGAAAACGCCGCGGCCGGGGCCGCGGCGCTGCCGGGAAGCGAACGCGGCGCGAGGCCGCGTGCCGGATCGTCAGATATTGAGCTTGGTGACCTTCGTGCCGTTCACCGACAGGTCGCCCATCAGGCCCGCGTTGGTCAGGACCAGCACTTCCACCGGTGCGGTAGCCGTGTTGGAGTCGACCGCGCCGTTCGCGCCGACCTTCACGACCGCGACCGACGCGTCGGCGCCGGCCGACCAGCCGTCCGACTTGCGGAACGAGTCGAGCGCATCCTGCGTCATGAACAGGAACACGACCGCCTTCGATTGCGCGCCGGCCTGCAGGCCGACCGACAGCGACGACGTGTTGTAGTAGCCGACGGTGCTGCCGCCGACGCGCAGCGCGCCGTTGCCGGACTGGGCGCCGACGATGAAGCCGGCTTGCAGCACATTCGGGAACACAAGGACGCCGCGTGCTTTCGAGACCAGGTCGCGCGAGCCGGGCACCGTCGAATACAGGCGCGACAGCGTCGCATTCACGCTGGCGTCGATCGACTCGCGCTTCGACGCGCTGGCCGCGGCGCTATCGGGTTTGCCGGACGTGGTCGTGCAACCGGCGAGGGCGAGGCTGCCGAGCATCACGGCGGCGGCGGCTTTCATGGCGAGGGATTTCTGCATGGCGTTTCTCCTTCGTTGTCTGATGGGTGACGGGCGAGGCGGGCGGCGGTACACGCCGCCCCGTTCAACGGCGGGAAAGGAGCAGGCCCGCAACGAACGCAAGGCCCGCGACGACGCCGGCGGTTTGCCACGGATTCTCGTGCACGACCTGCGACACGCGTTCGGCCGAATCGCGCAGCCGGGCGGCCGCGCTGCCCGACGCATAGTCGAGCGCGCCGCGTGCTTCATCGAGGCGGGATTGCACGCGCTTGCGCAGCGCGGCGATATCGCCATCGCCGTCGTTTTTCAGCAGATCTTCCAGTTCGTCGACCAGCCCGCGCAGATCGTCGGTCACGTCGGCATGCAGATCGCGGGCAGCCGCGCGCGTCGTGCGGCCCACGCGCCGGCCGGTGCGACGGATATCGGACAGCCCGCGGTGTTCGATCGAGTCGGTAAGCGCCATGGTGTTTATCCTCCTTTGATTCCAGGCAATTTGAAGATAAGACGAATCGCTGCAACTGATGTGATTCACTTGATCCCATTGAGTTTCGAGACAAATTTTCAATTCGTCGGCAGGATCGCCGGGAAACCCCGTCGCGCGGGGCGGCGCAGCGGTTGAAAAAATTTCGCGCGTCGGGGCGATACAGCGTGTCGAGCAGCGGATCGCAGTGAAGGTGCGGTAAATATGGCGCCGCCACGGGCATCAGGTAAATAGTGCCATTGCAGGTTGAGCGCTGATGCAAATGCACTACTCGACGCCCGGTCGAGGCGCACGATTCGTGCCTGATGCCGGCGGTCGGCCGCTATCGTTCAGTGCGACGTCGATGACGACGGGATCGTGGTCCGACGAGCGGTAGGCGTCCGGTGCGTAATAAGCCGACCGTCGCGTGCGCGTTTTGTAATCGGGCACGGATTGCAGCGCGACCGGTTCGTCCGCATTGATGTGCCAGAACCGCACGGCCTTCACGCGCGCGGCGAGCGGCGGCGTGGCGAGCGCGTGGTCGAGATTGCCGGCTTCGCCGCGAAATACGTAGCTGTACGCAGCATCGCCGACGAAGCGCGCAACCAGGTTCGCGTAGCCGCGCGCTTCGAGCGTGCGGACCGGGTCTTCCTTTGCATAACTGTTCAGATCGCCGATCAGCAGCACGCCGTCGGCCGCGACGCCCGTCGGCGACGTGGCGAGCCAGTCGGCGACGCGTGCGGCCGCCCGCGTGCGCGCCGCATTCCAGCAGCCCTGGCCGTCCGACTGGTCGAGATCGGCGCCGCTCGCATGCGGGCAGTTCTTCGACTTCAGGTGATTGACCGCGACCGTGAACGCACGCGTGCCGCCGATGCGCCGGAACGTCTGCGCGAGCGGCGGGCGGTGCCGGCCGCCGAGCGAGACGGTGGCGGCGCGCCCGACCGGCTCGATCGTGCGGCTGTCGTACAGCAGCGCGACCGCGATCGCGTCGCGGCCCAGGCGCGCGGTGCCGGGATCGACCGCGCGCCAGCTGTCGCCGAGTTGCGCGGCGAGCCGACGGATGGCGCTCGCGTCGCCGTGGCCGTTGTTCGCGATTTCCATCAGCCCGATCACGTCGGCGCGCAGCGCGCGCAACGCCGCGACGATCTTCGCTTCCTGCCGCGCGAACGCGGCGGGTGTTTTCGCGCCGCGGTTGGCCGGCGCGTCGAATCCGCCGCCACGGCCGTCGCCGTTGAAATAGTTGAAGACGTTGAACGACACGATGCGCACGTCGGCATCGGGATGCCGGGCCGGCGCCGCGGTGCGCGGGTTCGCGGCGGCATCGAATACGGGCGCCGCGCCGGCCACCGGTTGCAGCCGCCATGTGCCGTAGCGCAACTCGAGCACGCCTTCGACGCCGCGTACCGTGTAGCCCGCGCGCAGCGTGTTGGCGGCGCTCAGCGCGGGCGGCGGATAGCGGACGGTCGCCGGGTTGCGGCGGTTCGAACCGTCGTCGAGCACGAGGCGATTCAATGCGTTGGCCGCTGCCTGCGCGGCAGCGTCGGCCGGCGGCGCGACCTGGGTCGGCACGCGCAGCCGGCCGTGGCTCAGCACGATGCTGCCGTAGCGGCCGAGTTCGTAGGTATCGCTGACCGTCAGCGTTTGCGGCAGGCGTACGCGCATGGCTTCGTGCGCGGCGAGGACGGCGGGCGACGCAACCGGCAGCGCGAGCGCGGCCGGCGTGACCGTCTGCCCGCGTGCGCAGACGGCCACGCGGCCCGACAGCGTGAGCTGCGTCCGGCCGTATTTCTCGTCGACCTTGCCGGTCAGACGCACGAGATCGCCGGGTTCTGCGCGCGCATCCGGTGCGTAGACGAACAGGCCTTCCGGAACGCCCGGCCGGTGTTGCCGTTGCGCGTCGGCCTGCTGGACGAAGAAGCCGCCGAGGCCGTCGGCGCCGCCGAACGCCGCGGTGACGACCGCTTCGATCGACGTCGTTTGCCCGGCAAGCCGCGACGGACCGCCGGCGCGGCGGATCTCGGCGATCGCCGTGGCGGGGCCGCCGCAACCGCTGCCGACTGGCAGCGCGGCGGGGGTCGGCCGCGCGCAGAAGGCCACGGACAGCAAGGCGGACGACACGACGAACAGCGCGACGAACAGCGCGACGGCAAGCAGGGGGAGCGGGCGTGACATGGGACGGTCCACAGGATGAAAATCCGACAGTTCGGGACCGCATCTTGAAGGCAAAATGTCAGGCTGCGGGCGAATTGGCCGTTCGGCCATTGCCGGTTGGCCAACGATGCGGCAAGCCGCCCCGCGGCTGTTACGCTTTCGCACCGGGCGTCGTGTCCCGCTCGTCCGCTGCATGCCGCCGCACCCCGCTCCCACAGGAGAAATCCATGTCTTACATGCTGTTGATTGTCGAACCGACCGAACAGCGCGCCGAGCGCACGCTCGACGAAGGCCAGGCGCTCTATGCGCGGATGGTCGAATTCGCCGAGTCGCTGAAGGCGCGCGGCGTGCTGCGCGGCGTCGAGTCGCTGGAGCGATCCGAGCGCGGCACGCGCGTGCAGGTGCGCGACGGCGAGACGCGTCTGCTCGACGGGCCGTTCGCGGAGGCGAAGGAGATGGTCGGCGGCTTCTTCCTCGTCGACGTCGACACGCGCGAGGAAGCGATCGAAATCGCGCGCCAGTGCCCGGCCGCGCAATGGTGCACGGTCGAGGTGCGCGCGGTCGGCCCGTGCTTTCTGTGAGTGTCACGACTCGGTATTTACCCTGATTTGTCGTGGCGCGTGTCGATCCGGCCGTCTTCCGCCCGTCGTCCGGGTAAGGCGCCGCGGAACGGGCGCCGCCTTTCACCGACGACAAGGAGTGAACGATGCGATTCATGATCATGATCCGGGCGAATGCCGTCAGCGAATCTGACGCGTTGCCGGACAACCGGCTGGTCGAGGCGATGACGGTCTATCACGAGGAACTGGCGAAGGCCGGCGTGCTGCTCGACGCCAACGGCCTGAGGCCGAGCGCCCGCGGCTGGCGCGTGCGCTACACGGGCGGCAAGGGCACGGTGATCGACGGCCCGTTCGCCGAAACGAAGGAACTGATCGCCGGCTACACGCTGATCCAGGTGCGCTCGCGCGACGAGGCGCTCGAATGGACGCGCCGGTTCCCCGCGCCGTTCGGCGCCGAGCTCGATTGCGAGATCGAGGTGCGGCCGCTGTTCGAGCTCGACGACCTGACGCCGAGCGACGCGGTCGAGCGGTTCCGCGATCTTCACGTCGGCCGCAGCCACGCCTGAATCCAATCTCACCGGGAGCACCCGTCATGCACAAGATGGTTTTCATCAACCTGCCGGTAGCCGACCTGCCGCGCGCGAAGACGTTCTACCAGGCGCTCGGCTTCGAGGTCGTGCCGGCCTATACCAACGAGCAGGCCGCCTGCATCAAGATCAGCGACACGATCTTCGCGATGCTGCTCGTGCGGCCGTTTTTCCAGACCTTCACCGACAAGACCATCATCGATCCGGCGACGCACATCCAGGTGCTGTCGTGCCTGTCGTGCGACAGCCGCGCCGAAGTCGACACGCTCGTCGCGAAGGCGCTGGCGGCCGGCGGGGCCGCGCCGCAGGCGCCGCGCGAGTACCCGAATATGTACGGCCACGGGTTCACCGATCCGGACGGCCACACGTGGGAACTGATGGCCATGCCGCTGGAGGCGTCCGCCCAGGGGCAGGCGTCGTGACGCATGAGGCGACGCATCGTGCGATCGAAGCGGTCTGGCGAATCGAGGCGCCGAAGATCATCGCGCGCGCCGCGCGCGTGGTGCGCGACGTCGGCGTGGCCGAGGAACTGGCGCAGGACACGCTTGTCGCGGCGCTCGAGCACTGGCCCGTCGACGGCGTGCCCGACAACCCGGCCGCCTGGCTGATGACGGCCGTGAAGCGTCGCGCGCTCGATCGGGTCCGGCAGGAGTCGCTTCATGCGGCCAAGCGCGACCAGCTCGGCCACGAGATGGACGCGCTCGAAGCGCACGTCGTCCCCGACATCGCCGATGCGCTCGCCGACGCGCGCGACGACGACATCGGCGACGATCTGCTGCGGCTGATCTTCACGTCGTGCCACCCGGTGCTGTCGACCGACGCGCGCGTCGCGCTGACGCTGCGGCTGCTCGGCGGCCTGACGACGGGCGAGATCGCGCGCGCCTTCCTGACGCCGGAGCCGACGATCGCGCAGCGGATCGTGCGCGCGAAGCGCACGCTCGCGGCCGCGCACGTGCCGTTCGAGGTGCCGGCCGCCGATGCGCGGCCCGCGCGGCTCGCGTCGGTGCTCGAAGTGATCTATCTCGTGTTCAACGAAGGCCATGCGGCGACGGCGGGCGACGACTGGATGCGTCCGGCGCTGTGCGACGAGGCGTTGCGGCTCGGCCGCGTGCTGGCCGGGCTCGCGCCGGACGAAAGCGAAGTGCTCGGGCTCGTCGCGCTGATGGAACTGCAGGCGTCGCGCATGCATGCCCGCGTCGACGCGCAGGGCCGGCCCGTGCTGCTGCTCGACCAGGACCGCAGTCGCTGGGATCCGTTGCTGATCCGGCGCGGCCTCGCGGCGCTGGAGCGGGCGACGAAGCTCGGCGGCGTGCGCGGGCCGTATGCGCTGCAGGCCGCGCTCGCCGCGTGTCACGCGCGGGCGCGGCACGCGGCGGACACGGATTGGGCGCAGATCGTCGCGCTGTATGATGCGCTCGCCGAAGTCGCGCCGTCGCCGGTCGTCGAGCTGAATCGCGCGGTCGCGGTGGGGATGGCGTTCGGGCCGGCCGCGGCGCTCGAACTCGTCGACGTGCTGCGCGACGATCCGGCGCTCGCGCGCTATCACTGGCTGCCGAGCGTGCGCGGCGATCTGCTCGCGAAGCTCGGCCGCGCCGACGAGGCGAAGCTGGAATTCCGCCGCGCGGCGGAACTGACGCGCAACGAGCGTGAGCGTGAATTGCTGCTGAAGCGCGCGATGGATGCGTGACGCATGACGAGCGCGGCGCCGCCGCGCGCCGCACAATGCCCGTCGTCCCGTCCGCTCCCCGCGCACCGCATGGCGCCGTCTTCCCGCCATCCGCCGCACACCGCCCCCGACACTATCGCCCGCATTGAAAAAGCCTATTGGGTGATGCGAACGCGAGCGCCTAGATTGAAGAGCACGATGCGCGCCCGCCGCACGCATCGTTCCCCACATATCTGATCGGCCCGGCGTCGCACGCGGCCGCGCCGACTCGAACGGAGGCGCAAATGGCTCAACTCAAGGGCAGCAAGACCGAAGAGAACCTGAAGGCCGCATTCGCGGGCGAATCGCAGGCGAATCGGCGCTATCTGTATTTCGCTTCGAAGGCCGACGTCGAGGGGCAGAACGACGTCGCCGCGCTGTTCCGCTCGACCGCCGAAGGCGAAACCGGCCATGCGCACGGCCATCTCGAATATCTGGAAACCGTCGGCGATCCGGCCACGGGCTTGCCGTTCGGTTCGTCGCGGCTGAATCTCGAATCGGCGATCGCCGGCGAAACGCACGAATACACCGACATGTATCCGGGCATGGCGAAGACCGCGCGCGACGAGGGTTTCGACGAAATCGCGAACTGGTTCGAGACGCTCGCGAAGGCCGAACGCAGCCACGCAAACCGCTACACGAAGGCGCTGGACAGTCTCGTCGACTGACGGGCCGCCGCGGGCCGTACGGCATCGCCGTGCGACCGGCACGCGGCCGGCTGTTCGTTCATCGCCGCCCGCATCGTGCGGGCGGTGCGCTTGCGCACATGCGCGCCATGCGGGAGCGCCCCATGCCCCACAAGGAAGGCAGTCTCGAAGCGCCGACCCGGCATCCGCTCGACTGGCAGTCCGAAGCGTTCTACGACCAGGCCGAGATCGATGCGGAAATGACCCGCGTATTCGACATCTGCGCCGGCTGCCGGCGCTGCGTGTCGCTGTGCGGCGCGTTTCCGGCGCTGTTCGACCTGGTCGACGACACGTCGATGGGCGACGTCGAAGAAGTGTCGAAGGAAGCGTTCGGCAAGGTCGTCGACCAGTGCTATCTGTGCGACCTCTGCTACATGACGAAATGCCCGTACGTGCCGCCGCATGCATGGAACGTCGACTTCCCGCATCTGATGCTGCGCGGCAAGGCCGCGCGTTACAAGCGCGGCGAAGCGACGCTGCGCGACAAGGTGCTGTCGAATACCGATGCGCTCGGCCATTTCGCCGGCATTCCGGTCGTCACGCAGACGATCAACGCGGTGAACCGCACGCCGCCCGCGCGCCACGCGCTCGAAGCGGCGCTCGGCGTCGATCGCAACGCGTGGCTGCCGGAGTTCGCGCCGCGCACGTTCCGGCGCGCAGCCGAGCGCTCGGCGAACCCGCCCGTGCGCGACGGCGAACGCACGCCCGGCAAGGTCGCGATCTATGCGACGTGCTACGTGAATTTCAACGAGCCGGGGATCGGCCACGACCTGCTCGCGATCCTCGCGCACAACGAGATCCCGTACGAACTCGTCACGCGCGAAGCGTGCTGCGGGATGCCGCTGCTGGAGCAAGGCAACCTCGCCGGCGTCGCCGCGAAGCAGGCGGTGAACATCCCGGTGCTCGAACGCTACGCACGTGAAGGCTATGCGCTGATCGGCGCGATTCCGAGCTGCGTGCTGATGTACAAGAGCGAGCTGCCGCTGATGTTTCCCGCCGACCCAGCCGTGCGCGCGGTGGCCGACGCGTTCTGGGACCCGTTCGAATACGTGATCGCGCGCCATCGCGACGGGCTGCTGAAGACCGATTTCAAGACCGGCCTCGGCAGCGTGTCGTATCACGTGCCGTGCCATGCGCGAGTGCAGAACATCGGCCGCAAGACGGCCGATGCGCTGTCGCTCGTGCCCGATACGCGCGTGACCGTCGTCGAGCGTTGCTCGGGCCACGCGGGCACGTTCGGCGTGAAGAAGGAATTTCATGCGGATGCGATGCGGATCGGCACGCCGGTGTTCAAGGCGATGGCCGAGCCGCGGCCGGACGTCGTGTCGTCCGACTGCGCGCTCGCCGGCCATCACATCGTGCAGGGCATCGACGAGAACGGGCTGCCGCCGGCGCCGCTCGCGCATCCGCTGACGCTGTTGCGGCGCGCGTACGGCATCTGAGCCGCGGCCGGCCATCCACGAGGACTTCCATGACGCTGACCCGCGACTCCCTGCTGACGCTCGAAGCGTACGCGAAGATCCGCAAGGCCGAACACGCGAGGCTCGTCGCGTACAAGCGCCGCCGCGCGGTGGCGCTCGGCAACCACCTGCGGTTCCTGTTCGAGGACGAGACGACGATCCGTTATCAGATCCACGAGATGCTGCATATCGAGAAGATCTTCGACGAAGTCGGCATCGAAGGGGAGCTCGACGCATATCTGCCGCTGGTGCCCGACGGCACCAACCTGAAGGCGACGATGCAGATCGAGTACGAGCACGAGATCGAACGGCGCGCGGCGCTCGCGCGGCTGATCGGTGTCGAGGATCGCGTGTACCTGCGGGTCGACGGGCACGCGAGCGTCTACGCGATCGCCGACGAGGATCTCGAGCGCGACAACGCGGAGAAGACGTCGGCCGTGCACTTCGTCCGCTTCGAGTTCGATGCGCCGATGCGCGCGGCGCTCAAGGGCGGGGCGGCGCTGTCGATCGGCTGCGATCATCCGGCCTACACGATGCCCGCGCAGCGCATCGACGCGGACGTGACCGCGTCGCTGGCCGGCGATCTGCGCTAGCGCCGCCGCCGTCGCGAGCCGCGCAAGCCGGCTTCCCCCTTTCCGTTCGGACCCGAAACAGCCGCGTCGCAGCCCCTGCGGCGCGGCCGCTTGCCGGTTGCGGCGAAAATGTAACAAGCGTGACGGATTTGCATGCGGGGACAGAGTGGGCGCGCCGCGTCAGCGTATTTTCATTCCTCGCAGCGAAACAATAAAAAGATTGTGCATCGAGATAATTTGATTCAGGTCAAATTGAATGATTTACCGATTCGTGAATAACTTGTTACGAATTTTTCCCTGATTTACCGATTCCCCGTAACCCCTCCGGAAGAGCTTGCCGGCTAGGGTCGGAGCAGGCGGAAACCGCCGTTTCAGCGCATTCTTCAGACGCTGCGGAGCCCCGCCAGACGGGCCTTTGCAGCCATCGGCATAAAGATCCCGCAAAAAAATTCAAGCGTAAATCGATTGCTCGCCGATGGCAGGTTGTTTCAGTGCGTAACATTAAGTCATTGTCATATTGAGATAAACCCTGAGGATGGTATGCTTCGTGCACAAAAATTCCCACATTGGAGTGAGACCGCGATTTGTGCGCCATTGCCGGGAATCGCGGCACCGTGAAAGTGCGGTGTCGCCCGGTATGCACAACGCCGGATAACCATAATGTGCAACCTGACCGCCCCGCGACGCGATGTGTCGTGACGGCGCCGCCAATCGCAGCCCCGGCCTGGCTGCGTGGAGAGATCGACTATGTTCTTCGATGAGCTTAACGATGAAGAGTGGTTTCGCCTTTCAGCGCTGATCGCCGATGAACCCATCAGGCTGAACCGTCGTGGGCGTCCACGTGCCGAACCGCGCGTCGTCGCGAACGCGGTGCTCTGGATCCTGACGACCGGCGAAGCCTGGTCCAAGCTGCCCGGCCGCTATCCGTCCGGGCCGACGTGCCGTCGTCGCTACGAGGAGTGGCTCGCGAACGGCACGCTGCTGAAGATGATCGACGTGCTGACCCAGTTCAGCGGGCGCACGTTCGCGTATATTCCGCCGCCGCCGGAGGCCGTCGTGCCGGCCCGCCGCGCGGAGCCCGCGCCCGACAACGACCGTCTGCGCGGCGTGTTCTGGCAGAACCCCGAGTCGTGGCAATTGCCAGGCGCGCAGGCAAACGTTTGGCAGGGCGAGGGCGCGTCGCTGAGCGCGATGGCGGACGACCAGGTGAACGGCCGCGTCGACGTGTCGTTTACCGTACCCGGCGCGCCGGCCGCGGAGTCGCGGCATGCGCGCGCGTCGGCCGCGAACTTCGCCGCGGCCGAGCCGCAGGTCGACGAGTATCGCGGCTATACGATCAGCGGCATCGCGCAGCCCGTGCAGAACCTGATGTATCGCGCGTGGGCCGAGATCTCGCAGGACGACCGTCGGGTCGAACGCTCGGGCCTGATCGGCCCGCGCTTCACCGACGCCGAGGCAGCCGAGCAGTACGCGCTCGACTGGGCACGCCAGTGGATCGATCGCCACGGTGCGAGCGACGCACCGGCGCGCGAGCCGCAAGGCGAAGTGCTGGCCGGCTTGTCGGCGCTGGCGCGCGCGGAATCGGACATCAAGCGCTTCATCGCCGAGCGTCGCGCGGGCGCGTTGTCGGAAAGCCGCAACGATCCCGTGCAGGCGGAGCGTCGCGAATACGCGTACCGCGTGGGCTGATCGCCGTTGCCGTGTCACGCGCGGGCCGTCGTGTGCGACGATGCCCGCGCGGAAGTCCCGTGTCTCCATGTCTGCCTTGCTCGGGCGCCGCTGTGGAAGCGGCGCCCTTTATTGCATGACGCGTTACTGCCGGCCGTAGGTATCGTCGAAGCGGACGATGTCGTCCTCGCCGAGATACGCGCCCGACTGCACTTCGATCAGCTCGAGCGGCATCTTGCCCGGGTTCTCCAGGCGATGCGACACGCCGAGCGGAATGTACGTCGATTCGTTTTCGGACAGCAGGAACGTTTCGTCGCCGCGCGTGATGCGCGCGGTGCCGCGCACGACGATCCAGTGTTCGGCGCGGTGGTGGTGCATCTGCAGCGACAGTTGCGCGCCCGGCTTCACGACGATGCGTTTCACCTGGAAGCGCTCGCCCGTGTCGACCGAGTCGTAGTGGCCCCACGGACGATGCACCTTGCGGTGATCGGTCGCTTCGGTGCCTTGTCGCGCCTTGATGTGCCCGACGATCTTCTTCACGTCCTGCACGCGCGATTTATCCGCGACGAGCACGGCGTCGGGCGTTTCGACGACGACCAGGTTCTGCGTGCCGACGCACGCGACGAGCCGGCTTTCCGAATGCGCGAACGTCGAGTCGGCGCCTTCGAACAGTACGTGGCCGCGGCCGACGTTCCCGGCGTCGTCCTTCGGCGAGATCTGCCAGATCGCGTCCCACGAGCCGACGTCCGACCAGCCCGCGTCGAGCGGCACGACGACGCTTTCGCACAGTTGCGGCAGGCTCGCGAGCGGTTCCATCACCGCGTAATCGATCGAGTTCGACGGCGACGCGGCGAACGCATCGCGATCGACGCGGAAGAAATCGCCGTCTTCCTTGCCCTGTGCGACCGCCTGTTCGCAGGCCGCGTAGATTTCGGGTTCGAGTTGGCGGATCGCCTTCAGCCAGACCGACGCGCGCACGATGAAGATCCCGCTGTTCCACCAGTATTCGCCCGACGCGACGTACTGCTGCGCGAGTTCGAGGTGCGGCTTCTCGACGAAACGGTCGAGGCGGCGTACGTCGAGGCCGCCCGTGCCGGCGTCGCCGAGCGGCGCGCCGACGCGGATATAGCCGTAGCCGGTTTCCGCGTGCTTCGGCACGATGCCCATCGTCGCGATCTTGCCTTGCGCCGCGCAGTGCACGCCGGCCGCGACGGCCGCGTGAAAGCGCGGCACGTCCGCGACCGCATGGTCGGCCGGCATCACGGTCATCACCGCGTCGTTGCCGCCGGCGACGAGCCGCAACGCGGCGAGCGTCAGCGCGGGCGCGGTGTCGCGGCCGAGCGGCTCGAGCATGATGGTCGCGTGCTTGGCCGTCAGGCGCAGCTGTTCGGCGGTCGTGAAGCGGTGATCCTCGCCGCACACGATCAGCACGTCGTCGTTCAGCGGGTGATCGGCGGTCAGGCCGTCGAGGCGCAGTGCGGTGGACTGCAGCAGCGAATGATCGCCGAGCAGGCCGATCAGCTGTTTCGGAAAGCGCTCGCGCGACATCGGCCACAGACGCGTGCCGGAACCGCCGGCGAGAATCACGGGCTGCACGGCAAGACGGGTACCGACGGCGGGCGTGCCGACGGCGGGTGCGGCGGAAGAAGAATGGCGCGTTTCGGCGACCACTGCCGGAACATTCATGATGACACTCTCCACGGTTGAAGTCAGTGCCTGTCGTTGTAGCATGAAGTAAATCGACAATAAAACCGGACCCAATGCCGGATATCCGCCGCGCCGTGATCCGGGAGAACTTTCCGCGGTAGCACCGGCCGCAAATAAAAAAATAAAAAATAATTCCCGGCGTTGGCCTGTCGCGCCCGCCTGCAAAGGGCGAGCGGAAAGCGTAAAGATTCAGAAAAAATCCCCGATCGAGCCCGATTCGGGAAATCCTGCCGATTTAATTAAAAAAGATCGCGGCAAGAATTTCCGATTATTTTTCGAAATACTTGTGCGCTTGAGGATGAATTTTCTTGTCGCTTCAATAGCGTCATGCAACGTTTGAATCGAATGTGCGGCACGGGTCGCGCAAGGCGCTGTTCGGCAAACGCCTGTTCAAAGAAGAGGAAACAGACATGTTGAGCGTGCTGGCGAGAGTCATCGATATCGCGATGGTCGTGACGGGCGCGCTGATCGCGGCCGCGTTGCACGACGGCAGCATCGGGCTCAGCGACCTGCAGCGCACGACGGTGCTGTTCGACTGCCTGCTGGTCGTCGTGTTCTTTCCGGCCATCGGCATCTACCAGTCGTGGCGCGGCAAGCGTCTCGTCGGGCTGGTGGTGCGCGTGGCGTTCGCGTGGCTCGCGGTCGAGCTCGCGGGCATCCTGATGAGTTTCAGTTTTCACCAGTCGGGCGACCTGTCGCGGCTGTGGCTCGGCTACTGGGCGCTCGTGACGATGGCGCTGCTCGCCGGCTCGAAGACCTGCGTGCACGTCGTGCTGCGGCAGTTGCGCCGCGGCGGCTACAACCTGAAGGCGGTCGCGATCGTCGGCGGCACGCCGGCGGCGCGGCGGCTGATCGCGCAGATGCGGGCGCGGCCGGAAGCCGGCTTCAACCCGGTGTGCGTGTACGACGAAAGCGAGGCGCCGGGCGAAGTCGCGCTCGACGACGTGCGCATCGAGCGGCAGTTCGAATCGCTGGTGTGGCTGGTGCGCAGCCGCGCGATCAGCGAGCTGTGGCTCACGCTGCCGATCACGGAGGAGCGCCGGATTCACCAGATCGTGACGGTGTTCCGCCACGACTTCGTGAACATCCGCTTCATCCCGGACGTGCGCACGCTGTCGTTCTTCAACCAGGAAGTGGTCGAGGTGCTCGGCGTGCCGGCGATCAACCTCGCGGCGTCGCCGATCACCGACGTGCGGATCCTGCCGAAGTTCGTGTTCGACCGGCTGTTCGCGCTGGCGGCGCTCACCGCGCTCGCGCCGGTGATGGTGCTGATCGCGGCGCTGATCAAGCTGACCTCGCGCGGGCCGGTGTTCTTTCGGCAGAAGCGCAAGGGCATCGACGGGCACGAGTTCGAGATCTACAAGTTTCGCTCGATGAAGGTGCACCAGGAAGTGGCCGGGCAGGTCACGCAGGCGACCAAGAACGACTCGCGCGTGACGCCGGTCGGCCGGTTCCTGCGGCGCACGAGCCTCGACGAGCTGCCGCAGTTCATCAACGTGCTGAAGGGCGAGATGTCGGTGGTCGGCCCGCGCCCGCATGCGCTCGCGCACGACGACATCTACAAGGATCTGGTCAAGGGCTACATGTTCCGCTACCGGATCAAGCCCGGCATCACCGGGTGGGCGCAGATCAACGGCTATCGCGGCGAGACCGACCAGATCGAGAAGATGATGGGCCGCGTGAAGCTCGACCTGTACTACATGCAGAACTGGTCGTTCTGGCTCGACATCAAGATCGTCGTGCTGACGCTGTGGAAAGGCTTCACCGGCAGCAACGCGTACTGACACCGACGCGCCGCACAGGCATTCCGGTTTTCCGAATTTCGAATCATTGGTCAAGGGGTCCGACACATCATGAATCTGACTATCATCGGCAGCGGTTACGTAGGGCTTGTCACCGGCGCCTGTCTCGCCGACATCGGGCACGACGTGTTCTGTCTCGACGTCGACCAGGCAAAGATCGACATCCTGAACGACGGCGGCGTGCCGATCCACGAGCCGGGCCTGAAGGAAGTGATCGCGCGCAACCGCTCGGCCGGCCGCCTGCGCTTCTCGACCGACATCGAGGCCGCGGTCGCGCACGGCGACGTGCAGTTCATCGCGGTCGGCACGCCGCCCGACGAGGACGGCTCGGCCGACCTGCAATACGTGCTCGCGGCGGCGCGCAACATCGGCCGCTACATGACCGGCTTCAAGGTGATCGTCGACAAGTCGACGGTGCCGGTCGGCACGGCCGAGCGCGTGCGCGCGGCGGTTGCCGAGGAGCTCGCGAAGCGCGGCGGCGACCAGATGTTCTCGGTCGTGTCGAATCCGGAATTCCTGAAGGAAGGCGCGGCCGTCGACGATTTCACGCGGCCGGACCGCATCGTGATCGGTTGCGACGACGACGTGCCGGGCGAGCGCGCGCGCGAGCTGATGAAGAAGCTCTACGCGCCGTTCAACCGCAATCACGAGCGCACGCTGTACATGGACGTGCGCTCGGCCGAGTTCACGAAATACGCGGCGAACGCGATGCTCGCGACGCGCATCTCGTTCATGAACGAGCTGGCGAACCTCGCCGACCGCTTCGGCGCGGACATCGAGGCCGTGCGTCGCGGGATCGGCTCCGATCCGCGCATCGGCTACCACTTCCTGTACGCCGGCTGCGGCTACGGCGGCTCGTGCTTCCCGAAGGACGTCGAGGCGCTGATCCGCACGGCCGACGAGCACGGCCAGTCGTTGCAGATCCTGAAGGCCGTGTCGTCGGTCAACGCGACGCAAAAGCGCGTGCTCGCCGACAAGATCGTCGCGCGTTTCGGCGAGGACCTGAGCGGCCGCACGTTCGCGCTGTGGGGCCTGGCCTTCAAGCCGAACACCGACGACATGCGCGAGGCGCCGAGCCGCGAGCTGATCGCCGAGCTGCTGTCGCGCGGCGCGCGCGTCGCCGCGTACGACCCGGTCGCGCAGCAGGAAGCGCGCCGCGTGCTCGCGCTCGATCTCGCCGATCACCCGAGCTGGCTCGAGCGCCTGTCGTTCGTCGACGACGAGGCGCAGGCCGCGCGCGACGCCGACGCGCTCGTGATCGTCACCGAATGGAAGGCGTTCAAGAGCCCCGACTTCGTCGCGCTCGGCCGCCTGTGGAAGGCGCCCGTGATCTTCGACGGCCGCAACCTGTACGAGCCGGAGACGATGAGCGAGCAGGGCATCGAGTACCACCCGATCGGCCGGCCGGGCTCGCGCCAGGCCGTCGCCGCGCGCGTGCCGGGCGCCGCGCGCGCGAGCGCGTAACCCGTTTTTCGTCACTCGTTACGAGACGCCATGTTCCGGAACATCCTGATCGTCTGCCACGCGAACGTCTGCCGCAGCCCGGCGGCGGAAATGCTGTTCAAGTCGCACGCCGCGTCGCGCGGCGGCCCGCGCCCGACGTTTCATTCGGCCGGCGTCCACGCGAACGACGGCGACGGCATCGATCCGGTGATGCGGCAACTGCTGGCCGAGCGGGGCGTCGATGCGACGACCCATCGCTCGCGGCGGCTGTCGCGCCGGATCGTGCGCGACGCCGACCTGATTCTCGTCAGCGAGCGCCGGCAGATCGCGGCCGTCGAAGCGGTCGATCCGTTCGCGCGCGGCAAGGTTCACCTGCTCGGCAAGTGGGAAGGGGCCGAGATCGCGGACCCGCACGGCGGCCCCGAGGCCGACTACCGCGAGAGCTACTCACTGATCGAACGTCTGGTTCAAGGATGGCTACAGAAACTATGCTGAAACGCCCGATGCGCCCGGTGGCGCTTGCCGTCGCGCTGACGACTTTCCTGTCAGCCTGTGCAACCGCGCCCGGCAACTACCTCGACTCGTCGAACCTGAAGGACGAAGGCCGGCAGGAAGCGGCCGAAACCTATCCGGTTCATTACATCGACGCCAAAGTGGTGATGGACCAGCTGCAGAAAGCGCAGGTCGATCATCCGCTGCCGCCCGGGCGCTATACCGATCCGTCGCAGTACACGTATCGCGTCGGCCCGCAGGACATCCTCGGCGTCACCGTGTGGGATCACCCGGAGCTGACGACGCCGCAGGGCCAGTCGTTCTCGAGCGGCGGCAACACGACGCAATCGGTCGCGGGCGCGTTGCAGCAGCCGTATACGACCGCGCTGCCGGGCCAGGCCGATCCGTACGGCCAGACGGTCGCCGCCGACGGCACGATCTTCTTCCCGTTCGTCGGCCGCATTCGCGTGGCGGGCAAGACGGTCGCGCAGATCCGCGACGAGATGGCGTCCAGCCTGTCGCGCTACGTGAAGAATCCGCAGCTCGACGTGCGCGTGCTGTCGTTCCGCAGCCAGAAGGTGCAGGTAACGGGCGAGGTGAAGCAGCCGGGCCCGCTCGCGGTGAGCGACGTGCCGCTCACGCTCGTCGACGCGATCTCGCGCTCCGGCGGCTCGACCGCCGAGGCCGACCTGCAGCGCGTGCGGCTGACGCGCGACGGCAAGCTGTACACGCTCGACGCGAACGGCGTGCTCGATCGCGGCGAGGTGAAGCAGAACGTGATGCTGCAGCCGGGCGACATCGTCAACGTGCCGGATCGCAGCGACAGCCGCGTGTTCATCATGGGCGAGGTCAAGACGCCGGTCACGGTGCCGATGCTCAAGGGCAGGCTGACCATCGCCGACGCGCTGACCGCGGGCGGCGGGATCCTCGACACCGATGCGAACCCGCGCAAGATCTACGTGATGCGCGGCATGCGCGACAACCCGACGAAGCCCGAAGTGTATCGCCTCGACATGACGCAGCCCGATGCGCTGATGCTGTCGAGCCGCTTCCCGCTTCAGCCGCTCGACGTCGTCTACGTCAGCACGGCCGGCTCGGTGCAGTTCAACCGTGTGCTGCAGCAGGTGCTGCCGACGATCCAGACGATCTTCTACATGCGGCAAATCACGCGCTGATAGCCCGCCGGGGCGGCGTCCGCCCCCCGGCACCACTCAAGTGGGAACGAATGGTGAACACGCAAGCGAAACACTCCTACGCGGACCTGACCGCGAAGACCGAGGAAGAGGACTTCGTTCTCGGCCAGTTGCTCCAGGTGATCATGGACGACATCTGGCTGCTGATCGGCATCGCGGTGACGGTCATCGCGCTCGCCGGCCTCTACTGCTTCATCGCGAAGCCGGTCTACCAGGCGGACGTGCACGTGCGGGTCGAGGGCAACGACAATACGTCGCAGGCGCTCACGCAGACGCAGACGGGCGCGTCGATCAACAGCGGCCCGCAGCAGGCGCCGACCGACGCGGAAATCGAGATCATCAAGAGCCGCGGCGTGGTCACGCCGGTCGTCGAGCAGTTCAAGCTGAACTTTTCGATCGCGCCGAAGACGCTGCCGGTGCTCGGCAGCCTCGCCGCGCGCCTCGCGACGCCGGGCGAGCCGTCGCGGCCGTGGCTCGGCCTGAAATCGTACGCGTGGGGCGGCGAGCTCGCCGACGTCGACTCGATCAGCGTCGTGCCGGCGCTCGAAGGCAAGAAGCTGACGCTGACGGCCGGCCCGAACGGCACCTATTCGCTGGTCGGCGAGAACGGCACGCGGCTGCTGGCCGGCCGCGTCGGCGAAGCGGCGCAGGGCGGCGGCGTGACGCTGCTCGTGCAGAAGCTCGTCGCGCGCCCCGGCACGCAATTCACGGTGGTGCGCTACAACGATCTCGACGCGATCAGCGGCTTCCAGGCCGGCATCCAGGTGAGCGAGCAGGGCAAGCAGACGGGCGTCGTGCAGATTTCGCTGGAAGGCAAGGACCCGGACCAGACCGCCGCGATCGCGAACGCGCTCGCGCAGTCGTACCTGAACCAGCACGTGGTCGCGAAGCAGGCGGAAGCGACCAAGATGCTCGACTTCCTGAAGGGCGAGGAGCCGCGCCTGAAGGCCGACCTCGAACGCGCGGAAGCCGCGCTCACGCAATACCAGCGCACGTCGGGCTCGATCAACGCGAGCGACGAGGCGAAGGTCTACCTCCAGGGCAGCGTGCAGTACGAACAGCAGATCGCCGCGCAGCGCCTGCAGCTCGCGTCGCTCGCGCAGCGCTTCACCGATTCGCACCCGATGGTGATCGCCGCGAAGCAGCAGCTCGCGGAGCTGCAGGGCGAGAAGGACAAGTTCAGCAACCGCTTCCGCAGCCTGCCGGCGACCGAGGTGAAGGCCGTCCAGCTGCAGCGCGACGCGAAGGTCGCCGAGGACATCTACGTGCTGCTGCTGAACCGCGTGCAGGAGCTGTCGGTGCAGAAGGCCGGCACGGGCGGCAACATCCATCTCATCGATTCGGCGCTGCGTCCGGGCGCGCCGGTCAAGCCGAAGAAGGTGCTGATCCTGTCGGCCGCCGTGTTCCTCGGGCTGATCCTCGGCACGGGCGTCGTGTTCCTGCGTCGCAACCTGTTCCAGGGCATCGAGGATCCCGACCGCATCGAGCGCACGTTCAACCTGCCGCTGTATGGGCTGGTGCCGCAAAGCGCCGAACAGGTGAAGCTCGACGCGGCCGCGGAGAAGGGCGGCAGCCGTGCGCGGCCGATCCTCGCGAGCCTGCGTCCGAAGGACCTGAGCGTCGAAAGCATGCGCAGCCTGCGCACCGCGATGCAGTTCGCGATGATGGACGCGAAGAACCGCGTGATCGTGCTGACCGGCCCGACGCCGGGCATCGGCAAGAGCTTCCTGACGGTCAACCTCGCGGTGCTGCTCGCGCATTCTGGCAAGCGCGTGCTGCTGATCGACGCCGACATGCGCCGCGGGATGCTCGACCGCTACTTCGGCCTGACCGTCCAGCCGGGGCTGTCCGAGCTGCTGAGCGATCAGTCGCCGCTCGAGGAAGCGATCCGCGAGACGCCGGTGCAGGGCCTGTCGTTCATCGCGGCCGGCACGCGCCCGCCGAACCCGTCGGAGCTGCTGATGTCGACGCGCCTGCCGCAATACCTCGAAGGGCTCGGCAAGCGCTACGACGTCGTGCTGATCGATTCGCCGCCGGTGCTGGCGGTGACCGACGCGACCATCATCGGCCGCATGGCCGGCTCGACGTTCCTCGTGCTGCGCTCGGGCATGCATACCGAAGGCGAGATCGCCGATGCGATCAAGCGCCTGCGCACCGCGGGGGTCGACCTGGAAGGCGGGATCTTCAACGGCGTGCCGCCGAAGGCGCGCGGCTATGGCCGCGGCTATGCGGCCGTGCACGAATACCTGAGCGCTTGATCGCATTTCACGACACCGGGCCGGCGCGAGCGGCGCCTGCCCGGCCGACTGGAGAATCCTTGATGAAAATTTCCGTGCTCGTTCCGACCTATCGGCGTCCCGCCGACCTCGCGCGCTGCCTGCTGGCGCTGCAGCGGCAGCAGCGGCTGCCCGACGAGGTGATCGTCGTCGCGCGCCCGGAGGACGACGCCACGCACGAACGGCTCGCCGATCCGGCGGTCGGCGGCGCGCTGCCGCTACGCATCGTGCCGGTCGAGGTGGCCGGCCAGGTCGCCGCGCTGAACAAGGGGCTCGACTCGGTGAACGGCGACATCGTCGCGATCACCGACGACGATGCGGCGCCGCACGCGGACTGGCTCGCGCGCATCGAAGCCGCGTTCCTGTCCGACCCGCGCGTGGGCGCGGTCGGCGGGCGCGACTGGGTGCACGAGAAGGGCCGCCTGCTCGACGAATCGCGCGAGCTCGTTGGCCAGCTCACGCTGTCGGGCAAGATCATCGGCAACCATCACCTCGGCGTCGGCGGCGCGCGCGCCGTCGACATGCTCAAAGGCGCGAACATGAGCTACCGCCGCGCCGCGATCGAACGGCTGCGCTTCGACACGCGGCTGCGCGGCGCCGGCGCGCAGGTGCACAACGACATGGCGTTCAGCATGGAAGTGCAGCGCGCGGGCTGGACGCTGCTGTACGACCCGGCGATCGCGGTCGACCATTTCCCGGCCGAGCGCTTCGACGACGACCGGCGCGATGCGGCGTCGCTGAACGCGATCAGCAACGGCGCGTACAACCTGCAACTGACGCTGCGCGAGCATCTGCCGCCGGTACGGCGCGAGATCGCGTGGTGGTGGTGGACGCTGGTCGGCACGCGCGTCTATCCGGGCTTCGCGCACGTGCTGCTGTCGCTGCCGACCGCGCGGCGTGCCCGCGTGCTCGCGCACTGGCGCGCGGTGCGCCGCGGCGCGCGCGATGCGCGTCGCACCGACCTTGCCCCCCATCGTGCGGCGATGCCGCCGGTGACGTCTTGAACGGCCTGCGCGCCTCGCGCGCGGCCATGCCCGGAGGGCTCGCATGACCACGAAGGCTGCAACGAACGTTCACGTCCATCTGTTCTACGGCGCCGATCCGCGTACCTACCGGAAAGGCGACGACATCGGCTGCCTGTACGGCTATCACCACGCCGAATCCGACGAATTCCGGCTGACCTATTCGCAGGACGGCCGCGAGAACCGCGTCGTGAGCGTCGCGCGCCGCGCGCTGAAGGCGGCGCTCGGCTTCGATATCGTGCATGCGTGGCGCAACCGCGCGGCGCTGCTCGCGACCGACGTGATCTGGACGCATACCGAGCAGGAGCATCTGGCCGCCGCGCTGATCCTCAAGCTCGCCGGCGCGCAGGGCAAGCGCCCGCTGCTGCTCGCGCAGAGCGTATGGCTGTTCGACAAGTGGGGCAGCTTCGGCGGCCCGCGCCGCTGGCTGTACCGCAAGCTGCTCGCGCGCGCCGACGCGCTGACCACGCTCGCCCGCGACAACGCCGACCTGTGCCGCCGCTATCTCGGGCGCGACGCCGAATTCGTCTATTACGGGCTGAATACGCAGGATTTCCCGCCGGTCGAGCCGCGGCAGTGGCGGCCGAACCGGCCGCTGCGGATCGCCGCGATCGGCAACGACCGCGACCGCGACTGGCGCACGTTCCTCGCCGCGTTCGGCGGCGACGCGCGCTACGACGTGCGGCTCGCGACGCGCCGCCGCGTGCCGCGCGAATGGCATGCGTCGAACGTGAAGATCGGCCCGGCGTCGGGGCTCGCGAAGCAGCACGAGCTGTACGCGTGGGCCGACGTGATCGTCGTGCCGCTGCGGCCGAATTTCCATGCGTCGGGCATCACCGTGATGCTCGAGGCGGCGGCCGTCGGCAAGCCGATGATCGTCTCCGACGTGGGCGGCCTGAGCGACTACTTCCCGCACGATACGGCCGCCTATGTGCCGGCGTTCGACGTGCAGGCGATGCGCCAGGCCGCCGATCGCTTCATCGCCGATCCGGCGGCGGCGCTCGACTGCGCGCGGGCCGCCGCCGCCTGCCTGCGCGAGCGCGACCTGACCACGCAGGCGTTCGCCGAGCAGCACGTGCGGATCACGCGCGACATGCTGCGCCGGCGCCGAACGCCCGCGGCGGCCGGCGTCGCGATGCCGCTCGCCGATTCGCACCCTTCGTCGCAGTGAGCGCGGATCGATGAGTACGATTGCCGCCGAACGCGCGCCGTCGCGCAACTGGTTCGCCGAGCCGAAGCACTGGGCCGGGCAGGCCGGGCTGTGGACGTTGACCGCCGCGCTGATCGCGATCCACCAGGGCAAGGTGCTGACGCTCGCGTTCCCGGTGCTGGCCATCGGCGTCGGCATCTGGCTGTATTTCAAGAGCCCGGCGCGCTATGTCGGCTTCATGTGGTGGGTGTGGTTCCTGAGCCCGGAAGTGCGGCGCCTGGCCGACTGGTCGAAGGGCGCGTTCACGCCGACGAGCCTGATCCAGGTCGCGCCGCTCGCGGTGACGATGATCGCCGGCCTGGGGCTCATCCGGCATTACCGCGTGCTCGCGCAGCGACGCGGGATTCCGGTACTGCTGATCCTGTTCGGGCTCGTGTATGCGTACCTGGTCGGGATCGTGTCGAGCGGCGTGATGGCCGCAACCTACGACCTCGCGAACTGGCTGTACCCGATCCTGATCGGCTTTCACATCATGGTGAACGCGCGCAACTATCCGGAGTATCGCGACGTGCTGCTGTCCACCTTCATGTGGGGCATGCTCGTGATGGGCGTGTACGGCGTCGTGCAGTACTTCGTGATGCCGCAGTGGGACGTGCTGTGGATGGTCGGCTCGCAGATGGGCTCGCAGGGCGAGCCGGTGCCGTACGGCGTGCGCGTGTTCAGCACGATGAATTCGTCCGGGCCGTTCGCGTTCGCGATGATGGGCGCGCTGGTGTTCGTGCTGGTCGCGCCGCAGAAGATCCGCTGGTTCGCGGGCGCGGCCGGTTTCGTGTCGTTCGCGCTGTGTCTCGTGCGCTCGACCTGGGGCGGCTGGGTGATCGCGCTCGCGATCCAGCTCGTGCAATCGAGCAACCGCGTGCGGATGCGGATCCTGATCAGCGGCGTCGTGCTGGTCGGGCTGTGCGTGCCGCTCTTGACCGTCGGGCCGGTGGCCGACCGGCTCGGCGCGCGCCTGCAGTCGATCACGAACCTGAAGGACGACCGCAGCTACGACGACCGCAACAAGTTCTACGCGACCTTCGCGCAGACGGCGTTCACCGACGTCGCCGGCGAAGGGATGGGCGCGACCGGCGCGTCCACGAAGCTGTCGAGCGACAGCGGCGAGCTCGGCAAGTACGGCAGCTTCGACAGCGGCGTGATGAACGTGCCGTTCGTGCTCGGCTGGCCCGGCACGCTGCTGTATCTCGCCGGGGTCGTGATGCTGTTCGGCCGCACGTTGCGCGCGGCGTTCAAGCTGCGCCAGGACAAATTCGTCGGCGCGTGCCTGAGCCTGTGCCTGTCGACCTTCGCGATGCTCGTGTTCACGAACTCGCTGATCGGCACCGGCGGCCTGCTGATGTTCACAGCCATTTTTTCGATACTTGCCGCGGCGCACTGGCAGAAGGCGCAACGCCTGCTGGCCGCCGCGCGTTCACGGGGAGGCGACCATTGAGAATCGCGATCGTCACGCACGTCGTGCGACATAACGACGGGCAGGGCCGCGTCAATTACGAAATCGCGCGCGCGGCGCTGGCCGAACACTACGAGGTCACGCTGGTCGCGTCGCATGTCGCGCCCGAGCTGCTGGCCGATCCGCGCGTGCGCTGGGTGCCGGTGAAGGTCGGCGGCTTCTGGCCGTCGAATCTCGTCAAGCAGCAGGTGTTCGCGCTGAAAAGCGCGGCGTGGCTGCGCGCGCACCGTGGCGAATACGACGTGCTGCACGTGAACGGCTTCATCTCGTGGATCAAGGCCGACGTGAATACCGCGCACTTCGTGCACGGCGGCTGGTTCAAGAGTCCGTACTATCCGTTCGGGCCGACCAAGGGGCTGTGGTCGGCCTACCAGTACGTCTATACGCGCGTGAATACCGTGCTCGAGCGCTGGGCGTACAAGCGTTCGCGCGCGATCACGGCGGTGTCGCAAAAAGTGGCCGACGAGATCGCCGGGCTCGGCATCGACAGCCGCAAGATCAGCGTGATCTACAACGGCGTCGACGGCAGCGCGTTCGCGGGCGCGCAGGCCGACCGTGCGGCGTTCAAGTTGCCGGACGACGCATTCCTGCTGCTGTTCGTCGGCGATCTGCGCACGCCGCGCAAGAACCTCGGCACCGTGCTGAAGGCACTGACGAAGCTGCCCGCGAACGTGCATCTGGCGGTGGCAGGCTATCTGCCTGGCAGCCCGTATCCGGAAGAAGCGCGCGCGCTCGGCATCGATTCGCGCGTGCATTTCCTCGGGCTCGTGAAGAACATGCCGACGCTGATGCGCTCGGTCGACGCGTACGTTTTTCCGTCGCGCTACGAAGCGATGAGCCTGTCGCTGCTGGAGGCGATGGCGGCCGGTCTGCCGGTCGTCACCGCGCGCACGGCGGGCGGCGCGGAAATCATCACGCGCGAATGCGGGATCGTGCTGGAGGATCCGGACGACCCGGCCGCGCTCGCGCAGGCGATCGGCGCGCTCGCGGCGTCGCGCGACACCTGTCGCGCGATGGGCGACGCGGCCCGCGAACTGATGACCCGTTTCGGCTGGGCGCACATGGGCGCCCAGTACGTCGCGCTTTACCGGCGCATCGGCCAACCCACGCAGCCGTCCGCGTTCGAGCGGGTCGAGCATGCAATCACGCAGGAGCAACCGTGATGTCCCACTCTTCCCGGCCGATCAAATCGTTGCAGATCGGCATGCACTGGTTCCCCGAACGCGCGGGCGGCCTCGACCGGATGTACTACTCGCTCGTCGGCGCGCTGCCCGGCGCGGGCGTCGAGGTGCGCGGGCTCGTCGCCGGCTCGCCGAAGGTCGCCGACGACACGGGCGGCGCGATCCAGGGCTTCGGGCCCGCGTCGCAGCCGCTCGCGCGCCGGATGCTCGCCGCGCGGCGTGCGCTGCGCGACGAGATCCGCAGCGAGCGGCCGGACGTGATTTCGTCGCACTTTGCGCTGTACACGTTCCCGGGCCTCGACGTGACGCGCGGGATTCCGCAGGTGTCGCACTTCCAGGGGCCGTGGGCCGACGAAAGCCAGGTCGAGGGCGCCGCGTCGCTCGGGCAGCGCGCGAAGCGCTATCTCGAACAGGCCGTCTATACGCGCTCGTCGCGGCTGATCGTGCTGTCGCAGGCGTTCGGCCAGATCCTGACGCACCGCTACGGGATCGATCCGTCGCGGGTGCGCGTGATTCCCGGCTGCGTCGATACCGCGCAGTTCGACACGCCGCTCACGCCCGCCGAGGCGCGGCACAAGCTGCAACTGCCGCAGGACCGGCCGATCGTGCTCGCCGTGCGCCGGCTCGTGCGGCGCATGGGGCTGGAGGACCTGATCGACGCGATCGGCATCGTCAAGCGCCGTCACCCGGACGTGCTGCTGCTGATCGCCGGCAAGGGCAAGATCGGCGAGGAACTGCAGCAGCGCATCGACGAAGCGGGGCTGCAGGACAACGTGAAGCTGCTCGGCTTCGTGCCCGATCATCATCTCGCGGCGCTGTACCGCGCGGCGACAGTCAGCGTCGTGCCGACGGTCGCGCTCGAGGGCTTCGGGTTGATCACCGTCGAATCGCTGGCATCCGGCACGCCGGTGCTGGTGACGCCGGTCGGCGGGCTGCCGGAGGCGGTCGCCGGGTTGTCGAACGATCTCGTGCTGCCGTCGACGGGCGCCGATGCGATCGCCGAAGGGCTCGGCGGTGCGCTGTCGGGCGCGATCGCGTTGCCCGACGAGACCGCGTGCAAGCGCTATGCGCGCGATCATTTCGACAACGCGGTGATCGCGCGACGCGTGGCTGGCGTGTACGAAGAGGCGATTCAGGCGGCAGGCTGAACGCTCGCGGCGCGCAGCGGAGCCGCAGCGCGACCGAAAGCCCGACCGGCGCGCGTGCGCGGCCGGTTCGCATGCCGGCCGCCCGTCTGGGGCGGGCCGGCTTTTCCCATTCCATCCGCACGACCGGCGCGCATCATGCGCGCCGCAGCGTCGCGGCCCATGCGCCAAGCGCGGCCACGCTCACCCCCGCGCCGAGCACGCACACGCCTGTCCATCCGGCGCGCGCATACATCATCGTCGCCGCGATCGCACCGAGCCCGCTGCCGGCCGAATAAAACAGCATGTAACAGCCGACGAGACGCGCATGCGCGTCCGGCCGCGTGCCGAGAATCATGCTCTGGTTGACGACGTGCACGGCCTGTCCGCCGACGTCGAGCAGCACGATGCCGACGATCAGCGGCGCAATCGACGTAGTGCCGAATGCGAGCGGCAGCCACGCGCACGCGAGCAGCGCGAGTGCGGCGCCGGTCGTCGCTTCGCCGCGCCCGCGATCCGCGAGCCGGCCCGCGCGCGCGGCGGCTGCCGCGCCCAGCGCGCCGACGAGGCCGAACGCGCCGATCTGCGTGTGCGACATCGCGTGCGGCGGCGCGCTCAGCGGCAGCACGAGCGCGCTCCAGAAGATGCTGAACGCCGCGAACATCAGCAGCGCGATCGCACCGCGCACGCGCAGCACGCGTTCGTCGCGCAGCAGCGCCACCATCGAGCGCAGCAGCGCCGCGTAACCGATGCGTTCGCGCGGTGCGTGCCGATCCGGCAACAGCCGCGACAGCACGACGAGCATCGCGATCGCGAGCGCACCCGATACCAGATAGACGGCCCGCCACCCGGCGATGTCGGTGACGACGCCCGCCACCGAGCGCGCGACCAGTAGCCCGACCACGACGCCGCCCTGCGCGGCACCCACCACGCGGCCGCGTTCGCCTGCGCCGGCGAGCGCGGCCGCGCACGCGATCAGCCCTTGCGTCATCGCGGTGCCGAGCAATCCGACCGCGACCATCCCGGCCAGCAGCGCGACGCGTGTCGACGCGGCAGCCACGCCGATGCAAGCCGCGCTCAGCAGCACAAGCTGCACGGAGATCAGGCGCTTGCGGTTCAGCAAGTCGCCGAGCGGCACGACGAACAGCAGCGCGAGCGCGCAGCCGAGCTGCGTCGCGGTGACGACGCCGCCGACGGCGGCCTGCGACACGCCGAAATCCCGCGCGATCGAATCGAGCAGCGGCTGCGCGTAGTAGACGTTCGCGACGCTCGCCGCGCAGCAGACGGCCAGCAGCGCGACGCGCGCCGACGACAGGCGGCCGCCGTCGGCCGGATGGACCGCATCGGTTCGCGCGTTCGATGCAACGGTGCCGGAACGGCAGGATGACTCCATGGTTGCCTCACGCAATGTAGTTGCAATTTGAAACTTGTTTGGAGTGTAGGGAAAGTGGTTTTAAAATGCAACCTGTTGGGTGACGGGCCAAAGGCCCGCGCACGGATGGCCGGCATGCCCGCGAAGGCGGCCGGCGCGATTGCGGAGAGGAAGATGGCCAGGCAGAAAAGTCTTGCGGATTCGCCGTGCCCGGTGGCGCGCGCGACCGATATCGTCGGCGATCGCTGGGCGTTGCTGATCGTGCGCGATGCGTTCGACGGCGTGCGCCGCTTCGGCGATTTTCGCGCGAGCCTCGGCGTCGCGAGCAACATCCTGTCCGACCGGCTGAAACGGCTGGTGGACGCCGGCGTGTTCGACGTCGTGCCGGCCTCCGACGGCACCGCGTATCAGGAATACGTGCTGACCAAAAAGGGCGAGGGGCTGTTTCCGGTCGTCGTGATGCTGCGGCAGTGGGGCGAGGCCAACCTGTTCGCGCGCGGCGAGCCGCATTCGGTGCTGGTCGACCGCGGCACCGGGCGCGCGATCCGCAAGCTCGCGCTGCGGCACGACGACGGCCGGCCGGTGAAGGCGGCCGAGACTATCGTGAAGAAGATCGGTGACGAAGCGGGCACGACGCGTCGGTGAGCGCGATGCGCGGCCACCATCGGCTGGACGCGCAGCGCGTTTATGCGCGGTACGGCCTCGCACGGAACGGACAGCGGCTGTCGAAGCTCATTCGGCCGTGATGCCACGGCGCGAGCGAGCGCCGCATCCGCTATCGCGGGAAAACCGGTGTCGCTGGGCCGTTCATTGCCGTCCGCCGCGCCAGCGTCCCGGCGCGACGCCGAAGCGCTTCGTGAACGCATGCGTGAACGTGCTTTGATCGGCGAAACCGACGCTGCCCGCGATGTCGACGAGCGAATGCCGGCCGTCGGCGAGCAGCACGACCGCTGCGTCGAGCCGCAGCCGCTGCAGGTAGCGATGCGGCGTTTCGCCGAACGCGTCGACGAACAGTTGATGAAACCGGCGCATCCCGTAGCCGCAGTGCGCGGCGAGATCGGCGATGCGCAGCGGATCGGCGAGCCGCGCGCGCAGCCAGCGGTCGATGCGCGCGAAATCGAGGCCCGACGCGGGCGCGGCAATGCCGGCATCGTCGAGCAGCGCATCGCACAGGCGTGCGGCGGCCTGCCACTGGAAACGGTGCGCGGCCGCCTGCCGTGCGTCGCCGGCCGGCGCATCGTGCTGCACGGCGACGGCCGCGACCTGCGCGACGAGCGACGTGAGCGCCGGGTCGATCGACACGGCGCGCGCATGGTCGAACAGCCGCTGCGGCACCGCGAGCGATGCGGCGGGCAGGTCGATCACGAGCTGGCGATTGTCGCCGAGGCCCGCGTAGTCGTGGCGCGCGCCGGCCGGAATCAGCCAGGCCGCGTGCCGGTCGATGCGCCGGCCGACCCCGTCCACCGCCATCACCATCGCGCCATCGACGCCGAGCACGACCTGGTGGAAGTCGTGCACGTCCGACGCTTCGCACGTGGCGTAGCGGCGCAGCGCGATGGCGGGGGAGGCGATGCGTTCCATCGGAAGGAAGCGGCCGGATGCGGGGTCAGACGTCGAGCAGTTCGACTTCGAACACGAGCGTCGCGTTCGGCGGAATCACGCCGCCTGCGCCGCGCGGGCCGTAGCCGAGTTGCGGCGGAATCGTCAGGCGACGCACGCCGCCGACCTTCATCCCTTGCACGCCTTCGTCCCAGCCCTTGATGACCATGCCGCCGCCCAGCACGAACGCGAACGGGTCGTTACGATCCTTGCTCGAATCGAATTTCTGACCATCGGTCAGCCAGCCCGTGTAGTGGACGCTGACGGTCTTGCCGGCTTGCGCTTCCGCGCCGGTGCCTTCGGTCAGGTCTTCGTACTTGAGGCCCGATTCGGTCGTGATGACGGACATGATTTCTCCTGAAAGAGCGTGATGTAAAACCGCTATTGTAGGCGAGCGCGCAGCGGGCCGGCGCGTGCGGATTTCGCGCTGCCGTCCGCGTGTCGGCAAGCGTGGCGGCAAGCGTGGCGGAGCGCCGCGCGCGGGATCGCCCGACACGCCATTGGAACGCGCGTTTGAATTTTTCGCGCGTCGCGGGGCCGAGGTTGCACCACGCGAGTGCGCCGAGTGTATGAATCGACGCGCCGGCACGCGTTGCCGCAGACTGCACGACCGTTGCCGGATTGCACGACACGCCCGCCACACGAGGCTTGCGGGCGGGCGGCGCGGCGCCGAACCGGTTCCGGCGCGTCACCCGTACGCCAACCCGCGCGTTCGAATCGCGACCTGTCCACGCGCCGCTCGCGCGCCGTTTTTTCCGCCTTTCCGACCGTGCCGTGTTTGGAAGCGCGCATCTACCGCGCGGCTTGCGCGGGCCGGCGCGCGCGGCCTATCTTTACATCTGTCGATGTCAGGATTTGGCGGCGCGCGATGTGCCGCCCGGGCTTGCGCCGGCTGCGTCGGACGATGCGCCGGGCCGCTCCGCAACAGGAGAACGATGAACATGAAGTCAGCCGCTTCCGCCACCGCAGCCGGCATCATGCCGATGCGTCGCGACCTGCGCTTCGACCTGCCGGTCGAACGCGCGAAGGACTGGCATGGCCTCGGGTCTCACGTGACCCATTTCTTCAACGCGCTATCGCTGCTGTTTCCGGCCGGCGAGCGTTTCTTCATGGATTCGGTGCGCCACTACCGCGACCGGATCGACGATCCGGTGCTGAAGCAGCAGGTGCTCGGCTTCATCGGCCAGGAGGCGATGC
Organism: Burkholderia sp. BCC1047; assembly: GCF_902833155.1. NCBI lineage: Bacteria > Pseudomonadati > Pseudomonadota > Betaproteobacteria > Burkholderiales > Burkholderiaceae > Burkholderia > Burkholderia sp. BCC1047. Next base: position 54,274 of record NZ_CADFEH010000017.1, on the reverse strand, counting down.
ACACGCGCGAGCACGTCGAATACAACGAACTGATGCAGGCGAACCGGCTGCCCGCGCGCAAGCTCGACAAGCGCGTGTGGACGGTGCTCGGCTACCTGAAGCGCAAGCTGCCGCATTCGATGCAGCTCGCGCACACGGTGGCGGCCGAGCACTATACGGCGATGCTCGCCGACTGGCTGTTGAGCGACCCGACGCGCCTGGCCGGTTCGGTCGAAGGCTACCGGCAGATGTGGCTGTGGCACGCGCTGGAGGAAACCGAGCACAAGGCCGTGTCGTTCGACGTATGGAATGCCGCGATGAAGCCGGGGCTGCGCCGTTACCTGATCCGCATCGGCGTGTATCTGCTGACGACGCTGACGTTCTGGCCGACCGTGTTCCTGATCCATGTGACGCTGCTGTGGCGCGATCGCGGCGCCGGCCATCACGTGCGCGGCCTGCTGCGGGTGATCGCGTTCCTGTACGCGCCGCGCCGCGGGCTGTTCCCGCGCATCGCCGGCGAATGGCTGAGCTTTTTCCGGCCGGGCTTCCATCCGTGGGATCACGACAATCGCCACCATCTCGCGCGGGTCGACGCGCTGGCCGCCCGCTACGGCCAACACGGCGGCACGCCGGCCGGCCGCGGCCGCGCGAACGCGCCGGCGCCGCTCGCGTCGGGCCGCTGACCGGGCCACCGCCGCACGGCGGCGCGCCGCGCATGTTGCGTGCGTGCATCATCTGACCGCTTCCGACGATTGACACAAATCAACCGGAACCGGTTGCCCGGGCGCCCGCCTGCCCGGCCCACCGGTTGCGCACGCATGCGCCGGCACGCCGATCAGACGTGCGCCGCGTCGCGCGCAATCGCCGCGCGCCAGCACCGGCGCGGCTGTGCGCGCACGGCGCCGGCCCTTTCCACTCGCACGCCGTGCCCGCCTCCGGGATAACACCCATCCAGCCGCAGGCCGGCCGCATCGATATACCGTTCATGGCAACGTCGACCGCCGGCGCGATTCATGCGCAGGGGGATTTTATTCGGACGGAAATACGGCCAATATGTCGGTTCGATCGTGTCCGTCGTACGCGGCGGTGAGCCGGCGCGCGATACCAACGCCAAGCGGGGAACAACGATGGTTGCAAGGTCACCCGACGCAAACGGGCAGGCGGCGCCCGAGATGACGGACGTGTCCGTCACCGCTCCCGAGGCCGGACGCAAGCTGTTCGTGATCATGCGCACGCCCGACGAGCCGTTGCTCGCACAACTGCGCGGGCTCGGCTGGGAGATCGCGGTCGCGAAGACGGCCGGCGCCGCGCAGAACATGACCTCCGGCGTGAGCGTGGCCGCCGGGCTGGTCGATTTCACCGGGTTCACGTCGCGCGACTATCCCGCGCTGAAGATGTGCCTGAGCCAGCCGGCGATCGGCTGGATTTCCATCGCGCAGGCCGGCATCACGATCGGCCCCGCCGTGCGCGAGCTGATCCGCAGCTATTGTTTCGATTACGTGACGCTGCCGCTGCCGTACGAATGGATTTCGCACGTGCTCGGCCATGCGCGCGGGATGGCCGCGCTCGATCGCGTCGACGGCGCCGCCTATGCGGCGTCGATCGGCGAACACGGGATGATCGGCAACTGCGAGGCGATGCAGCAGTTGTTCAGCACGATCCGCAAGGTCGCGAAGACCGACGCGAGCGTGTTCATCTCGGGCGAATCGGGCACCGGCAAGGAACTGACGGCGCTCGCGATTCACGAGCGCTCCGGCCGCGGCAAGGGGCCGTTCGTCGCGATCAATTGCGGCGCGATTCCGCATCACCTGCTGCAGTCGGAGCTGTTCGGCTATGAACGCGGCGCGTTCACCGGCGCGAACCAGCGGCGCGCGGGCCGGATCGAATCGGCGAACGGCGGCACGCTGTTTCTCGACGAGATCGGCGACATGCCGGTCGAAAGCCAGGCGAGCCTGCTGCGCTTCCTGCAGGAAGGCAAGATCGAGCGGCTCGGCGGGCAGGAATCGATCGCGGTCGACGTGCGGATCATCTCGGCCACGCACGTCGATCTCGACGGCGCGGTCGAGGCAGGGCGCTTCCGCGCGGATCTCTATCACCGGCTGTGCGTGCTGCGCATCCACGAGCCGCCGCTGCGCGCGCGCGGCAAGGACATCGACATCCTCGCGCACTACGTGCTGCAGAAATTCAAGGCCGACAGCGGCCGCAAGATCAGCGGCTTCACGTCGGCCGCGCTCGACGCGATGCGGCGCTACGAATGGCCCGGCAACGTGCGTGAACTGATCAACCGCGTGCGGCGCGCAATCGTGATGGCCGAGAGCCGGCTGCTGACGCCGCACGATCTCGGGCTCGAGACGCCCGGGGAAACCGAACCGGTGACGCTCGAACAGGCGCGGTCGCTGGCCGAGCGCACCGCGATCGAGAACGCGCTGCTGCGCAACGACCACCGGATCAACAAGGCCGCCGCCGAACTCGGCATTTCACGCGTGACGCTCTACCGGATGATGATCGAGCACGGGCTGAACGATCACGACAACACCGGCGGCAACGGCGGGAATGGCGACAGCGGCGGGCACGACGGCGCGCCGTCGGACGACGCGGGGCATCAGCGGGTCGGATGAGCGGCGCGCGCGATGCGTGCGGCGCGGCTCACCGATAGGTCCACAGCCGGTGCAGCACGAACGTGACGGGCGGCACGCACAGCACGACCGCGACGATGCTCCATGCGCGGGCGAGCCCGAGCGCGTCGGTGCCGCGCGCCAGCAGCATCGTCGCGGCGAGGCCGGCCGTCGCGACCGCGAGAAAGCGCACGAAGTTGCCCCACGTCACCGGCGACGAAAAACTCCACAGCGTGTTGGCGAGATACGAGAACGCGGTCGAACAGACGAACGCGGTCGCGTTCGCGATGACGGGCGTCGCGTCGAACAGCGCGAACATCGCGGCGGCGATCAGCGCATGCAGCGCGGTCGAGCCCAGGCCCGACACGCCGAAGCGGATCAGTCTCGCGCGCTCGGCGGCATGGAAGGTACGGATCATCGTGGGCGGGCGGTTGCGCGAGGTTGCGTGAAATCGCGTGAGGTCGCGTGAAGCGGTGTCGCAGTATAGCCATGCGATCGGCCGCCGCGTCCAGCGTGCGGCAGCGACGGGCGGTGCGTCTTGCCGCCGCCGGGCATGTAAAGCGCATGAAACATTTCGCGTTGACCGCCACGCGAATTTCCGCGGCGAACCGGGCCGATCGGCCAGCCCGCCGCCGGTAAAAATTCCGCGCTCCATTGTTCAGCCTTATTCCGCAAGGCCCCGCCGTTGCGCGGCCGGCGCGTGCCGCGGCGCCGATGTTTCAGTTTCGTAACTTCCGGCATTCCACGCCCGTTCCGGCCGCCGGCCGGTTCGGTCACCGCCTTGTCCGGCAGGGCTCGCGCGGCGCTGGCCCGCTCCTTGCGAAGAAGGTCATGCGAGAGTCGACGACGCGAGATCCGTCCGGTCCGGCAGCGAAAGCCGCCGCTACCGGCCAGGATGCAGTCCGCGGGGATGCGGCGGCCGGGCGCGGTGCAGCGGGCCGCGTCACGGCGAGCAGGAAACGTCGTCGCCCGATCGCCGGGGCATCGGCATCGTCCGGTTGCCGGAACAAACATCAGACAGCAAACGGGGTAGAAAAATGATCGATCATCACACGCCGCGGTCCGCAGGCCGCGATCGCAGTGATTCGGGACATCGCCGCTCGAACGTCGCGCTTGCGGCCGACCGGCATGCGTCGACAGGCCATCTCTCCGCGCCCGGTGCGAGGCGGATCCGGCTGCTTGCCGGTCATCCGCGCCGGGTCGGCACTTTCCTGCACGCGAATCCGATCCGCATGGGCATGTGCACACGGGCGCCGATACCGCGACGTCCGATCTTCGCCTATTGACGCGAGCGGCACGACGTTCGTTCGCACGGCCATCATTTCCGCGAACGATTGATCCGTTGTCCGAACGATGGTCGACGCATCGTGCTGCGCGCGATGCAGGAAGACAGGCATTCGATGCAACGGCGAACCACGCGCCGCCGTTGCCATCCGGTTGAAGGGGAGGGGCGGTCGGACGCGCGCGACGGAAGCAGTATCCGTACGCGCGCGACGCCGTTTTTCAACCGCCGTAGATGTCGAAGTCGAAGTACTTCGACGCGAGCCGCTTGTAGGTGCCGTCCTTGACCATGTCGGCGATCGCGCGGTCGATCTTCGCCTTCAGGTCGGTGTCCTCCTGGCGCAGGCCGATGCCGGCGCCGATGCCGAGCACCTTTTCGTCGACGAGCTCGGGCCCGACGAACGTGTAGTTCGCGCCGCGCGGCGATTTCAGGAATCCGATCGCGGCCTGCACTTCATCCTGGAGCGCCGCGTCGAGGCGCCCGGCGATCAGGTCGGCATACACGCCGTCCTGGTTCTGGTACGACACGACGTTCGCGCCTTGCTTGCCCCAGTACGCCTTCGCATACGTCTCCTGCGTCGTGCCTTGCTCGACGCCGATCGATTTGCCCTTCAGCGATTCGGCGGTCGGCAGCAGCGACGAGCCCTTCTTCACGACGAGCCGCGTCGGCTGGTTGTAGATCTTCGTCGTGAAGCCGATCTGCTGCGCGCGCTGCGGCGTGATCGACATCGACGACAGCACCGCGTCGAACTTCTTCGCTTTCAGCGCCGGAATCATCCCGTCGAAATCGTTCTCGAGCCACACGCATTTCGCTTTCAGGCGCGCGCAGATCTCGTTGCCGAGATCGATGTCGAAGCCGACGAGCTTGCCGTCCGGCGCCTTCGACTCGAACGGCGCGTAGCTGGCGTCGGTGCCTAAGCGGATCGTGGTCCAGTCCTTCGCGACGGCGGGGCCTGCGGATACCGCGAGCAGGGCGATCGAAACGGCGGCAATCAGTCTCTTCATGGTGCGTTCCTTGGCGTGGTGCATCCGGGTTCTGGGCGACACGGTTTCCACGGACACGACCCGCGCCGTGACGCGGTGTCCGCACGGCCATTAACGCAGAAAATAAAATAAGAGTCCAGAATGGACAAAAAATATCGATTGAGCGGGTCGGTGTGACGATCGATGGGTGCGACCCTTGCAAAAATACGAGAATGGACTAATCTTGTTAGTAAATTCGTTTCGAGACTAACGATCATGTCACAGCCCGCGTACGAGTCGCATTCCGCCGTGCCGCACGCTTCGGTCGCGCAGATGTCGGCCGCCGGCCTGCGCGCGTTTTTCAATATCGCGCGCGACTGGGAACTGACGATCGACGAGCAGATCGTGCTGCTCGGGTCGCCCGGCCGCTCGACCTTCTTCAAGTGGAAGGCCGCGCCGGAATCGGCCCGCCTGCCGCGCGATACGCTCGAGCGGCTATCGCTGTTGCTCGGCATCTACAAGGCGTTGCAGATCCTGCTGCCGCAGCCGGCCGCGGCTGATGCATGGGTCAAGCGACCCAACGACGCGGCGCCGTTCGGCGGCAAGCGCGCGCTCGACCGGATGCTGGCCGGCAACGTCGGCGATCTGGTGGCCGTCCGGCAATATCTCGACGCGATGCGGGGTGGCTGGGCGTGACGACACCGATCGAAGTCACCCGGTGGCCCATGACCACCGTCGACTGGGCGCCAGCCTATCGCGTGATTCCCACCCGTTTTCCGGCCATCAACCTGTTCGACCGCGTCGCGTCGGCGGACGATTTCGACGCGCTCTACGCACTCGAATCGCTGACCAACGACCGCATCCGCAACGAAGTCGGCACGCTCGACCTCGTGCCGCCCGCCGAGCGCCGCTACGGGCAGGGCTGGGGGCCGATCATGGCCGCGTTCACGCACCTGAATCCGCTGGGCAGCCGTTTTTCGGACGGCAGCTACGGCGTGTTCTACTGCACGCGCTCGCGCGACACGGCAATCGCCGAAACGCGCTATCACAGCGGGCTGTTCCTCGCCGCGACGAAGGAGCCGCCGATGCGCCAGCAGATGCGGCTCTATACCGTGTTCGCGCATGGCGACGTCGCCGACGTGCGCACGTGGCCGCTGCGCGACCCCGCGTTGCTGGACCCGGTCGACTACGGCGCGGGGCAGGCGTTCGGCCGCGCGGTGCGCCATGCCGGCGGCGCGGGGATCGTCTATCCGTCGGTGCGCGATCCGCGCGGCGAGTGTCTGGCCGCGTTCCGCACGACGCTGCTGCGCGACTGCCAGCATGCGGCTTATCTCGAATACAACTGGAACGGCTCGGCCGTCGATGCGGTGTTCGAACTGAATCAGGTCGGCTAGCGTTCGCTTGGTCGGCGCGTCAAGGCAGCGCCCAGTCGCCCGCGTGGCGCTCGCGCGCTTCGGCCTGCGTCATCGACCACGTGCGGCCGGTGCGCGGCTCGGCGAGCGTGAGCCGCCCGGCCGGCGCGAACGCACCCGTGTCGATGAACCATTGCGCGCCGATCCGCCGCGGCTCACGCACCGGCGTGTGTCCGGTGCAGGTCAGCGACAGCCCGGCCTGCAGCGCCGGATCGGCGAGCCCCTGGACGAGATCGCGGCCCCAGATCAGCCGCTCGCGCACGTCGTGCGGATAGCTGCCGGTATCGAGATCCGCGTCCGAGCCGAAGAATTCCGCATGCAGCACGTTGAAGCGCGCGGGGCCGTCGCCGATCACGCGCACGAGCGGCAGTGCGTCGACGCGCGCCGCATGCGCGCGCAGCCGTTCCGGCGGCAGGTCGGCGCCCCAGTCGCCGCCGATTCCGCGCCATGCGTCGGGCGGCAGCTTGCCGCGCGCGACGAGGCTCAGCACTTCCTCGTGATTGCCGCGCACGACGTGGCACCACGGCCGGTCGAGCAGGTCGAGCGCGGTGTCGGAGGCCGGGCCGCGGTCGACGAGATCGCCGACCGAGAACAGCCGGTCGCGGGCCGGATCGAAGCGGACGTCGTGCAGCAGCGCGCGCAGCACGTCGACGCAGCCGTGCAGGTCGCCGACGACGAAGTCGCGGCCGGCCGTGTTCGCGGGATGGCGGCAGAGCAGGGCGGTGGCGGTCATCCCCTTATCTTAGGCGCTCCTTGGGCGCGCGCGCCCATCGCCACGTCACGATGGAATGAGGATAATCGGGGCGCGTTGCGCGCCGGCGCAGCCGCGCGGCCTAACCCTTTCCATCTGCTTTCGGAATCGCACGATGACGCTTTATCCGCAGGTATTACGCAACCGGCCGCGCATGGTCGCGGCGTTCGTCGCCGGCGTGCTGTGCGCGGTGCTGCTGCCGCTCCCGCTGCGCGCCACCGCGCGGGCACTGATCGGCTGGGATTGCGCGGTCTGGTTGTATCTGGTGTTGATGTGGGTGCGCATGGTCACCGCGCATCATCACAAGGTGCGCGAAGTCGCGATCCGCGAGGACGAAAACGCGACGACCGTGCTGACCGTCGTGTGCCTTGCGACCGTCGCGAGCGTGGCCGCGATCGCGATCGAACTCGCGACCGCCAAGAGCGTCGGCTTTCGCGCGGGGCTCAGCCACTACGCGATCACGGGCGCGACGCTGTTCGGCGCGTGGTTCCTGATCCCGACGATCTTCACGCTGCATTACGCGCGGCTCTATTACGGCTCGCCGAGCAGCGACCGCGCGCTCCGTTTCCCGGACCGGAACCCGGAGCCCGATTACTGGGATTTCCTGTATTTCGCGTTCACGATCGCGGTCGCGTCGCAGACGGCCGACGTGTCGCTCGCGAATCGTTCCGCGCGGCGCTCGGTGCTCGCGCAATCGATCCTGTCGTTCTACTTCAACATGGCCGTGCTCGGCTTGTCGATCAACGTCGCGGCGGGGCTGCTGAGCTGACGCCGGTTATTTGAGCAGGTCGTACCGGCCGCCGCGTTCCAGCGCGCGCTGGTACGCAGGCCGCGCATGGATCGTGTCGAGAAAGCGCGCGATCGCCGGATACCGGCTGCCGCCGCCGCGCGCGGTCGCGGCTTCGAGCGGAAAGCTCATCTGGATGTCGGCCGCGCTGAAGCCGTCGCCGACGAACCAGCCGCTGCGCGCCAGCGTGCCGTCGACATGGCCGAGATGCAGGTCGATCTGCGGATCGACGAAACCCGACTGCAACGTCGCGGCGATCTTGCGCGCGATCGGCCGCGCGAAGAACGGCATCGGCGCATGCGCGATCCGCAGCGCGACGAGCTTGAGCAGCAGCGGCGGCATCGCCGACCCTTCCGCGTAGTGCATCCAGTACGTGTAGTCGTGCCGGTCGGGCGAGCCGGGCGGCGGCGCGAGACGCCCGTCGCCATAGCGTTCGACCAGGTATTCGATGATCGCGCCCGATTCGGCGAAGGTGCGGCCGTCGTCGGTCACGACGGGCGACTTGCCGAGCGGATGGATCGCGCGCAATTCGGCCGGCGCGAGCATCGTTTTCGGATCGCGTTCATAGCGCACGATCTCGTACGGCACATCCAGTTCTTCGAGCAGCCAGAGCACGCGCTGCGAACGCGAGTTGTTCAGGTGATGGACGGTGAGCATGTCGAGGCCGGGGAAGGGGCGGGAACGACATCATACCGAGCGCATCCGTTGCGCACGCAAATAGCGTTGCGCGCGCCGTTTCGTGCCGCGCCGAACCGTCATGCGTGCCGCACCGCGATCCACGCGCCCCAGAACAGGCTCGCGAAAAAACGCAGCGGCGCGTCGAACCCCGCGTCGCGCAGCAGCGCGAACACGGCTTCCTCGGACGCGGGCGGATCGGCGCCCTGCAGGATCTTCGCGAGTTGCGCGCGCACGGCGTCGGGCGTGGCGCCCTTCATGCGCCAGCGCTGCTGCCACGCGTCGAGCAGGCGCGGGTGGTCCGCGTAGCGGCGATGGTTGCCGGCGAGCACGAGCGGCGCGCCGGGCTTCAGGCGTCGCGCGATCGCGTGCAGCAGCGCGGCCTTCGCGTCGTCGCCCGGCACGTGATGCAGCACGCCGATCAGCGTCGCACCGTCGAACGCGGCGACGTCGGGCAACGCGTCGACGCCGTCCTCGACGAATGTCGTACGCGCGCCGAAACCCGCGGCTTCGACGTTCGAGCGCGCAAGCGCGAGCATCGGCGCGGACGGATCGACGGCCGTGAACCGCCAGCCCGGTTCGAGCGCGGCCGCGACGCAGATTTCCTGTCCCGTGCCGCCCGCGCCCGCGACGAGTATCCGCGCGTCGGCCGCACCGATCGCCGACGCGAGCATGCATGCGGTGAGTTCGTGGCACGCGTCGTAGCCGGCGAGCGCGATGCGCGATTGCTCGGCGTATTCGTGTGCGCGTGACGGATCGAATTTCGCGGCGCTGGCGGGACGCGACATGGCAGGTCCTCGGATCGGGGCGGACGACATGTCCGCGAACAGGACGCAGAGCGTATGTGCGCGCGGCCGGCGCAACAAGACGAGCAATCATTCCGGTATGCCGACTACCCGACTCGCGGGCGCATGCCGGCCGGTTTCCCGTGAGATTTTCCGAGGGTCGATTCGCATTTAAAAATGTCTGACTACGATGCATCGACGTGGCGAATCCGGCGCATACTCGGTGCTCTCCCCCCGCCTGGCCTTCGCATGCCGGGCCCCGATGCGCTGCGCCATCGGCGCGGCCATGCCGCTCGGTACGCACGAGGAGCGCATGATGTCCGATTGTCCGCACGATCCGTACGCGCAGCATTACATCCATTGTTTGCCGTTTGGCGCGCAGCCCTGCGGCGCGCTGTGCACGACGCCGCGCACGCATTTCCGCGTGTGGGCGCCCGGCAGCACCCACGTCGAGCTCGAACTCGATACCGGCTACGGCCCGATGCTCGTCCCGATGTCGAGCGCCGGCCCGAACTGGTTCGAGGTCTTCGTCGACTGCGGCGCGGGCGCACGTTACCGCTATCGTCTCGACGATACCGTGTCGATTCCCGATCCCGCGTCGCGCTCGCAGCCCGACGGGCTCGACGGCCCGAGCGAGGTCGTCGATCCGCGCGCGTTCACGTGGCGCAATACGTTCTGGCACGGGCGCGCGTGGGAAGACATCGCGCTCTATGCGATCCGCCCGCACGCGGTGGGCGGCTTCGACGGCGTGCGCCGCCGTCTGCCGCAACTCGCGCGCCTCGGCGTGACCGCGCTGGAGCTGCTCGCGTCGCCGCACGACAGCCTGCCGTTCGCGCCGCTCGCGGCCGAAGGCGGCCCCGATGCGCTGAAGGCGCTGATCGACGCGGCGCACGGCTACGGTCTCGCGGTGCTGCTGGAGCTCGACTACGCGCGCTTCGGCAGCGGCACCGATGCGCTGCGCCACTACGCGGGGCCGTTCTTCCATACGCGCGACGATCCGCTGCAGGCCGCTCCGCTCGCGCTCGATCATCTGGAAGTCTGCGATTTCTTCTGCGACAACGCGCTGTACTGGATCGACGAATATCGCTGCGACGGGCTGCGCCTGCGCGAAGCCGACCGCATCGGCGTGTCGTGGCTGCGCGAGATCGCGGATCGCGTGCGCGCCGCCGTGCCGGCCGACCGGCTGATCCACCTCGTGCTCGGCAGTGAGCGGCATCCGGCGCATCTCGCCGATACCCATTTCGACGCGCAGTGGAACGGCTGCGGCGAACGCGCGCTGCACCGGCTCACCGGGCGCGACACGTCGGCGCGTGATGGCATTTCCACGCACCAGTCGATTCACACGCTCGCCCGCGCGCTGACGGCGGCCGGCGCGACGTACCAGCCGGCCGCGTCGGCGGACGGGATGGCCGCCGACAGCGCACTGGCGCTGACGTCGCTCGTGCTGTCCGACGGCGCATGGCGCGACAGCGGCCCGGGCGACCATGGGCAGGCGGCCGGTCTGGCCGCGCTCGCGCTGTCGCTGCTCACGCCGCAGATCCCGCTGATCTTCGACGAAACCGCGCGCGACATCGACCGTGCGCATTTCGTGCAGTCGGCGCTCGCGGTGCGCGCGAAGCTGATCGCGCCGAGGCTGTCCGATTGCCGGCCGCAGGCCGCCCATGCGCTGAAGGCGGACGGCGACGGCGATGCCGACGCGCTGTGCGCATCATGGCGGCTCGCCGACGACGAGACGTTGACGATCGCGTTGAACCTGTCGCCCGATGCGGTGCCGTTCGACGCACCGGTCGGGCGGGTGGTGTTCGAGACGCCGGCACGCGCGCGCGACCGGGTCGAGGAAGGGGAGTTGCCGCCGTATTCGCTCGTCGCGTGGCTGACGGGCGACGTCAATCGCTACGCGCTGACGCACGACGTGCGTCGCCTCGACGACGGTTCATGGCGCGGCAGGCGTCCGAACCTGAACGCATGAGCCGATGAACGCGTGAGGCGGCGTGGCGGGGCGGTAAGCGATCGTGCGCGGCCGCGCTGCCGGAAAGCGCCGAATTACCAGAACCCGCGAATGCCCGCGATGCCGTACGCGCCGTGACGGCGCGCATCGTCGAGGTGTGCGCGCGTCATGCCGCCGAGCGCGAACACGGGCATCGCGGCCTGTGCGGCCAGCGCGTCGAATCGCGCCCAGCCGAGCGCTGGCGCACCGGGGTGGCTGAGCGTTGGCAGCACCGGCGACAGCGTGACGAAATCCGCGCCGGCGCGCGCGGCCAGCAGCAGATCGTCTTCCGAGTGGCACGCCGCGGACACCCAGCGTCCGGCCGGCAGCGGCCGCTGCACGGCGGCGCGCAACGCGGCGCCGTCGAGATGCCAGCCGGCGCCATCGAGCCGCATCACGCCGGCTGCCTCGATCGGGCCGTTCAGCATCAGATGTGCGCCGGCCGCATCGCAGCGCGCGAGCGCCGCGGCGGCCAGCGACGCGAATGCGGCCGCGTCGAGCGATTTCACGCGCAGTTGCACGAGCGTTTCGCCGCGCGCGAGCACGGCCGACAGCCGGTCGAGGAACGCGGCCCGATCGGCCGCCGACACGGACGCCGGCTCCGGCGTGATCACGCAGCAGCGCGGCAGCGGCCCATTCATCGCGCGATGCGACGCGCGGCTGTCATTCGTCGGCCTCTTTCGCGATCTTCGGATAGACGCGCACGAGCACGATGCGCGGCCCGTTCATCTTCTTCACGACGACGTCGAAGCGGTCGAACGACACGCGCTGCCCTTCGGTCGGCAGGTCGCTCAACGCCTGGATCACGAGGCCGCCGACCGATTCCGCGCGGCCTTCGTCGATGTCGATGCCGAGCGCCTGCTCGAGCGACACGACGGGCAGGCTGCCCTTGCCCATCAGCGTGCCGTCGTCGAGGCGGCTCCAGTCGGCATCGCCCTGGCGGAATTCGTCGTGGATCTGGCCGACCAGCGCGCCGAGCAGGTTGTCGAGCGTCAGGAAGCCGATCGGCTTCTCGCCCTTGTTGCCGACCAGCGCGAAGTGCGGCGCGCCCTTGCGGAAGCGGCGGAACAGCTCCAGCGCCGGCGTGTCGGGCTTCACGTACTGGACCGGGCGCACGTAGTCGGACAGATCCTCGAGCGCGGCGCCCGCGTGACGCGCGAGCAGCAGGTCCTTCAGGTGGATCAGCCCGCTCACCTGTTCGCGCGATGCATCCTCGAACAGCGGATAGCGGCTGAAGCGGTGCCGCGCGACGATCTCCATGTTGTCGGGCAGCGGCAGGTCGCGCCGCAGGCCGATCATTTCATGGGCCGGCCGCATCAGGTCCGACACGGTCATCGACGAAAAATCCAGCGAATGCGCGAGCGTGTTCCACTCATCGTTGCTGTACGTGCCGCGCGCCGGCTGGGCCGCATTGCCGGCCGCGCTGCGGCGGCTGCGCAGGATCAGCTTCAGCTCGTCGGTCGAATAGTGCGCATCGCCGCCGTGGTCGGCCGACAGCCCCGCGAGCCGCAGCACCGCGTTCGCGCTGGTGTTGAGCACCCAGATCGCCGGATACATCGCCCAGTAGAACGCGTAGAGCGGCAGCGCGACCCACAGGCCGACCTTCTCCGGCTGGCGGATCGCCATCGATTTCGGCGCCAGTTCGCCGACGACGATGTGCAGGAACGAGATCAGCGAGAACGCGAACACGAGCGAGATCAGGTGCACGACGCGTTCGGACTCGACGCCGATCAGGTCGAGCAGCGGGCCGATCAGTTCCGCGAACGCCGGTTCGCCGACCCAGCCGAGGCCGAGCGACGCGAGCGTGATGCCGAGCTGGCACGCGGAAAGATACGCGTCGAGCCGGCCGTGCACGATGGCGAGGATGCGCCCGCGCAGGCCGTGCTTGCGGGCGAGGGTCTTGACGCGCGTTGCGCGGAGTTTGACGAGGCCGAATTCGGCCGCAACGAAGAACCCGTTCAGGGCCACCAGGAACAACGCGCCGATGAGCGCGAAGATCTGTAACAAAGAATCGCTCCGGTTATGACAGGCCCGTCAGTATAGAGCCAGAAAGGAAGTTGTAATGTGTCGGGCGGGCGCTTGCTTACACCGGCGCCTCGCACGGAATCGAGAACGTGAGGGTGGCGCTCGCGCCGTCGACGAACAGGTCGTGCGCGAACGTGCCGCCGTGCGCGAGGGCGACGCGCTGGCACAGCGCGAGCGCCCATGCGCTGCGTTTCGCGTCGCGCTCGCGCAGCATCTCGTGCCGGGCGAACGATTCGAACGCGTGTGGTTGCGCGGGATCGACGAGCACGCCGGCGTTCACGGTGCAGGTGGCGCGCGCGGTGAACTGCGCGCCGTCGCGCGTGCAGGCGAACACGACGCGGCTGCCCGCGGCGCTGGCCTCGACGGCCGTCGTCAGCAGCGTCCACAGCGCCTGCGCGACGCGTTCGCGATCGACGGTGAGCGACGGCTCGCCATCCGGCAGCGTCGTGTCGAGCGCGACCTGACGGGTGTCGGCGAGCGCGAAACGCACGAGCGCGATCGTTTCGTCGAGCAGCGCGCGCAGCGCGAACGGCCGCGGCGCGAGCGCGAGCGTGCGGGTTTCCGCGCGGGGCGCGTCGAGCACGCCATCGATCAGCGCGACCTGCTGGTCGATGCCCGTGCGGATGCCCGCGAGCGCGCGCTGCAGGTTCGGGTCGGCATTGGCGAGCTGGCGCTCGAGCACGTAGGCCCAGCTGTGCATCGCATTCAGCGGGCTGCGCAGGTCGTGCGACGCGGTGGAGAGCGCCTGGTCGCGCAGGAACAGCGCCGCCTGGGCGGCGTAGTGCGCTGCGCGTTCGCGCAGCAGGTCGGCGGCGGGATCGACGGAAGTGGGCGTCACGGAGCAGGCCTGTCGGAAGCGGTTGGCGTGGAAGTCACGCGAATCGCCATTATAGGGACGGTGGGCGTCACGCCGGCAGCGCGTCCTCGTCCTTTTTCCGCGCGTCGCCGTTCGGCAGCAACTGGCACGCGAGCAGGCCGGCCAGCATCAGCGCGCAGCCGACGAGCGCGCGCAGCGTCAGCGTTTCGCCGAGCGCGGCCCAGCCGGCGATCGCCGCGAACACGCCTTCCATGCTGAAGATCACCGCCGCGTGCGCGGGCGCCGCGTCGCGTTGCGCGACGACCTGCAGGGTATAGCCGACCCCGACCGACAGCAGCCCGCCGTACAGCAGCGTCGGCAGCGCCCCGCGCAGCATCGCGACGCTGACCGGTTCGACGGCGAGGCCGACCGCGAGACATGCGACGCCGCATACGGCGAACTGCAGGAACGCGAGCACGAGCGGATCGTGGCGCTTCGCGAGATGGCCGACCGCCATCACGTGCGCGGCGATGATGACGGCGCCCGCGAGCTGGAACCAGTCGCCGTAGAGCACCGAGAAGTGCTCGTCGATGCTGAGGAAATACAGGCCGATCGCGGCCAGCAGCGCGCCGAACCACGTGCCCGCGCCGATCCGGTGGCGCGCGAACACGCCCATCAGCGGCACGATCACGACGTACAGCGAGCTGATGAAGCCGGCGTTCGCGATCCGCGTGTATTGCAGGCCGACCTGCTGCAGCGAGATCGACACGGCGAGCAGCCCGCCGAGCGCGAGGCCCGGCAGCAGCAGCGCGGGGTCGCGCCGGATCGCCGCGAGCTGCGCGCGCGACGCCGGATTCAGCATCAGCAGCGGCACCAGCACGAGCGCGCCGAGCAGGAAGCGCAGCCCGGTGAACAGGAACGGGCCGATCACGTCGAGGCTCAGGCGTTGCGCGACGAAAGCGGAGCCCCAGATCGCGGCGGCGCCGAGCATCAGCAGGTTGGCGCGGAGGTGCTTGCGGGCGTCGGGCTTCATGGGAATTCGTCTGGAGATTGCGGCGGAGCCCGCTAGTTTACGCCGAGATTGCAAGACTGTCGGCGAACCTGCGTAGCGCGGCGGCGGCGCGGGCGTCGCGGACGCGCGAATACAGCACGACCTGCGATTGCGGCAGCGCCGGCAGCCCGAATTTCGCGCCGACGTCGACCAGCGTGCGCGGGGCGACGCGCCGCGCGAGCGGGCAGACGGCCAGCCCCGCCGCGGCGGCGGCCGTGACGGCCGCGACCCCGCCGCCCGTGAAGCGCTCGCGCCATGGCAGCCCCGCGCGGTCGAGCGCGCGCAACGCGGCGGCGCGCACGCCGCAGGGGCCGGCCAGCACCGCGAGCGGCAGCGGCTCGCCGGCGCGCGGCGCCCAGTCGGGCGCGGCGAGCCAGGCCAGCGGCTCGGTGAACAGCGGCGTGGCGTCGTCGCGCGGCGGATCCTCGCCGGGCTCGTGCCGAGCGATCACCGCGTCGAACCTCCGTTCGTCGTATTGCGGCAGCAGGCTCGTCGACGCCCCGAGATGCATTTCCAGCGACAGTCCCGGATCTTGCCGGTGCAGGCTCGTCAGCACGGCCGGCAGGTCGGGCACCGCGACGTGCTCGCTGACGCCGAGCGACAGGCGCACCGTGCCGGTCGAGATCGCGCCGAGCGCACGCTCGTGCGCGTCGAGCAGCGCGCGGGCGGCCGGCAGGAAATTCTCGCCGTCGGCGGCCAGCTTGACGACGCGCGGCGTGCGCGCGAGCAGCGGCTTGCCGAGATGGGCTTCCAGCCGCTTCAGCTTCAGGCTGACGGCCGACTGGGTGGTGCCGAGCGCATCGGCGGCGCGCGTGAAGCTGGCGAGGTCGGCGACCAGCACGAACGCGCGGACAGCATCGAGATCGAGTACTTTCATTTCAAATGAAAATGGATGAAATATTCATCAATGACTGTTCATTATAGGTTGCCGCGCCTAACCTGATGCTGTGTTTTCGATCTTCAACGTCACTCACCGACAGGAGCAGCACCATGCCATTCACCCGTATCGCCGTACGCGAAGGCAAACCGGCCGCCTATCGCAAGGCCCTCGTCGACGGCGTGCAACGCGCACTGATCCAGACGTTCAACGTCCCCGAGGACGACATCTTCATGGTCGTGACCGAGCATGCGGCCGAGAATTTCGTGTTCGGCCGTCATTACCTCGATATCGAACGCAGCGACGATCTCGTGATCATCCAGATCACCGCGAACAACACGCGCACGCTCGAGCAGAAGCGCTCGCTGTACCGGACGATCGCCGACAACCTGTCGCAGCAGCCCGGCGTGCGGCAGGAAGACGTATTCATTGGTCTCGTCGAGGTGCTGAAGGAGAACTGGTCGTTCGGCAACGGCATCGCGCAATACGCCGTCTGACGTGCCGGCTTGACGGGCCACAGAGAGACGGGGCCGGATCGTCGCCTGCGTCCTTTTGGGGCGTGTACTATGGAAGTTGCTTCACGAGCGACGCCGGCGCGGTCGATGCGCCGGCGATCCTTCTTGTGCAGGAGCCTCCATGTCGCGTGTGCTGGAAATCGTGTTGTCGTTGTCGCTGGAAGGGTGGCCGGGAAAGGGCGCAAGCCGCGCCCGTGGCGCGCAGCGCGACTTCGGCGCCGAACTCGTACGCGCGTGGCGGATCTGCCCGCAGGTCCGGATGCGGCGCGGCCACGAACGCGTGACGATCGAGCCGTGCCAGATCGAGGAGGCCGAGCGGAGCCCCGGCGCGAGCTGGTGGACCTGGGTCGAAGCGAACGCGCATGGCACGCGGGTCGTCGCGTCGCGCACCGAGGCGTTCGCGCCCGGCGTCACGCAGCGCGAACTGTTCGACGCGGAGCACGCGGGCATCGTCGTCGCGACGCCGCTGCCGATACCCGAGACACGTGCCGCGACCGATGCCGACGTGCCGGCGGCCGACGTGAACGGCGTTGCACCGGACACCGACGAAGCGCGGGCCCAGGCGTCGGCGCTGCGCATCGTCAGCGAACGGCGGCACGGGCGCTGGGCCGACGACAGCGGCGTCGTGGTCGAGATGACGCTCGACGACATCACGCTGCACGGCGGCGGCGAGCCGCCGCGTCGCTACGTCGAGTTGCGACTGGCCGCGCCCGACTGGGAAACCGTGGCCGCGCGCACGGCCGCGCTGCATGCGCTGTTTGCCGCGGCGCGCGAACTGAGCGGCGCGTGGCCCGCGTTCGTGCAACTGACGAGCATGATCGACCGCGCCTGTGCGGGCGGGCCGGTGGCTGCCGCGCTGGTCAAGGCGCAGCCCGTCGACCTGACCGGCATCCGCACGCAGCGCGCCGCGCTGTTCGCGCTGGCCGGCGACATCACCGCGCAATGGCTCGGCAATGAATGCGGCGTGCTCGATCGCGACGATCCCGAATTCGTGCACCAGATGCGCGTCGCGCTGCGCCGCCTGCGCACGCTGATGCGCTTCTTTCCGCGCTTCACCGACCGTCAATGGAAGGACACGCTCGGCGTCGACCTGCGCTGGCTCGCCAAGCTGCTCGGTACGGTACGCGACTGGGACGTGTTCGCGACCGAGAGCCTGCCCGCGCTGATCGCGGCCGACGGCGGCGGCAGCGCGTGGGACGGCACGCTCGACGCTGCCCGCGCGCAGTCGATGGCCGCGCGCGTCGAGCTGCGGCAGGCGCTGCATTCGGCGCGCTATGCACGGCTGACGCTCGGCTGGCTCGAATGGCTGAGCGCGCTCGCGCTGCCGGCGGCCGGCGACGACGACGCGCCGTCGCTGCGGCGTCACGCGACCAAGCGCGTGCGGCGGCTGTTCGGTCATCTCTACGGATCGCCGTCGCTCACGTCGCTCGACACGGCGGCGCGCCATCAGGTGCGGATCGATGCGAAGCGGCTGCGCTACGCGCTCGAATTCTTCGCGTCGCTGGCGTCGCGCCGCACGCGTACCGAGACGGTCAAGACGCTGGCGCGCGTGCAGAGCGTGCTCGGCGAAGCGAACGACGCGATGGTCGCGCTGCACGATCTCGAACAACTGGCGGCGCCGCCGTATCAGTTGGGTTTCGTGCGCGGCTACGGCGCCGCGCTCGAACAGCGGGCCGCGCGCGACGCCGAGACGCTGCTGGCCAGCCTGCGGCCGCCGAAGCTCGACGGCAAGTCGGGCTGAGCGCCACGCGCCGGACCCTATAATGGCCGCCCGTTTCCCCGCACGCATGCCGATGATGACCGACGCACCGCATTCTTCCTCGTCCGCCGAACCGCTCGAACTGGGCGGCGAGCTGTGGCTGCGCGCCGGCGAACAGACGCTCGGCGGCGCGACGCGCATCGCGCTGCTCGCGGCGATCGGCGACACCGGTTCGATCACGCGCGCGGCAAAGGCGGTCGGCCTCAGCTACAAGGCCGCGTGGGACGCGATCGACACGATGAACAATCTCGCCGGCGAACCGCTCGTCGCGCGTTCGACGGGCGGCAAGGGTGGCGGTGGCACGACGCTGACGCCGCGCGCGACGTCGCTGATCGCCGCGTTCCGCACGATCGAGCGTGAGCATCGCCGCTTCATCGAGGCCGCGAGCGCGGCCGTTGCCGGCTTCGACGTCGACTGGGCGCTGATCGGCCGGATCGGGATGAAGACGAGCGCGCGCAACCAGTTGTTCGGCAAGGTCGCGTCGATCATGCGCGGCACCGTCAACGACGAGGTCACGCTTGCGCTGCCGGGCGGGCAAGCCGTCGTCGCCGTGCTGACGCACGAAAGCGCCGAGGCGCTCGGGTTGCGGGAGGGCGCCCACGCGTGCGCGCTGGTGAAGGCGTCGTGGGTCGTGCTCGCGGTCGACGAGGGCGGACCGGACCTGAAGGTGTCCGCGCGGAACCGGCTGCGCGGCAGCGTCGAAGCAGTCACGGCGGGTGCGGTGAACAGCGAGGTGACGCTGGCGCTCGACGGCGGCGGGACGCTGACGGCCGTCGTGACCAACGACAGCGTCGATGCGTTGCAACTCGACGCCGGCCGGCGCGCGATCGCGCTGTTCAAGGCGTCGAGCGTGATTCTGGCGGTGACGGGCTGACCCGGCCGGTAGCGCGGCTCGCGTTGGCCGCCGGCCGTCGTGCGGGGGCGGGGCGAAGCCGGTGCTGCACGCGTATGCATCGCACCGGCTTCGTTTCCGCGTTCAGCATGTGCCGCGACGCGGCTGCTCCCAGGCTCCAACATGGCGACCGGCGCCACGCTCACGACCACGGCGTCGCGCGTTCAGGTGACGCGCGTCGGCCACTCGGCATGCGGCGAACTCGCCTGCACGCGTCCTTCGCTCAACTGCACGACCTGATCGCCGAACGCGGCGACGTCGTCGGGATCGTGCGAGATCAGCACCATCGGGATGTCGAGCCGCACCTGCAATTCGGCGAGCTCATGGCGCATGCGCTGACGCATCGCGCCGTCGAGCGCCGCGAACGGTTCGTCGAGCAGCAGGATGCGTGGCTGCGCGACCAGCGCGCGCGCGAGCGCCACGCGCTGCTTCTGCCCGCCCGACAGTTGCGACGGATATTGCCCCGCGAGCGATTCGAGATCGAACGCGCGCAGCCAGTAAGCGACCTCCGGCGGCGCCGTCTTCGCGCGCGGGTTGCGCAGGCCGGCCGTGAGCCCGAACGCGATGTTCTGCCGCACGTTCAGATGCGGGAACAGCGCGTAGTCCTGGAACAGGTACGCGACACGGCGTTCCCGGGTCGGCACGTCGATGCGGCGCGCCGCGTCGAACAGCGGCTCGCCGTTCAGCGTGATTGCGCCTGCGTCGGGCGTCAGCAGCCCGGCGATCGCCTGCAGCGTCATGCTCTTGCCCGCGCCCGACGGCCCGAACAGCACGACGCGCTGCGCGGTCGCCGTGAACGACACGTCGAGCGTGAAGCGGCGCTCGGCGTTCGCGTAGGTCTTGCGGATGTCGACGACGACGCTCATGCGGGTCTCCGCCGAAGCGGGCCGGCTGCCGGACGGCGCCAGTGATACGGACAGGACGGCCGCTTCATCAGTTGCTCCGAGAAACCCGGTCCTTCAGGACGGGGAGGAAAGGCGCGCTGTTGACAGGCTGCTTCTTCCACGGGTTAGGATCACCTGCATGATCCTCGTCTACCGCTACCGGGTGAAATCGCTCAACGGACTGCTCAACAAGCAGAGCCGTGCGGTGAACTACGTCTGGAACTTCTGCAACGACACGCAGAAGCACGCGCTCAAGTGGGGCAAGAAGTGGCCGACGGGATTCGATCTGAACGTGCTGACGACGGGGAGCAGCAAGGAACTCGACATCCACTCCGGCACGATCAACGCGACGTGCGAGCAATACGCGAAGTCGCGCAGTCAGCACCGTCGGCCCTACCTGCGCTATCGCGGCAGGAAATCGCTGGGCTGGGTGCCGCTGAAGGGGCGTGACCTGAAGCGCGAGGGTGACGCGTTCCGTTTCGCCGGCAACACGTTTCGCGTGTTCAACAGCCGGCTGCTTCCCGAAGGCAAGATCAAGGACGGGACCAATTTTGCGCAGGATGCGCGCGGCAACTGGTTTCTGAATATCGTGATCGAGATGCCTGATGTGCAGGCCCGCCCGATCCGCTCCGGCGTCGGCATCGATCTCGGCCTGAAAGACTTCGCCACACTTTCGACCGGCGAGAAACTGCCCAACGACCAGTTCGGTCGATGCGCGGCGGAAAAGCTGGCGAAAGCGCAACGGGCGCGAAAGCACAAGCGGCATATCGCGAAGCTGCACGCCAAGGTCGCGAATGCTCGTGCCGATTTCCAACACAAGCTCGCGCTCGATCTGGTGCGGCGCTTCGATTACATCGCGGTCGGCAACGTGTCGGCCGCAAAACTCGCCAGAACCAGGATGGCGAAGAGCGTCTACGACGCATCCTGGTCGTCCTTCCGAAACAAGCTCCGTTACAAAGCGATGGCGCACGGAGTCACGTTCGATGAAGTCGACGAAAGCGGTTCGACCCAGTCCTGTTCGGCGTGCGGGTCGAAAGACAGCACGACGCGGCCGAAAGGTATCGCGGGACTGAGAATAAGAGAATGGACCTGCAGTGACTGTGGTGTCGAACATGATCGTGATATCAACGCTGCGCTGAACATTCTCCGATGCGGACGTGCATCGCCAGGTGTGGGAATCCTCTCCCTTTAGGGAGAGGGGGACGTCAAGTCAGCTGGCTCCGCCGGGCGCGCGACGGCACGAGCCAGCCGGTCGCGAGCAGCACGAGCACGCAGGTGATCGACGTCACCAGCACGAGGAAGTTGGCCGTGTTGTCGTCGCCGGCCTGCACGGCCGCGTAGATCGCGACCGACAGCGTCTGCGTGCGACCGGGCAGGTTGCCGGCGATCATCAGCGTCGCGCCGAATTCGCCGAGCGCGCGCGCGAACGCGAGCAGCGCCCCGGCGAGAATCCCGCGCGCGGCGAGCGGCAGCGTCACGCGGAAGAACACCGCGGCTTCGCCGAGCCCGAGCGTGCGCGCGGCGCGCTCGATATGCGGATCGACGCCCTCGAACGCCGCGCGCGCCGATTTCAGGATCAGCGGAAACGCGACGACCATCGACGCGATTACCGCGCCTTGCCACGTGAACACCAGTTCGATGCCGAACCTGTCGAGCCACGCGCCGAACACGCCGCGCCGGCCGAGCAGCACGAGCAGGTAATAGCCGAGCACCGTCGGCGGCAGCACGAGCGGCAGCGTCAGCACGGAATCGACGACGTCGCGCAGCGGCGAGCGCCAGCGCGCGAGCATGAACGCGGCCGCGACGCCGAGCACGATGTCGAGCGCGGTCGCCCAGCCGGCAACCTTCAGCGACAGCAGCAGCGGGACCCAGGCGTCTTGCATCGAGATTCGCTCACTTGGCGGGCTTGAAGCCGAACGTCGACAGCACGGCCTGGCCCTGCGGCGACGCGACGAAATCGATGAACGACTGCGCCTGCGCGGCGTGGCGGCTGTCCTTGACCACGGCGATCGGGTAGGTGATGGCCGTCTGGGTCGGCACCGTCAGCGCGATCTTCACGCGGCCCGGCATGATCGCCGCGTCGGTGCCGAACACGAAGCCCGCGTCGACCTCGCCGCGCGCGACGTAGTCGAGGCTCTGGCGCACGTTGGCGGCCAGCACGCCCTTCGCGCTGACCGCGTCCCACACGCCGGCCGTGCGCAGCGCGCCCTCGGTGTAGCGGCCGACCGGCACCGACGCCGGGTCGCCGTACGCGATGCGCTTCACGCCGGGCGCGGTCAGGTCGTTCAGCGACGTCGGCGCGGCCGCGCGGCTGTCCGCCGGCACGATCAGCACGAGCGAGTTCGCCGCGAAATCGCGGCGCGTGCCGGGCACGATCACCTTCTCGTTCACCGCCCGATCCATCGCCTTCTGGTCGGCCGACGCGAACACGTCGGCCGGCGCGCCCTTGGCGATCTGCTGCATCAGCACGTCCGATGCGCCGAAGTTGAACAGCACCCTGGTGTCCGGATGCTGCTTCTCGTACGCGTCGCCGACGGCCTTGAACGCGTTCGTCAGGCTGGCGGCCGCCGACACGACCAGTTCGTCGGCGGCGCAAGCGGGCGCGTTGAGCGCGATCCCGGCGGCGAGCGTGGCGATCGGCAGCAAGCGAAGCAGGGCGCGGCGAAGCGGACGGACGGTTGAGCGCATGGGAGTTCGTCGTGAATGGGTGGAAACCGTCATCGTAATATAGGGCGGGTTATAACGCTCGACATACTGCTCATGCGGCGGTGCGCATGAAATGATCAGACGTGAAGATCAGACGTGAAAACGGGCGGTGAAAACGGGCGGTGAAAACGGGCGGCCGGTCACGCGTGAAGCACAGGCGGCGCCGATTCGGTGCGCTGCAGCGACGACGGCTGCGACGCGGGATGGTAGTTCGGATTGGCCTTCCAGCGCGCGCGGACGAACGGGCGCTCGTGGCCCGACAGTTCCAGCGCGACCTTGGTGACCCAGCGATGCGACGGCACCGTGAGGCCGTGCAGCGCGACGGTGACGAGCGCGAGGCTCGCGACGACCGCCGGCACCGACCAGCGGTGCGGCGCCGCGCGCCACGAGCCGGCGATGAACGCGAGCGCGGCGATCGCGCCGACGATGCAGCCGGTGATCGATTCGGACGGCGAATGCGCGTCGAGCGCGACCCGCGACACGCCGACCGCGACGCCGGCCGCCAGCCCGAGCGCGATGCCGGCGATCCGCACCGGCGTGCGCGTGCGGATCAGCGCGAGGAAAATCGCGACCGGGTACACCGACGTCGACAGCATCGCATGGCCGCTGAACCCGGTGAAATCCCACGCGCGGATGCCGATGCCCCAGCCGAGGAACGCGATCTTCGTGAGCGCCACCACGCCGATCGCGGCCGCGAGCACGCCGAGCCACGCGGCCGCGCGCTGCCACGAGTAGCCGAGCGCGAGCCAGACGGCTATCGTGATCGCGAGCGGCAACGTCAGGCCGGCGCCGCCGAACGCGGTGATCATGATCCACAGGTGAGCGGGCAGGTCGAACATCGGGAAGGGGACGAACGAAGGCGGGGACAATGCTTAAATCAACGCGCGAGCCGGGAAGAACGACTACAACGGATACAAGCGACGAAACCCCAGTATAGCGCCGCGTCCGCATGAGGCCCGTTTTTTGCGCTGCCGGGCGCGCTCGGCGAGCAGGAAAAATCCTGGAAACAATGTTATGGTGCATTGCACAAAGTCAAACGATGCATCCGTTGCGGCGCCTTCATCGCGCCCCTATTTTTCCTGACTGCGAGCCCGATCGATGACCAAAAGTCTGACCAAGGTGTGGCTGGGCGGCATGAAACGCATGCTGTCCCCGGCCGCCAAGCGCGCGGCGCGCGATGCGCAGCGCATCACGCGCGACGCACTCGAGGCCGCGGCCTCTCCCGCCGTGTCCGATCCGTCCCCGCCTCGCGAATCGCGTGTGCGGCCGCGCGCTGCCGCGTGGGCGGCGGGCGAGTGGACGCGCGGCGAACATCCGATGGCGCCCGCGCTCGGCCGCCTCGTCCAGAATCTCGCGTACGGGCTTTACGTACCGCCCGGCCGCCGGCGTGGCGCGATGCCGCTCGTCGTGATGCTGCACGGGTGCCAGCAGTCGGCGGACGAATTCGCGCAGGGCACGCGAATGAACCTGCTGGCCGACAAGCACGGCTTCGCGGTGCTGTATCCGGAACAGTCGCCGCGCGCGCACGCGCATGGATGCTGGCACTGGTATGAAGACACCGACCGCGCGGGGCGCGGCGAGGCGGACACGGTGGCGGCGCTGGTCGACGCGCTGGTCGACGAGCACGGCTTCGACGCGTCGCGCGTCTACGTCGCCGGGCTGTCGGCCGGCGCGGGGCTCGCATCGCTGCTTGCGCTGCATCACCCGGACCGTTTCGCGGCGGTCGCGTTGCACTCGGGCCCCGCGCTCGGCGAAGCGAATTCCGGCATCACCGCGATGGACGTGATGCGCCGCGGGCTGCGGCAGAACCCGGCCGCGGCGGTCGACGCGCTGGTCGATGCCGGCGCGTATCCGGGCATGCCCGCGCTGATCGTCCAGGGCGACGGCGATCATGTCGTCGCGCCGAAGAATGCCGATCAGTTGACCGTCCAGTTCATGCGCCTGAACGGGCTCGCCGACAGCCGGGGCGCGCTGCGCGGCGGCGAGCGCGTCGAGACGCGCAAAACGGGCGTCCAGATTACCGACGTGTGCCGCGACGGCGAGCCGGTCGTGCGGCTGTGCCACGTGAAAGGGCTCGATCACGCGTGGGCCGGCGGCGACGAAGCCGTGCCGTTTCACGCGGCGATCGGCCCCGACGCCAGCGCGATGATCTGGGCTTTTTTCGAAGCCCATCGCCGCACTGTGGCGACCGAACGACGCACCGTTTGATCGACGCTGGTCAAAGACTAGGGTTTTCCCTATAATTCGGGAAAACCCTAGTCCAGAACCTTTGAACAGCGAGATCGACCATGTACCTGCTGAGCCACCTCTTCCTGATGCTGACCAAGAACGCTGAAAAGGCCGCGAAAGAGCGCGCCGACGCGTACCTGGCCGAAGCCACCGACATCTACGATCTCGAATTCCGCATGCGCAAGATCGATCGCGACGCGGCAATGAACCGTCCGTATTCGATCGGCGCGCGCTAAGCGGCGCACGCGGGCCTGCCGGCCCGCCATTTCGACGAATCGCGCAAAAGGGCGCGTGCGGCATGGAGCCGCACGCGCCCTTTTTGTACTCTGCTGAAGCCGCAACCTGCGTCGCGTCAGACGACCGTCAGGCGCACCGGCACGTTGTTGCGCGTGGCGTTCGAATACGGGCACACGTGGTGCGCCTTGTCGACCAGCGTTTGCGCGTCGTTCTTGTCCAGCCCCGGCAGCGACACGCGCAGCTCGATGTCGAGCCCGAAGCCGCCTGCGTCGTTCGGGCCGATGCCCACTTCCGCGGTGACTTGCGTATCGGCCGGCAGCGTCTGCTTGTTCTGGCCCGCGACGAATTTCATCGCGCTCAGGAAACAGGCCGAGTAACCTGCGGCAAACAGTTGCTCCGGATTCGTGCCTTCCGCACCCGTGCCGCCGAGTTCGCGCGGCGCGGCCAGCTTCACTTCCAGCTTGTGGTCGGCGGATACCGCGCGGCCGTCGCGGCCGCCCGTGCTCGTGGCGCTGGTCTTGTACAGAATGTTCATCGTGCAGCTCCTGTCGGGAAGAGAGGGAGAAAGCGGTCCGGTTGGACGGGATGTCGCCGGCCATGACCAGAATATAGAACACAAATGATTAGTGTGCAAATTAAATTTTAAAGAAAAACCCGGTGGCGCCGGGTAGGTCGGTCCGAGTTTCAGCGTGCGAGCGTCAGCGTTCGTTGCCCACCGACAACGCGTCGCGCAACTGCTGGAGATCGGCGCGCAGCCTGATCAGGAAGTCGGGTGTCTGTTGCATCGCGCAAAAGAGGTCGGCGGGCACCGAGCGCGCGCGGTCCTTCAGCGCACGGCCTTCCGGCGTCACGCGCACGTTGACGACGCGTTCGTCCGCCGCGCTGCGCACGCGCTCGACGTAGCCGAGCGCTTCCAGTCGCTTGAGCAGCGGCGTGACCGTGGCCGGATCGAGGTCGAGCCGCGCGGCGATGTCCTTTACGGCCAGGTCGTCGCGCTCCCACAGCACGAGCATCGCGAGATATTGGGGATAGGTCAGCGACAGCTTGTCGAGCAGCGGCTTGTACGCCTTCGTCATCGCGTGCGAAGTCGAGTAAAGCGCGAAGCAGAGTTGCTCGTCGAGCGTCTGGGGCAGCGGAGGCAGGCGATCCATGATTCGGGAAGCGCGTCGGATGCGCGAACGATTTGTACGCAAATTATTTTGCGCGCAAAAGATCGGGTTGAACAGAGGCGCCCGAAGCTTTGGATACCGGAAAAGGGAGAGATCAGAAGCACGCGGGGCGACGACCCGGTGCGGGAAACAGCGCGGCGGCCGGCGGCTGACGACGCGCGCCGGCCGGGAGAGAGTCAGCGGCCCGACATCGTCGTCGTCGCGCCCGGTTCCTGCACGCCGAAGCAGCCGCGATAGGTCGCATAGAACGAGCAGTACAGCATCGTGACGATGATGATCGTCACCGGCATCATGATCGTCAGCGCATACGCGCCGGCGCCGAGCGCCTGCAGCAGCAGCGACAGCGCGAGCGACGTGCCGAGCGCGACGGCGAACCACAGCACGCCGTACACGACGAACGCGCCGCGATTGCGCCAGCAACTGACGACGCTGAAGAACAGCGCCTTCGCGGGCGGAACGTCATGCCACGCGACCAGCACCGGCGCGAACCAGAACAGCATCGCGATCGGCAGATAGAGCAGCGTCGCGAAGAACAGCGCGCCCAGCGTGCCTTGCGCGGCGAGCGTCTCGGGCGTCGTGTTCGCTTCGTCGGCCGCGCCCATCATCACGTGGAACAGCGCGCCGCCGTCCACGAGCGACGACGCGGCGAACACCAGCACCATCGACGCGACGTAGATCACGCCGAGCACGAGCAGCCGCTGGGTCGCGACGGTGCCGTACGAGCGAAAGCCGTCGACGAGGATCGTCGGCATCACGGTCTTGCCGGCCACCGTGTCGCGGCACGCGGCCATGAAACCGACCGCGATGCCGGGAATGAACACCAGCGGCAGCGCGGAGCCGATCACGGGCACCATCGACACCAGCGTGATCGCGAGCAGATACGTGAAGAACAGCGTGATGAACGCGAGCGGATTCCGGCGGAACAGCCAGATGCCTTGACGGAACCAGACATAGCCCGTTTTCGCGGGCACTTCGATCAGTTGCATGCGGTTTGGATCTCGGGAAGCGCGGGCGTATGCGCGATACGCTCACGCAGGATGCGTTCGAAATGGCCGGGGTCGTGCGGCTTGAGCATCTCGGCCGCGCGCGGCAGGTAGAAGTCGTACAGGCGCGACACCCAGAAGCGGTACGCGCCCGCGCGCAGCATGTCGCTCCAGTGGCGGCGTTCCTCGGCCGTGAACGGCCGGACCGTCTGGTACGCGCGCAGCAATGCATCGGCGCGCGCGACGTCGAGCACGCCGGTCGCGAGGTCGACGCACCAGTCGTTGACGGTGACCGCGACGTCGAACAGCCACTTGTCGCAGCCCGCGAAATAGAAGTCGAAGAAGCCGCCGAGCCGCACGTCGTGGCCGGTGCCGGGCGCCGCGTGCGCGAACAGCACGTTGTCGCGGAACAGGTCGCAATGGCATGGGCCGGCCGGCAGCGCCGCATAGTCGCCCGACGCGAAGAAGCCGGCCTGGTGTGCGAGTTCGCCTTCGAGCAGCGTGCGTTGCGCGTCCGTGATGAACGGCACGATCGCCGGCACGTTCTCTTGCCACCACGGCAGGCTGCGGAGGTTCGGCTGGCTGCGCGGATAGTCGCGGCCCGCGAGGTGCAGGCGCGCGAGCATCTGCCCGACCTCGATGCAGTGTTCGACTCCGGGTGCGAGTTCGGCCGCGCCGTCGAGCTTCGTGACGATCGCGGCCGGCTTGCCGTGCAGTTCGCCGAACAACGCGCCGTCGTCACGCGGGACCGGATCCGGCACCGGCACGCCGTGGGCGGCCAGGTGGCGCATCAGGTCGAGGTAGAACGGCAACTGCTGCGCCGTGAGCTTTTCGAAGATCGTGAGGACGTATTCGCCGCGCGTCGTCGTCAGGAAGAAATTGCTGTTTTCGATACCGGACGGAATGCCGCGGAACGCAAGCACGTCGCCCAGTTCGTAGTGGCGCATCCATTGCGCGAGATCGGAGTCGGAAACAGCGGTGAAAACGGCCATGCGGGATGCGTCAGGTCAGGGTGTCGGCACGCGGGCGGCGTGCGGCGCGACAGCAGGTGAAGGGGCGGCGCGGCGCGGTCGGGACGCGGCGCCTCGGAATCAGTAGCGCAGGTTCAGCGACGGCAGGCGCGTGATCGGGACGCCCGCGTCGTGCGGCTTCGGCGACGTGTCGGGCGTCGAGCTCATCTGGTAGCGCGTGCCGAAGTTCGACTTCACGTCGATCTCGACCGGCTTGCCGCGATCGCGGTACTCGGTGACTTCGGTGCCGTTCTTGCTCTTTTCGTGGAAGCTCGGCGTGCGGCGGATGTCGGCGAAGTCCACTTTCGACGTGACTTCGGCGCCCGGCCGGTTGATCTTGCGGAGATCGGGCAGGCCGGCGGCTTCGTTGGCCTCGGCCCGGGCCTGCGCGTCGGCGTCAGGCGTGCCGCCGGCGGCATGAGCGACGCTGGCGGCGGCAAACGCGACGGCAGCGGCGACGAAAATGAGCGGCTTCATGATGAGTCTCCAGTGAACCTACCGATTTTAGCAAATACTGCGCGCCATCCGGCCCCGGTGTGCGCAGGGGTGGCCATAAAGGCGACCGGGTTCCGTGGTAATGTCGTCGGATCTGACGAGGTGATGAAAATGAAGAACGATTTGAGCCGCCGGCACCGTGTGCTGTCGCCCGAAAGCCCGTCGATCGAGGCTTTCGACGATCCGATCGCTGCCGTCGCGCGGCTGTCCGCCATTTACGACACGAATACGGGTTTCCTGCGCGATGCATTTGCGCGCTATCGCCGCCACGAAGCGATCACCGAGCACGTGCGCGCGTGCTATCCGTTCGTGCGGATCCGCACCGACGTCAACACGCACGTCGATTCGCGCCGCTCGTACGGCTTCGTCGCGGGGCCCGGCGTATTCGAGACGACGGTCACGCGCCCCGATCTCTTCGCGAACTACTACCGCGAGCAACTGCGCCTGCTGGCGAAGAACCACCATGTCAAGATCGAGATCGGCGTGTCGTCGCAGCCGATTCCGATCCATTTCGCGTTTCCGGAAGGCATCCATCTCGAGGGCGAGCTCGATCGTGACCGCCTGCTCGCGATGCGCGACATCTTCGATACGCCCGACCTGTCGTATCTCGACGACCGCATCGTCAACGGCACGTTCGAGCCGGTGCCGGGCGAGCCGCATCCGCTCGCACTGTTCACGGCCGCGCGCGTCGACTTCTCGCTGCATCGGCTGCGCCACTACACGGCGACGTCGCCCACGCATTTCCAGAACTACGTGCTCTACACGAACTACCAGTTCTACATCGACGAGTTCGTGAAGCTCGGCCGCACGATGATGACGGAAAGCGACGATCCCGAGGTGCGCGCGTACCGCAGCGAGTACAGCGCGTTCGTCGAGCCGGGCGACGTCGTCACGTACAACGCGAACCTCGGCGGCGAGCCGGCTGAGGGCACCGCGCCGCCGCGCCTGCCGCAGATGCCGGCGTACCACCTGAAGCGCGCGGACGGCAGCGGGATCACGATGGTCAACATCGGCGTCGGCCCGTCGAACGCGAAGACGATCACCGATCACATCGCGGTGCTGCGTCCGCACGCGTGGGTGATGCTCGGTCACTGCGCGGGGTTGCGCAACACGCAGCGCCTGGGCGACTACGTGCTCGCGCACGGTTACGTGCGGGAAGACCACGTGCTCGACGCCGACCTGCCGCTATGGGTGCCGATCCCGGCGCTGGCCGAAGTGCAGCTCGCACTCGAGCGCGGCGTGGCCGAGGTCACGCGGCTCGAGGGTGTGGAGCTGAAGCGCGTGATGCGCACGGGCACGGTCGCGAGCGTCGACAACCGCAACTGGGAGTTGCGCGATCATCGCGAGCCCGTGCAGCGGCTGTCGCAGAGCCGCGCGATTGCGCTCGACATGGAAAGCGCGACGATCGCCGCGAACGGTTTCCGCTTCCGCGTGCCGTACGGCACGCTGCTGTGCGTGTCGGACAAGCCGCTGCATGGCGAGCTGAAGCTGCCGGGCATGGCCGACACGTTCTATCGCGGGCAGGTCGACCAGCATCTGCAGATCGGCGTGAAGGCGATGGAGATCCTGCGCACGAACGGGCTCGACAAGCTGCATAGCCGGAAGCTGCGGAGTTTTGCGGAAGTGGCGTTTCAGTGATGTGAACGGCGGCCCGGGTTGCGGTTTGCGTCGTCATGTTCGGCGTAATCGCGAACCGGGGCATGCCTGCCTTTCCTTCCGTCACGCGGGGCCGCTTGCCATTTCGTTGACCCGGCGTCAGCGGGTTGCGTCGGCAGCCGGTTCGTGCGCTCCACGCCGGGCCGTTTCCGACATCGAATCGCGCACCGCATCGAAGACCCGGCTCGCATCCGCGCGCCGCTTGATCGCCAGCCGCTGTTCGCCGAGTGCGCGCAGCGTCGCGCCGCCGAAATATTCCATGATGTCCGGCAGCCGGCGCACCGTGCCGCGGCTTCCCCAGCAGCCGTCGTCGATTTCCGTCGGAAAGACCCACACGCGCGTCGCGACGGCGTCGGCCGGCACGCCTTCCGCGCGTGCGACGGCGGCGGTCACGTCGGCGATCAGCGCGGCGCGCGTGGCGTCCGTGTACTGCCCTTCCGGTACCGTCGGCACGATCCGGTAGATCGGCGCGGGCGCGACGACGCCTGCGCGATACACGGCCGCTGGCCGATGGACGAAGATCCACGTCACGTCGCGTACGCGCGGATCGTCGGGATCGAGCCCCTCGTGGCGGATCAACGTGGCGGTCAGTTCGTTCATCAATTGCGCTTCGGCTTGCGGCGCGAGCGCGCCGTCAGGGATGGTCACATCGATCATCGGCATGATGGTGTCCTGGGTTCGGTGGAGAGGGCGTCGCTGCGAGCCCGGCGACGTGAATCGAGTGTATGAACCGAGTCCCGCTGCGCGAAGTGGCGAAACTGCCATTCGACGATGCCATTCCCGACATCAAGCCGTCTCGGCTGTTTCAGGCGAGGCTAGCGCGCGAAGCGGCGGCGATATTCGCTCGGCGAGGTGCCCGTCTCGCGCTTGAACAATTGCCGGAAACCGCTGATGTCCGCATAGCCGACGCGTTCGCACACGGTCTCGATTGCGAGCTTCGTTTCCGCGAGCAGCCGTTTCGCGACTTCGATCCTGAGCGTCTGCAGATACCTGAGCGGCGGGGCGCCCACCGCGTCCCGGAAGCGGCGATGGAGCGTGCGTTCGCTCATCGCGACGTGGTCGCTCAGTCGCGCGAGGCTGAAGGGCTCGCGCAAGTGCTTTTCCATCCAGCGCTGTGCGCGCGCGATGGCCGGATCGTGGTGACCGTGGTGGCCCATCCGGTCGAGGTCGATGAACGAATCCTGCGAGTCGCGATTCATGTCGATCAGCATGAGCCTGGCGACCGACGCCGCAACGCGCGCGTTTGCCAGCTTGTCGACGACCCGCAGTGCGAGATTCTGGTACGACGTGACCGCGCCGCCGCACAGGATGCCGTCCTGTTCGGTGAGAACGTCCGACGCGCGCAGCGCGACGTCCGGATAGCGTGCGCGGAAGCTCGGCGCCTTCGACCAGTGCGTCGTGGCGACGCGACCGTCGAGCAATCCGGCCTCCGCGAGCAGGAACGCGCCGGTGCAGTAAGTCGCGATCAGCGTGCCGCGCGCGTGTTGTCGGCGCAGTGCGTCGAATAGCGGCGCGAGCGATGCCGGCCTGTCGAGCAGACGGTCGAGATCCGCGACGAACGGGCCGGTCAGCCAGATTGCGTCGGCGGCGCTGCCGCCGTCGATCGCACCGTCGACCGGAACCACCTGCCCGGACGCCGTGCGCACGGGCCGCCCGCCGAGCGATTCGACGCGCCAGCGGAACGGTGTAGCCGGGCGGCATGGTGGCATCGACGATGCGATATGGTTGGCGGCCGTGAGAATGTCGGTCGGCGCGGCGATACCGGACGCGAGGGCGCGGTCGACGGCCCAGATTCGGATGAGCGGCATGAGTGGCGGGATAGGCCTTGGACGAGGGCAATCCTACCACCCGTAATCGGGCGATTCAGCCGCCTTTCGTTCGCGATTCGCCACTCGAAACCAAAAGGCCGCCCGGGCGCTGAAGCGCGCGGACGGCCTTGCGTAGCGAGTGAATGCGCTCAGGCGCTCAGCACTCGCCCTTTTTCGCGTGCCCCGGCGGGCAGTGATAGCCGCCATGACCGCGATAACGCTGATGATCTTCCCATTCGCGGCGTTCCCAGTAGCGGCGGCCGTCCCAGTAGCGGTCGCCGTGCCAGCCGACGATCACCGCCGGTGCGGGAGCGACCACCACGGGCGCGGGTGCGACGACGACCGGCGCGGGCGTGCCGATGTTGACGTCGACGTTGACGGCGTGAGCGAGGCCGGACAGCGAAAGGCCGAGGCCGGCGAAAGCGAGGGCGATCAGCGAGCGTTGCATGTTCTTTTCCGTGGTGTCGTGATGAATAGGCCGACGCGACGCGATGGAAGCGAGGGGGACCGTTCCACCGGGGGAACGCCGCGCCGACAGAATGCAGTGTGCTGCCGCGCGACGGAAAAGGCGAGTCGTGATTATTACGGAGGATTGGCTGTGCGCAGGCGCGCGAAGGGCCATCCATTTGACAGTGGCGGGCCGCCGGTGCGGCTGATCCCGTCGCATGACGCAACGTCAACCGCGGGATTTGACATTCGACCGCGCGCGGCGGCGAACGGGTATTAACAGCGCGTTACAAAGTCGCGCCCGGCGCGCCGCCGGACCGCGCGGTCCGGCGGTCGTCATTCACCGGTTACAGATAGAACATCCGGTCTTCTTCCGGGCGCGGCGGATGATCGTCGTCGTCCGAACCTTCTTCCTCGCCGCTGTCCTCATAGAACGCGAGCACCGCGTCGAGCACCTGGTCGGGATCGTCGATCACCTGCATCAGATCCATGTCTTCCGGATTGATCAGGCCCATCGGAATCAGTTGATCGCGGAACCATTGCAGCAGCCCCTTCCAGAACTCGCTGCCGACGAGAATGATCGGCACGAGGCGCGACTTCTTCGTCTGGATCAGCGTGAGCACTTCGGACAGCTCGTCGAGCGTGCCGAAGCCGCCCGGCATCACGATCACCGCATCCGAATTCTTCACGAACGTGACCTTGCGCGTGAAGAAGTGGCGGAAGCGCAGCGAGATGTCCTGATAGTGGTTGCCGGCCTGCTCGTGCGGCAGCTCGATGTTCAGGCCGACCGACGGCGCCTTGCCGGCGTGCGCACCCTTGTTCGCGGCTTCCATGATGCCGGGGCCGCCGCCGGAGATCACCGCGAAGCCGGCGTCCGACAGCTTGCGCGCGATCTGCGCGGCAAGCTTGTAGTGCGGCGTGTCGGGTTTGAGGCGGGCAGAACCGTAGATGCTGACAGCCGGGCGGATCTCCGACAGGTACTCGGTCGCCTCGATAAACTCTGCCATAATCGTGAACATCTGCCACGATGCGCGCGCCTTCTTGGCCGTCGCGCGCTCTTGATCTGCGAGCGAACGCAGACTCGGAATCACTTTTCTCTTGTTCATAATGCCTGAAGAACGAAATCTGGAAGGTAAGACCCTGCTATTGGTTGACGGTTCGAGCTATCTGTATCGGGCTTACCATGCGATGCCTGATTTGCGTGGCCCTGGCGGGGAGCCGACCGGAGCGCTCTACGGAATCATCAACATGCTGCGCCGTATGCGCAAGGAAGTCAGTGCAGAGTATAGCGCTTGCGTGTTCGATGCAAAGGGCAAGACGTTCCGCGACGACCTTTATGCCGACTATAAGGCAAACCGTCCGTCGATGCCGCCCGACCTCGCGTTGCAGGTCGAGCCGATCCACGGCGCGGTGCGCGCGCTCGGCTGGCCGCTGCTGATGGTCGAAGGCGTCGAGGCCGACGACGTGATCGGCACGCTCGCGCGCGAAGCCGAACGGCACGGGATGAACGTGATCGTGTCGACCGGCGACAAGGACCTCGCGCAGCTCGTGACCGACCGCGTCACGCTCGTCAACACGATGACCAACGAGACGCTCGACCGCGACGGCGTGCTCGCGAAGTTCGGCGTGCCGCCCGAGCGCATCGTCGACTACCTCGCGCTGATCGGCGACACCGTCGACAACGTGCCGGGCGTCGAGAAATGCGGGCCGAAGACGGCCGTGAAATGGCTGTCGCAATACGACAGCCTCGATGGCGTCATCGAACACGCGGCCGACATCAAGGGCGTGGTTGGCGACAACCTGCGCCGCGCGCTCGACTTCCTGCCGCTCGGCCGCAAGCTCGTGACGGTCGACACCGCGTGCGATCTCGCACCGCATCTCGACTCGATCGAAGCGTCGCTGAAGAGCGACGGCGAGGCGCGCGACCTGCTGCGCGACATCTTCGCGCGCTACGGCTTCAAGACCTGGCTGCGCGAAGTCGAGAGCGCACCGGCCGAAGGCGGCGGCGCCGATGCGCCGGAAGGCGAGCCGGCTCCGGTGATCGCAGCCGACGTCGTGCGCGAATACGACACGATCCAGACTTGGGAACAGTTCGATGCGTGGTTCGCGAAGATCGACGCGGCCGCGCTGACCGCGTTCGACACCGAGACGACCGCGCTCGATCCGATGCTCGCGCGGCTCGTCGGCCTGTCGTTCTCGATCGAGCCGGGCAAGGCGGCCTACCTGCCGGTCGCGCACCGCGGCCCCGACATGCCCGAGCAGCTTCCGCTCGACGAAGTGCTCGCGCGCCTGAAGCCGTGGCTCGAATCGGCCGATCGCAAGAAGGTCGGCCAGCACCTGAAGTACGACGCACAGGTGCTCGCGAACTACGACATCGCGCTGAACGGCATCGAGCACGACACGCTGCTCGAATCGTACGTGCTCGAATCGCACCGCACGCACGACATGGACAGCCTCGCGCTGCGGCATCTCGGCGTCAAGACGATCAAGTACGAGGACGTGGCCGGCAAGGGTGCGAAGCAAATCGGTTTCGACGAAGTGGCGCTCGAGCAGGCCGCCGCGTATGCAGCCGAAGATGCGGACATCACGCTGCAGCTTCACCAGGCGCTGTATCCGCAGGTCGCACGCGAGCCGGGCCTCGAGCGCGTGTACCGCGAGATCGAGATGCCGGTGTCGCTCGTGCTGCGCAAGATGGAGCGCACCGGCGTGCTGATCGACGACGCACTGCTGCAGGCGCAAAGCACCGAAATCGCGACGCGCCTGATCGAACTCGAGGGCGAAGCGTACGAACTGGCGGGCGGCGAATTCAATCTCGGCTCGCCGAAGCAGATCGGGCAGATCTTCTTCGAGAAGCTGCAGTTGCCGGTCGTGAAGAAGACGCCGAGCGGCGCGCCATCGACCGACGAGGAAGTGCTGCAGAAGCTCGCCGAGGACTACCCGTTGCCGAAGCTGCTGCTCGAGCATCGTGGGCTGTCGAAGCTGAAGTCGACCTATACCGACAAGCTGCCGCGGATGGTGAACCCCAGCACCGGCCGCGTGCACACGAACTATGCGCAGGCCGTCGCGGTCACGGGCCGCCTTGCGTCGAACGATCCCAATCTTCAGAACATTCCGGTGCGCACGGCCGAAGGCCGGCGCATCCGCGAGGCGTTCATCGCGTCGCCGGGCCACCGGATCGTGTCGGCCGACTATTCGCAGATCGAACTGCGGATCATGGCGCACATCTCGGGCGACGCGTCGCTGCTGCGCGCGTTCTCGCAAGGCGAGGACATCCACCGCGCGACGGCCGCCGAGGTGTTCGGCGTGACGCCGCTGGAGGTCAATTCCGACCAGCGCCGGATCGCGAAGGTGATCAACTTCGGGCTCATCTACGGGATGAGCGCGTTCGGGCTCGCATCGAATCTCGGCATTACGCGCGACGCGGCGAAGCTCTATATCGACCGCTATTTCACGCGCTATCCGGGCGTCGCGCAGTACATGGAAGACACGCGCGCGGCGGCGAAGGAGAAGGGCTACGTCGAAACCGTGTTCGGTCGCCGCCTGTGGCTGCCGGAGATCAACGGCGGCAACGGTCCGCGCCGCCAGGCGGCCGAGCGCGCGGCCATCAATGCACCGATGCAGGGCACGGCGGCCGACCTGATCAAGCTGTCGATGATCGCGGTGGACGACTGGCTCACGCGCGACCGGCTTGCGTCGCGGATGATCATGCAGGTGCACGATGAACTGGTGCTCGAGGTGCCCGACAGCGAGTTGTCGCTCGTGCGCGAGAAACTGCCGGAAATGATGTGCGGCGTCGCGAAGCTGAAGGTGCCGCTGGTCGCCGAAGTGGGCGCCGGCGCGAACTGGGAAGAGGCACACTGACGCACCCCGTGCGATTCCCCGCTTCCCGCGGCATATTGTTGCAGGGATGCCAAATATCGAGATGGTTTGCTTGTGGTCAACGCGCAAGCTCCCGGACAATGCATGTCAGTCATGTCATTGACGCGGGGCGGCGCGCCCCGCGTGCCGGATCGGTCGCATCGTAGTGCTTCGAACTGCACATCGATGATGTCCGAACCGGTTAATCCACCGGGCGGCGCGCGTGCATCGCGTTTGCTTCATCCGGCGGCAGCCGTTTCGACTCGCAAAGGGGGAATCAGATGCATCGGATCATCATCGTAGGCGGAGGCGCGGGCGGCCTGGAACTGGCGACGCGGCTCGGCGACCGTTACGGCGCGCGCGGCAATCGTCCCGCGCGTGCGCTCGTCACGCTCGTCGACCGCAATCCGACTCACATCTGGAAACCGCTGCTGCACGAGGTCGCGGCCGGCAGCATGGACCCGTTCACGCAGGAACTCGAATATGCGGCGCAGGCGCGCTGGCACGGCTTCGAGTTCCAGCAGGGCGAGTTGACCGGGCTCGACCGCGCGGCGAAGCGCGTGACGCTGTCGCCGCTCAACGACAGCGACGGCGAGGAACTGTTGCCGGCGCGCGAGCTGGAATACGACACGCTCGTGATCGCGATCGGCAGCACGACCCACTTCTTCGGCGTGCAGGGCGCGCCGGAAAACGCGATCGCACTCGATACGGTCGGCGAGGCCGAACGCTTTCGCAAGCGCTTGATCGCTGCGTGCATGCGCGCCGAGCACCAGACGCCGGCGCCCACCGCGCCGGGCGAGTCGGCCGAGCCGCGTATCCAGGTCGTGATCGTCGGCGGCGGCGCGACGGGCGTCGAGTTGTCCGCGGAGCTGCGCAATACCGCGCAGGTGCTGTCGGTATACGGGCTGCACAAGCTCGATCCGCGCCATGACGTCGGCATCGTGCTGATCGAGTCGGGGCCGCGGATCCTGCCGGCACTGCAGGAGCGCGTGTCGACGGCGACGGCCGAACTGCTCGAAAAGCTCGGCGTGCGGCTGATGCTCAGCGAGCGCGTGACCGAGGTGGCGCCCGGGTTCGTGCATACCGCGAGCGGCAAGGCGGTGCGCGCGGACCTGACGGTCTGGGCGGCCGGCATCAAGGCGCCGTCCGTGCTGTCGCACCTCGACGGCCTTCAGGTCAACAAGCTCGGTCAGCTCGACGTGCGCCGCACGCTGCAGACCTTCACCGACGACAACGTGTTCGCACTCGGCGATTGTGCGGCCTGTGCATGGCCGGGCAACGAACGCAACGTGCCGCCGCGCGCGCAGGCGGCGCACCAGCAGGCGAGTTTCCTGCTCAAGGCGATCGGCTGCCGGCTCGAAGGGCGCCCGCAGCCGGAGTTCACGTATCGCGATTTCGGTTCGCTCGTATCGCTCGGTCACTTCAGCGCGGTCGGCAACCTGATGGGCGGGCTGATCGGCGGCAACATGCTGATCGAAGGGCTGTTCGCACGCTTCATGTACATGTCGCTGTACCGGCTGCACATCGCGGCGCTGCACGGTTATCCGCGGATGATGCTCGACACGGTCGCGCACTGGTTGCGGCGCACGACGCTGCCGCGCGTCAAGCTGCACTGATCGCGTCGTCGCGCGCGTAGCGGGCGGGGAATGCGCATGTCGTGCGTGTTCGCCGCCCGTTTTTCTTTTCGATTCGCGAGGATTCGGTCGCGCGCCGAAGCGCGAGACGTGCCGCCGCGCGTCGTAATCGAGTCTTACACATCCGACAGTTGACGCGACAACGGATTATTGGGCATCTTGTCCGGGTTTTCGTTTGCGGCGGGGTGCCAACCGCCGCGACTTCCGCGCCGCGCGCCGGTGCGATGCCCCGTCATGCCGTATCCGCGATCGTGACGGCGGCGCCCAATCGAGGAGTGCATTCATGTTGAAACCCGAAGTCGACAGCCTGGTCCCCCACGTCCCGTTTTCGCGCCGCAAGTTCATGCAGGCTGCGCTCGGCGGCACCTTCGCGGCGGCCGTGCTGCCCGTGTCGGCGCAGACGGTCACGACCGACAGCGCCGGGCTGGACGTCGACACCATCGAGATCCGCTCGGGCGATGCGAGTATTCCGGCGTATCGCGCCCAGCCGATCGACAAGACGAACCTGCCGGTCGTGATCGTGATCCACGAGATCTTCGGCGTCCACGCGCATATCGCCGATGTGTGCCGGCGCTTCGCGAAGCTCGGCTATCTCGCGATCGCGCCCGACCTGTTCGCCCGGCAGGGCAATGCGGCGAAGTATCCGACGATGAAGGAGCTGTACGACCACATCATCAGCAAGGTGCCGGACCGGCAGGTGACGGAGGATCTCGATGCGACCGCCGCATGGGCCGGCAAGAACGGCGGCGACCTGGCGCGTCTCGGCGTGACGGGGTTTTGCTGGGGCGGCCGCCAGGCGTGGCTGTATGCGGAACACAATCCGCACGTGCTGGCCGCCGTCGCGTGGTACGGGTTCGTCGAAGGCAAGACCGACGAGATGACGCCGTTCAATCCGGTCGACCATGCGTCGTTGCTGAAAGTGCCGGTGCTCGGGCTGTATGGCGAGAAGGATCAGAACATCACGCAGGCGTCGCTCGCGGACATGCGCAAGGCGATCCAGGCGAGCGATTCGAAGCGCGCGCGCGAATCGGAGATCGTCGTGTATCCGGATGCCGGTCACGCGTTCTTCGCCGACTACCGGCCGAGTTACGTGAAGGGCGATGCCGAGGACGGCTGGAAGCGCGCGATCGAGTGGTTCCACAAGTACGGCGTGATGTAAACGACGAGCGGCGGCAACTGCCGCCGCGGGATTGATCGCCGCGGCAACGGCCGCCGCATCATCGTCGTCGCGCCGCGCGGGTGCTCAAGGATTCGGGCCGGTCGCGATCGGCCGCGACGGGTCGGCGCTCCATTCGCTCCACGAGCCCGGATACAGCGACGCGCCGTGCAGGCCGGCCACTTCCAGCGCCAGCGCGTTGTGGCATGCGGTGACGCCGGAGCCGCATTGCAGGATCACGCGGTTCGGCTCGGTGCCGGCCAGCACGGTGGTGAATGCCTCGCGCAATTCATGGCCGGTCTTGAAGCGGCCGTCGGCAGTCAGATTGTCCTTGAAGAAGCGGTTGCGCGCCCCCGGAATGTGGCCGCCCACCCGATCGATCGTTTCGTTTTCGCCGCGATAGCGATCCGGTGCGCGGGCATCGATCACGACGCGCGCGGGCGACGACACGTTCGCGAGCACGGCCGCTGCATCGACTGTCGATTCGAGCGGCGTGCCCGAGCGGAAGTCGCCGGCGGCCGAGTGCGGCACGTCGGTCGTCAGCGGCTGGCCGGCCGCTTCCCAGGCTTGCAGGCCGCCATCGAGCACGGCAACCGAATCGTGGCCGAGCCAGCGCAGCAGCCACCACAGGCGCGCCGCATAGGCGCCGCCTTGCGCGTCGTACGCGACCACCTGCTGACCCTGCTTGAGGCCGCGGCTGGCGAGCAGCGTCGCGAGCGCGTCGCGGGTCGGCAGCGGATGACGGCCGTTGGTGCCCGTCTTGCGGCCCGACAGGTCGCGATCGAGATGAAGATAGTGCGCGCCGGGGAGGTGACCGGCCGCGTAGGCGGCTTCGCCGGCGCCGGGATCGGCGAGATCGAAGCGGCAGTCGAACAGTGCGACGCTGCCGGGCGCCGCGGCCAGGCGCTCGGCGAGATTGGCGGCGGAGATGAGCGTGGTGTAATGAGTGTGTGGCATGACGACTCCCTGGAGTGCAAATGGCCTGACACTCCAAGTCTAAACAAAAAAAGACGGGCCGAAGCCCGTCTTTTCGTCTGCCGGATGCCGCGCGGCGTCAACGCGCCGCAGCCGCTGTCAGAGGTCGCCGAGGTGGCGGCGCAGGAACTCGTGGAAGTGCTGCATCCCGTCTTCCATCGGGCTCTGGTACGGGCCGACCTGCGACTCGCCGCGGGCCATCAGCGCACGGCGGCCCGCGTCCATCCGCATCGCGATCTCGTCGTCCTCGACGGCCGTTTCCATATAGGCGGCACGCTCGGCCTCGACGAATTCGCGTTCGAACAGCGCGATTTCCTCGGGGTAATAGAACTCGACGATGTTGGTCGTCTTCTGCGGCCCGCGCGGAATCAGCCACGACACGACCAGCACGTGCGGATACCACTCGATCATCAGGCCCGGGTAGTAGACCATCCAGATCGCGCCGAACTCCGGCGGCACGCCGTTGCGGAACTTCAGCACCTGCTCGTGCCATTTCTGGTAAGTCGTGCTGCCCGGTTTCGCGAGGGCGTTGTGCACGCCGACCGTCTGCACGCTGTACCAGTCGCCGAACTCCCATTTGAGATCGTCGCACGACACGAAGCTGCCGAGGCCCGGGTGGAACGGGACGACGTGGTAATCCTCGAGGTAGACCTCGATGAACGTCTTCCAGTTGTAATCGCACTCGTGCACTTCGACGTGATCGAACTGGTACTCGGCGAAGTCGAAGTGATGCTTCGTGCCGAGGTTCGCGAGATCGCGCGCGACGTTGCGGCCCTCGGCCTCGAACAGCAGCCCCTGCCAGTTCTGCAGCGGGCTCTTGCCGAGGTTCAGGCACGGCTTGTCGGGGAAGTGCGGCGCGCCGAGCAGCTGGCCTTCGAGGTCGTACGTCCAGCGATGCAGCGGACACACGAT
Source organism: Burkholderia sp. BCC1047 (assembly GCF_902833155.1). Classification (NCBI taxonomy): domain Bacteria; kingdom Pseudomonadati; phylum Pseudomonadota; class Betaproteobacteria; order Burkholderiales; family Burkholderiaceae; genus Burkholderia; species Burkholderia sp. BCC1047. The sequence continues at coordinate 12,965 of NZ_CADFEH010000017.1, read as the reverse complement.
GTTCTGCGCATGGCCGCGCCCGTTGAGCATGATCGCCTGCCGGTGGCGGCACACGTTCGACAGCAGCTCGATCTGGTTCGTCTGGTTACGGACCAGCACGCGGCCTTCCTTCTCGGACGGCAGCGCAAAATAGTCTCCCGCCTCGGGCACCATCAACTCGTGCCCGACGTAACGAGGACCTTTCTTGAAGAGGGTTTCGATCTCGCGCTCGAGTAGCGCCTCATCGAAATATGCAGTGACTGGAAGCTGGCTGTGGGCCGACTTCAACTGAAGCGCATCGCTCAGATTGGACATTCCCACTCCCGGTGTTAGCGTGAAAGCAGTGAACAACCCAACCATCGAAAAATCGATTTAGGGAAACGGAGAATTATACCCGGTTCGCCCCGCAAGGCTAGGATTAAGTGCCTGATTTGTGTCAATTTTTTGTCGGGCGACCGTCCCAAGGCGCACACTGTGCGTCGTAGATGGGGCCGGAATTGTGCGCGGGCGCCCACGACGGCAGGTCGGAAAATTCTCTTTTGCCGTAGAATGTCCGACTTGTTTTGAAATTTGACACCTCGTCCATGGCGAAAACCGCATCCCCAGGCGCCACGCCGCCCGGCAATGGCACCGAACCGTTGCCGGACAATTACGAGATGGCGCTCGCGGAACTCGAGACGCTGGTTGCCCGGATGGAAGGCGGCGCGTTGAGCCTCGAGGATTCGCTGGCGGCGTATCGCCGCGGTGCGACCCTCGTTGCGTTTTGCCAACAGCAGCTCGAGAAAGTGGAGCAGCAGGTTCGCGTGCTCGACGGCGCGACGCTGAAGCCGCTTTCGTCCGGAACGGCCGCCACGGACGGCGAAGACGACGATCTATGACATTCGAACAATGGATGCGGTCCGTGCTTGACCGTGTCGAGGACGCACTCGGCCACTATCTGCCGGCTGAAACCGCGACGCCCGCGAAACTTCACGAGGCGATGCGCTATGCGGTCCTCGGTGGCGGCAAACGCGTTCGCCCGCTGCTGTGCCATGCAGCAGGCGAACTGACCGGCGCGACGGAAGCGGCGCGCAACGCGGCGGCGGCGGCGCTGGAGATGATCCACGTCTACTCGCTCGTGCACGACGACATGCCGTGCATGGACGACGACGCGCTGCGTCGCGGCAAGCCGACCGTGCACGTGCAGTACGACGAACCGACGGCGCTGCTGGTCGGCGACGCGCTGCAGTCGCAGGCGTTCGTCGCGTTGACCGACGCCGCTGCGCTGTCGCCGGTGCAGCAGGCGGCGCTGGTGCGCGAGCTGGCGCTCGCGAGCGGCTCGATCGGCATGGCCGGCGGGCAGGCGATCGACCTGGCGAGCGTGGGCCTGAAGCTGACGCGCGAGCAGCTCGAGACGATGCACCGGATGAAGACGGGCGCATTGCTGCGCGCGGCCGTGCGGATGGGCGCGCTGGCCGGCGAGACGCCGTCGGCGGAAACGATGGCCGCGCTGGATGTTTACGCGGGCGCCGTGGGCCTGGCCTTCCAGGTCGTCGACGACATTCTCGACGTCACGACCGATTCGGCGACGCTCGGCAAGACGGCCGGCAAGGACGCGGCGAACGACAAGCCGACCTATGTATCGATCCTCGGTCTCGAGGCGTCGCGCGAGCTGGCAGCGCAGCTGCGCGCCGAAGCGCGCGACGCGCTGAAACCGTTCGGCGCACGCGCACAGCGTCTCGCCGAACTTGCCGACCTGGTAGTGAACCGGGTCAGCTGACGCGAAAGCCCGCCGCCGCGCACACGCTACGGTGCGTGCAAAAGAATGCGGGCGCGTTTGATTTCCTACAATGGAACGACGATGTACGACTTGCTGAAAACCATCGACGACCCGGCGGATTTGCGCCGCCTCGATCGTCGCCAACTGCAACCGCTCGCGGATGAACTGCGCGCGTTCGTGCTCGACAGCGTGTCGAAGACGGGCGGCCATTTGTCGTCCAACCTCGGGACGGTCGAGCTGACGATCGCGTTGCACTACGTGTTCAACACGCCGAACGATCGCATCGTCTGGGACGTGGGTCACCAGACCTACCCGCACAAGATCCTGACGGGCCGCCGCGACCAGATGCACTCGCTGCGTCAGCAGGACGGCATCTCGGGTTTCCCGCGCCGTTCGGAGTCGGAATACGACACGTTCGGCACCGCACACTCGAGCACGTCGATCTCGGCCGCGCTCGGGATGGCGATCGGCAGCCAGTTGAACGGCGACGATCGCTTCTCGATCGCCGTGATCGGCGACGGCGCGATGACGGCCGGCATGGCGTTCGAGGCGATGAACAACGCGGGCGTGTCGGAAGATGCGAAAGTGCTCGTGATCCTGAACGACAACGACATGTCGATCTCGCCGCCGGTCGGCGCGCTGAATCGCCATCTCGCGCGCCTGATGTCGGGCCGCTTCTATGCGGCCGCGCGCGCGGGCGTCGAGCGCGTGCTGAGCGTGGCGCCGCCGGTGCTCGAACTCGCGCGCAAGCTCGAGGAGCATGCGAAGGGCATGGTCGTGCCGGCCACGCTGTTCGAGGAATTCGGCTTCAACTACATCGGCCCGATCGACGGTCACGATCTCGATTCGCTGATCCCGACGCTGCAGAACATCCGCGAACTGCGCGGCCCGCAGTTCCTGCACGTGGTGACGAAGAAAGGCCAGGGCTACAAGCTCGCCGAAGCCGATCCCGTGCTCTATCACGGCCCCGGCAAGTTCAATCCGGCCGAAGGCATCAAGCCGTCGACCACGCCTGCGAAGAAGACGTACACGCAGGTGTTCGGCGAGTGGCTGTGCGACGAAGCCGAGCGCGATACGCGCGTGGTCGGCATCACGCCCGCGATGCGCGAAGGCTCGGGCATGGTCGAATTCGAGAAGCGCTTCAAGGATCGCTACTACGACGTCGGCATCGCCGAGCAGCATGCGGTGACGTTCGCCGGCGGTCTCGCGACCGAAGGGCTGAAGCCCGTCGTCGCGATCTACTCGACGTTCCTGCAACGTGCGTACGACCAGCTGATCCACGACGTCGCGCTGCAGAACCTGCCGGTCGTGTTCGCGATCGACCGCGCGGGCCTCGTCGGCGCGGACGGCGCGACGCATGCGGGCGCGTACGATCTCGCGTTCATGCGCTGCATCCCGAACATGACGATCATGGCCGCATCCGACGAGAACGAATGCCGCCAGATGCTTCACACGGCGCTGCAGCAGCCGAACCCGACCGCGGTGCGCTATCCGCGCGGCGCGGGCACGGGCGTGGCGACGGTGAAGGAATTCACCGAGATCCCGCTCGGCAAGGGTGAAGTGCGGCGTCGCACGTCGCAGCCGGAAGGCAAGCGCGTCGCGATCCTCGCGTTCGGTACGATGGTGGCGCCGTCGCTCGCCGCCGCCGAGGAGCTCGATGCAACGGTCGCGAACATGCGCTTCGTGAAGCCGATCGACGCGGCGCTCGTGCGCGAGCTCGCCGAAACGCACGACTACGTCGTCACGGTCGAGGAAGGCTGCGTGATGGGCGGCGCGGGCTCGGCCTGCGTCGAAGCCCTGATGGAGAGTGGGGTTATCCGACCCGTACTACAATTGGGCCTCCCTGACCTGTTCATCGATCACGGCGACCCCGCGAAGCTGCTGTCGCAATGCGGCCTCGACGGCGCGGGCATCGCGAAATCGATTCGCGAACGCTTTCTGAATCCGGCGGCCGATGTCGCCGGTCAGGCGAAGCGCGTCGCGTAAGCTGACGCCGCCCGCGGGCGGCGTCGGTGCGACTGGCGCAACCGGTCTTCATTGATGCGGAAAACATGGGCCTGCGGGCCCATGTTGCTTTTCCGGCCGCCGCATGATGCGGCGTGCGCGTCGTCGGACGCGCGGCTTACAAGGATTGAACAAATGAACCAGATGAATCCCGCCTTCGTAATGCCCGACGTGCAGAGCACGGTGGATATCCGTCAGATCCCGATTCAGCGCGTGGGTGTGAAGGCGGTTCGGCATCCGTTGACGGTGCGTACCGAAAGCGGCGACGTGCAACCGACGGTCGGTGTCTGGAACCTCGACGTCCGTCTGCCGGCCGATCAGAAGGGCACGCACATGTCGCGCTTCGTCGCGCTGCTCGAAGAGAATCGCGCGCCGCTGACGGTCGAGCGCTTCCGCGCGATGCTCGCATCGATGCTCGTGAAGCTCGAAGCCGAGGCCGGCCGCATCGAAGTCACGTTCCCGTACTTCGTGAACAAGACGGCGCCGGTGTCCGGCGTGCAGAGCCTGCTCGACTATGAAGTGACGCTCACGGGCGAAAGCCGCAACGGCGACACGCGCGTGTTCCTGAAGGTGCTCGTGCCGGTGACGAGCCTGTGCCCGTGCTCGAAGAAGATCTCGCAGTACGGCGCGCACAACCAGCGCTCGCACGTGACGATCGATGCGGAGCTGGCCGCCGATCTGCCGGTCGAGGCGCTGATCCGCATCGCGGAAGAGGAGGCGTCGTGCGAACTGTGGGGACTGCTGAAGCGCCCGGACGAGAAGTTCGTCACCGAGCGTGCCTACGAGAACCCGAAGTTCGTCGAGGATCTCGTGCGTGACGTCGCGCAACGTCTCGATGCGGACGAGCGCGTGATCGCGTACGTGCTCGAAGCCGAGAACTTCGAGTCGATCCACAATCACAGCGCATATGCGCTGATCGAGCGCGACAAGCGGTTGACCGCATAACGCCGCGGCGTTTTGTCGCGCCAATGACGAAGGCCGCTCGAAACCGAGCGGCCTTTTCGTTTTCCTGCCTGGGGCGTTGCGTGGCGCGATTCAGCTTGCGAGCGACGCGAGATCCCAGCGCGGTTTCACCGTGAATGCGTAATCGGCATTCGCCTGTTCGGGCCAGCGGCCGAGCCGCAGCGCGCCCGCGAGCGCGATCATCGCGCCGTTGTCGGTGCACAGCGCGAGATCGGGATAGTGCACATCGAAGCCGCGCTTGGCCGCGGCCGCCGACAGGGCGGCGCGCAACTGGCGGTTCGCGCCGACGCCGCCCGCGACCACGAGGCGCTTGAGCTTCGTCCGCTTCAGCGCGGCGAGCGACTTCGCGACGAGCACGTCGACGGCCGCATCGACGAAGCCGCGCGCAAGGTCGGCCTTCGCGCGTTCGAGTGCTTCGCCGTCGAGCTTCGCCGCTTCGAATTTCTTCATCTGCGTGAGCACGGCCGTCTTCAGGCCGCTGAAGCTGAAGTCGAGATCGCCCGAATGCAGCATCGGGCGCGGCAGCACGACCGCGCCCGGCGTGCCCGTTTCGGCGAGCTTCGATACTTCGGGGCCGCCCGGGTAGCCGAGGCCGATCAGTTTCGCGGTCTTGTCGAACGCTTCGCCGGCCGCGTCGTCGAGCGTTTCGCCGAGCGTCTCGTACACGCCGACGTCGGTCACGCGCATCAACTGCGTGTGGCCGCCGGAAACCAGCAGCGCAACGAACGGGAACGGCGGCGGCGCGTCGACCAGCAACGGCGACAGCAGGTGGCCTTCGAGATGATGGATGCCGACGGTCGGCTTGTTCCACGCGAGCGCGAGCGCATTCGCGATGCTCGCGCCGACCAGCAGCGCGCCGGCGAGGCCGGGGCCCTGCGTGAACGCGATCGCGTCGATGTCGTCGCGGCGCGTGCCGCTTTGCGCCATCACTTCCTCGAGCAGCGGCAGCGCGCGGCGGATATGGTCGCGCGACGCGAGCTCGGGCACGACGCCGCCGTATTCGCGATGCATCGCGATCTGCGAATGGAGCGCGTGCGCGAGCAGGCCGCGCTGCGTGTCGTAGAGCGCGAGGCCGGTTTCGTCGCAGGAGCTTTCGATGCCGAGAACGAGCATGGGTGAGGGCAGGGCGCGCCGTTTCGGACGCGCCGCGGGTAGGTCGACGTAACCCGAAATTATAGCAGGCGGGGGCTCACGGCCGCCGCGGGCGGCCCGGGCCCGAGGCCGGGCAGGTACAATCCGCGCCATGGAAACCTATGACATCGCCGTGATCGGCGCGGGCGCCGCCGGCATGATGAGCGCCGCGGTCGCCGGGCAGCTCGGCCGCCGCGTCGTGCTGATCGATCACGCGCCGCGGCTCGCCGAGAAAATCCGCATCTCGGGCGGCGGCCGCTGCAACTTCACGAACCTGTACGCGGGGCCCGACAACTACCTGTCGTCAAATCCGCATTTCGCGCGCTCGGCGCTGGCGCGCTATACGCCACGCGACTTCCTCGGGCTGCTCAAGCGCCATCACGTGACCTGGCACGAAAAGCACAAGGGCCAGCTCTTTTGCGACCACGGCAGCGACGCGATCATCGACGTGCTGAAGCACGAGTGCGACGCGGGCGGCATCGCGTGGCGCCGGCCCGTCGTCGTCGACGCGGTGCGCCATGCGCCGGCCGACGGCTTTACGCTCGACACGCAGCAGGCCGGCCCGATCGGCGCGCGCGCACTGATCGTCGCGACCGGCGGCCTGTCGATCCCGAAGATCGGCGCGACCGACTTCGGCTACCGGCTCGCGAAGCAGTTCGGCCACAAGCTCGTCGATACGCGGCCCGCGCTCGTGCCGCTGACGTTCGCGCCGCAGGACTGGGCGCCGTTCGCGCCGCTGTCCGGCGTATCGCTCGAAGTGCGCGTATCGACCGGCGACAAAAAGCGCGGCGGCGAATTCGTCGAGGACCTGCTGCTGACCCATCGCGGGCTGTCCGGGCCGGGCATCCTGCAGATCTCGAGCTACTGGCAGCCCGGCGATCCGATCCGCGTCGACCTGCTGCCGCAGCGCGACACGGTGGCCGACTTGCTCGACGCGAAACGCACGTCGAAGCGCCAGATCGGCTCACTCCTCGCCGACTGGGTGCCGTCGCGCCTCGCGCATGCGTGGCTCGACACGCATCGCGTCGCGGCCGACGCGCGGCTCGCGGACCTGCCCGACAAGACGCTGCGGCAGATCGGCGACGCGCTGTCCGGCTGGACGCTGACGCCGAACGGCACCGAAGGCTACAAGAAGGCCGAAGTGACGAAGGGCGGGGTCGATACGCGCGAGCTGTCGTCGGCGACGATGATGAGCGCGCGCGTGCCCGGGCTGTTCTTCGTCGGCGAGGCGGTGGACGTGACGGGCTGGCTCGGCGGCTACAACTTCCAGTGGGCGTGGGCGTCCGGCACGGCGGCCGGGCAGGCCGCGGCCGAGTATGCGCGAGGCGCCTGACGCGCCGGCCGGCGCGGTTCCGGCGGGGTTGGGGGTCCGTGCCTTTGACCCATCGCTCTGCTATACTCGGTAGTCTTTCCCTGCAAACCTTTATTCGTGTCGGATCATGACGATCATTCGCGTTAAAGAGAACGAGCCGTTCGAAGTTGCAATGCGTCGCTTCAAGCGCACGATCGAGAAGAACGGTCTGTTGACCGAGCTTCGTGCGCGTGAGTTTTACGAGAAGCCGACCGCAGAACGCAAGCGCAAGAAGGCCGCTGCGGTGAAGCGTCATTACAAGCGTATTCGCAGCCAGACACTGCCGAAGAAGCTGTACTGAACGATTGGGCGCCGCGCGGTTCGCTGAGCGGCGCACCGGCGACTCCGTGCGATCGGGTCCGGTCGCGCAGCCGATCAGGCGGCGAATCGCCGATGCCGGATTCGAGCAACCCGCTTGAGACACTGTCCCAAGCGGGTTTTTGTGTTGACGCCTATTCGTGGGCGTCGGATTCACGTTTCCATCCCGGGTGAAAGATGAGTTTGAAAGAGCAGATCAGCGAAGACATGAAGGCCGCGATGCGCGCGAAGGAAAGCGAGCGCCTGGCAACGATTCGCCTGCTGATGGCCGCGATCAAGCAGCGCGAAGTCGATGACCGGGTCACGCTCGACGACGCGGGCATCACGGCCGTGATCGACAAGATGATCAAGCAGCGCAAGGATTCGATCAGCCAGTTCCAGGCGGCCGGCCGCGACGATCTGGTCGCGAAGGAGCAGGCCGAGCTGGCCGTGCTGGGCGGCTACATGCCCGCGCAACTGTCGGACGCCGAAGTGGCGGCCGAGGTCCAGGCGGCGGTCGCGCAAACCGGCGCAGCCGGCCCGCAGGACATGGGCAAGGTGATGGGCGTGCTGAAGGGCAAGCTCGCCGGCCGCGCCGACATGACGGCCGTTTCCGCGCAGGTCAAGGCCGCGCTCACGAAGTAAAACCCGTTCCCGGCGCGCCCAGCGATGCGTGCGCCGGGCGTCGTATTGTCTTTTTTCGCTCGATCCCACGGTGATTCCGCATTCGTTCCTGCAGGATTTGCTGAACCGCGTCGATATCGTCGACGTGGTGGGCCGGTACGTGCAGCTCAAGAAGGGCGGCGCCAACTTCATGGGGCTGTGCCCGTTCCATAACGAGAAGAGTCCGTCGTTTACCGTCAGCCCGACCAAGCAGTTCTATCACTGCTTCGGTTGCGGCGCGCACGGCACGGCGATCGGCTTCCTGATGGAACACGCGGGGCTTACGTTCCCGGAAGCCGTGCAGGAGCTCGCGCAATCCGTCGGGCTGACCGTGCCGCATGAGCCGTCCATGCGCGGCGGTGGGGGTGGAGGCGGCGACTATCCGGCGCCCGTGTCGAAATCGGTGGCGACCGCGCTGTCCGATGCGATGACCGCGGCGTGCGACTACTACCGCAAGCAGCTGCGCGGCGCGACCGTCGCGATCCAGTACCTGAAGAACCGGGGCCTGACCGGCGAGATCGCCGCGCGCTTCGGTCTCGGCTATGCGCCGGACGGCTGGCAGAACCTCGAAGCTGCGTTTCCCGACTACCGCGACGAATCGCTCGTCGAGGCGGGGCTCGTGATCGTCAGCGAGAAAACCGACGCGCAGGGCGTCGCGCGCCGCTACGACCGGTTCCGCGAGCGGATCATGTTCCCGATCCGCAACGTGAAGGGGCAGGTGATCGGTTTCGGCGGCCGCGTGCTCGGCAGCGGCGAGCCGAAGTACCTGAACTCGCCGGAAACGCCGCTGTTCAACAAGGGCAGCGAGCTGTACGGGCTGTTCGAGGCGCGGCTCGCGATTCGCGAGCGCAAGTACGTGCTGGTCGTCGAAGGCTACATGGACGTCGTCGCGCTCGCGCAGCTCGGCTTTCCGAACGCGGTCGCGACGCTCGGCACCGCGTGCACGCCGATTCACGTGCAGAAGCTGCTGCGACAGACCGACACCGTCATTTTCAGTTTCGACGGCGATTCGGCCGGGCGGCGCGCGGCGCGGCGCGCGCTCGAGGCCTGCCTGCCGCATGCGGGCGACAACCGGACGATCCGGTTCCTTTTTCTGCCGACCGAGCACGATCCGGACAGCTACGTGCGCGAGTTCGGCGCGGACGCGTTCTCCGAGCAGGTCGAACGCGCAATGCCGCTGTCGCAATTTCTGTTGAACGAAGCCATTGCCGGCAAGGCGCTCGATCAGCCGGAAGGCCGCGCGAAGGCGCTGTTCGATGCGAAGCCGCTGTTGCAGGCGCTGCCCGCGAACGCGTTGCGCGCGCAGATCATGCACATGTTTGCCGATCGGCTCGATATTCCGTTCGAAGAGGTTGCGGCGCTGTCGGACGTCGATACGCGCATCGCGGCGCCGCCGCGTCAGGCGCCCGCGCGCAGCGAGCGGCGCCGCGTGACGGACAGCGAAAAGCGCGCATTGCGCACGCTGGTGATGCATCCGCGCGTCGCATCGCAGCTCGACGACGAACAGATTGCGACCCTGCGCGCGCTGCCGCGCATCGGCGAATTGTTCGCGGAAGTCGTCGATCATGCGCGTGCGCTGGGCGACGGCGCGGAGTTCCGGCTGCTGTCGGATGTCCTGAGGACGTCCTCGAATGGGGCGACTTACGAGGAAATCTTCCGCGAAATTCTGGACTATGATGAAAACGTCCGCGATTTGCTGTTACAGAATCCGGAAGACGAGACGGTGCCCGAGCGGCAACGTGAGCAGGAGCGGATTGCGGGGGAGGAGCTGCAGGCAGCCGTGCTCAAGATGCGCTACGACGCCTGCTGCGACCGGCTGGACAGGCTGGCGCGGCAATCCACCTTCACCCCCGAGGAACTGGCCGAATTGACGGAATTGAACCAGCAGCGAACCGACATGAAGCGTCGGCTCGGGCTGTAGGCGGCCGGGGCGCTTAGAGAGGGCTCCCCAGCATGCTATAATATAAGGTTTCCAGCGGTTTGTTTTCCAAGCAGAGGCGAGAATCGCGATGGCAAAGACGACAGGCGGAAAGAAAGCAACAGGCAAGGGCTCGACGGAGCCGACCAAAAAGGTCACAGCGGCCAAGTCTGCTTCTTCCACCAGGACAACGTCTTCAGCCACGTCAGCCCCTGCAGGAAAGAAAACCGCGGCCGGCACTGCTCAGGCTGCGCCGGCGCCGGCAGCCAGAACACGGGCTGCCGTGAGACCCGACTCCGGGCCGGCCAAGCCGGCGGCGAAGCGGGCAAGTGCGAAAAGCGCAAGGGACACGACTGCCGACGCGGACGAAACGGCAGTACGTACTACTCATGCACCCACGGTTCAACCGGCTGTCGTCCAGCAGCCGCGAGTCGATATAGCCGGTACGGCGAACTCCATGACCAAAAAGCTGAACGAAGTATCCGTCGAAGACGACGCAAATCAGAGCGACGAGCAGCCCGCAGCCGCGGCTGCACCGGGCAAGTCCAAGGTGCGCGATCGTCGCGCCAAGGAAAAGGCGCTGCTGAAGGAAGCGTTCGCGACGAGCACGCCGGGCACGGCCGAGGAGCTCGAAGAGCGCCGCGTGAAACTGCGCGCGCTGATCAAGCTCGGCAAGGAGCGCGGCTTCCTCACGTACGCCGAAATCAACGACCACCTGCCGGACAACTTCACCGAGACCGAAGCCCTCGAGGGCATCATCGGCACGTTCAACGACATGGGCGTGGCGGTTTACGAGCAGGCGCCGGACGCGGAAACGCTGCTCCTGAACGACAACGCGCCCGCCGCGTCGTCGGACGATGAAGTCGAGGAGGAAGCGGAAGTCGCGCTGTCCACCGTCGATTCGGAATTCGGCCGCACGACCGATCCGGTCCGGATGTACATGCGCGAGATGGGCACGGTCGAGCTGCTCACGCGCGAAGGCGAAATCGAGATCGCGAAGCGGATCGAGGACGGCCTGCGCCACATGGTGATGGCCATCTCCGCGTGCCCGACGACGATCGCCGACATCCTCGCGATGGCCGAACGCGTCGCGAACGAAGAGATCCGCGTCGACGAGCTCGTCGACGGCCTGCTCGATCCGAATGCTTCGGACTCCGCCGATACGGACGGCTTCTCCGCGAAGGAAGCGGAAGCCATCGAGAACGAGGACGAGGAAGCCGAAGAGGAAGAGGAAGAAGAGGAAGAGGAGGAAGACGACGGCGCCGCGCAGGCATCGGCGAACGCCGCCCAACTCGAAGCCCTCAAGCGTGCGTCGCTCGAGAAGTTCTCGCAGATCAGCGAGTGGTTCGACAAGATGCGCCGCGCGTTCGAGAAGGAAGGCTACAAGTCGAAGGCCTACCTGAAGGCGCAGGAAACGATCCAGACCGAACTGATGACGATCCGCTTCACCGCGCGTACCGTCGAGCGTCTGTGCGACACGCTGCGTGCGCAGGTGGACGAAGTGCGTCAGGTCGAGCGTCAGATCCTGCACATCGTCGTCGACAAGTGCGGCATGCCGCGTTCGGAATTCATCGCACGCTTCCCGGGCAACGAGACGGATCTCGACTGGGCGGAGAAGATCACCGCGGAAGGCCATTCGTACAGCGCGGTGCTGTCGCGTAACGTCCCGGCGATCCGCGAACAGCAGCAGCGCCTGCTCGACCTGCAGGCGCGCGTCGTGCTGCCGCTGAAGGACCTGAAGGAAACCAACCGCCAGATGGCGGCCGGCGAACTGAAGGCGCGTCAGGCGAAGCGCGAAATGACCGAGGCGAACCTGCGTCTCGTGATCTCGATCGCGAAGAAGTACACGAACCGCGGCCTGCAGTTCCTCGACCTGATCCAGGAAGGCAACATCGGCCTGATGAAGGCGGTGGACAAGTTCGAATACCGTCGCGGCTACAAGTTCTCGACCTATGCGACGTGGTGGATCCGTCAGGCCATCACGCGCTCGATCGCGGACCAGGCGCGCACGATCCGTATTCCGGTTCACATGATCGAAACGATCAACAAGATGAACCGCATCTCGCGGCAGATCCTGCAGGAAACCGGTCTCGAGCCGGATCCGGCCACGCTCGCCGAGAAGATGGAGATGCCGGAAGACAAGATCCGCAAGATCATGAAGATCGCGAAGGAGCCGATCTCGATGGAAACGCCGATCGGCGACGACGACGATTCCCATCTCGGCGACTTCATCGAGGACACCAACACGGTCGCGCCGGCGGATGCCGCGCTGCATGCCAGCATGCGCGACGTCGTGAAGGACGTGCTCGATTCGCTGACGCCGCGCGAGGCGAAGGTGCTGCGGATGCGTTTCGGTATCGAGATGAGCACCGATCACACGCTCGAGGAAGTCGGCAAGCAGTTCGACGTCACGCGCGAGCGGATCCGTCAGATCGAGGCCAAGGCGCTGCGCAAGCTGCGTCACCCGAGCCGTTCCGACAAGCTGAAGTCGTTCCTCGAAGGGAACTGATTTCCAGCGTTTCTTCTACGAACGCCGCCGGTATCCGCATGATGCCGGTGGCGTTTGTTCCCTGTGTCGTCTTTGTTGTTACAATGCCGGCCCGGCCTCGTTGCCGGGGTGGCGTGTAGCACGCCTTGCTTCTCGTCTGGGCCCCTAGCTCATGCTTGGTTAGAGCAGCGAACTCATAATTCGTTGGTGCCGGGTTCGACTCCCGGGGGGCCCACCAGATTCGCTCCCACGGTTGCCCGGGGGAAGCCGCGAAACCCGCGATGCCGCATGGCGTCGCGGGTTTTTCTTTGGGTGCGCCCGGCAGGGCGCACTTACTTGGAGGTGAAAGTCCTCTACTCGCCCGGCAAGGGGAAGAGTTAGCCGAAGGCAAGGGTTTCCCGGGTGACTGGGA
>NZ_CADFEH010000016.1:0-153691 GCF_902833155.1 Burkholderia sp. BCC1047 | reverse complement strand
TGAACTGACCCCACGAAGTTGGACGGTTGAAGACTAGGTGCCCAAGGGCTGAGTCCTGTATTGCACGGGACTCAGCCCTTTCAACTTGAGCTTAATGCGTTCGTGGTTGTAGTAGTGGATGTAGCGCTCGAGCGTGTCGCGCAAATGCTCCACGCAAGTGAAGCGATGTCCCCTGTAGCACTCGGACTTGAGCGTGCCGAAGAAGCTTTCCATCGCAGCATTGTCCAGGCAGTTTCCCTTGCGCGACATGCTTTGAGTCAGCTTGCGTCGCTTCAATTGCCGACGAAACGCCGGCATCCGGTACTGCCAGCCTTGGTCCGAATGCAATAACGGCCTGTCCGTGCGTTTGAGTTTGGCCAATGCCTTCTTCAGCATGCTGCTGACCAACTTGAAGGTTGGACGTTGCTCCATCTGGTAAGCCACGATCTCGCCGTTGTATAGATCCATCACCGGCGACAGGTACAGCTTCTGCCCGCCGACGTTGAATTCCGTCACGTCCGTCACCCACTTCTGGTTGACTTGCGTGGCACTGAACTGACGTTGCAGCAAGTTTGGGGCGGCCTGACCGACCTCACCTCGCCAGGAACGATATTTCTTCGGGCGCACCAAGGACTTCAGTTGCAATTGCTGCATCAGCCGCTGCACGGCCTTGTGGTTGACGAGATGCCCGGCTTGCCGAATCGCAGCGGTGACGCGCCGATAGCCGTAGCGGCCCTTGTGATGGTCGAACACCGTCCGGATCTTTGCCTTCAAATCGGCGTGGCGATCCTCGGCGTTCAGCGTCCCGAGCTGGTAATAGAACGTGCTGCGCGCCAAACCAGCCACCTTCAGCAGGGCCGCTACCGGATGGTGCTCCCGCAGTTCTCGCACTATTTGCGTTTTTTCTTTTGCGCTGCCTGCTTCTTGGCCAGCAGCGCATCGAGCTTTTTTAAGTACGCTACCTCCGCGCGCAGATACTCGTTTTCCTTGAGCAATTCCTCGCGCGAGCGTTCGTCCGGTTTGTCGGATTGGGTGGGTTTCGGTGGAAGCGAAGCGGTCATCTTTCGGGGGCGTCCTCGTCGGCGAGGGGACAGTGCATCGATACCACCCTCATGATACAGGCGCTCCCAGCCTACAACGCAGCCGGCGCCGCGAATGTCGAACAAGGCCGAGACCTGACCGTACGACAACTCATCTCTCCACATGCGCCGCAGTACCGACAGCTTGAACTCCGCATCGTAGTGCGTGTGCTTCTTGCGTAATCCCGCACTGCCATGCTCCCGGTAGCTTGCGACCCAGCGCCGGATCACCGTACGCCCCACGCCGTGCCGGGCAGCCAGCGACTTGATGCCAATTCCGCCGGCCAGATACTCGTCAACGATGCCTTGTCTGAACTGCTCGTTGTACTTCGTCATGTAAAACACCCCAAAGGTTGGACTAGTGTCCAACTTTTGGGGTGCAGTTCACGCGGAGCCTCTTTTTTTTCGTCACGCGCACTTCATACGCGCGCCCGACTATTCGGCGAACGCTCCATTGCGGACGTGCGGCGCCGTAAGCGATCCGTCGGCAATCCACAACATACTTTTACAGTCCACGCACGGGCTTTCCGCTACGCTGCGTGCATCGCGCGTGGCATGCCGTCCGGCATGCGCGTGCGTCGTTCCGGTGGCGCGCGGCGAGCGCGGCCGGCCTGTACGTAACTTGTGTATCCGGCGATGACAAACACGGTCCGCCGGTTTCTTTCGTGGGACGATGCGCTCACGATTTTCTTGAAAGGGGATGACGATGGGTATCCTGAACGTCGTGGGCGAAATCGCCGGCGCAGTGGCCGCCGTCGAAGGCGTGGAAAAGGTGGATCCGGATGCGGGCCTGCTGACCAAGGCGGCCGCGGCCGTCGCCGGTTTCAAGGGCGCCGAGGCGATCGAAGGCCTGCTCGAGAAGAAGGACGAGCAGCCGCAGCAGGCGGACGATACGCAGGCGACGGACGGCAGCGACACGTCGCAGGCATGAGCATGGCGGCCGGTCCGGCCGCGGGCGCGCCCTTCGCGCGCCTGGGCCGACCGGTGCCGCGCAATCGGCAGGTCGGGCATGCGGTCGATCGGTGACGCATGGCACAACCGCCAGCCGGTTTGACCGGCGAGAGGCCACGTCTCTCGCCGTTTTTTATTGGACGCGCGGCACGCACCGCGCGCCGCACGAATCCCCGAATCTTGCTATCGTCACCCCATCCGAACTGCGATGAGGGAATGCGATGGATTTCGACTACGACCTGTTCGTCATCGGCGCCGGCTCGGGCGGCGTGAGGCTCGCGCGCCTGTCCGCGTCATACGGCGCACGCGTCGGCATAGCGGAAGAAGAGCAGATCGGCGGCACCTGCGTGCTGCGCGGCTGCATCCCGAAGAAACTGCTGGTCTACGCATCGCACTACCCGCACGAAGTCGACGACGCGAAGGGCTTCGGCTGGACCTTCGGCGCCGGCACGCTCGACTGGCCCGCGCTGATCGCCGCGAAGGATCGCGAGATCAACCGGCTGAGCGACATCTACATCAGCCTGCTGCGGCAATCGGGCGTCGACATGCACGCCGGCCGCGCGACGCTCGTCGATGCGCATACCGTCGCGATCGGCGCGCGCACGATCCGCGCGCGCCACATCGCGATCGCGACCGGCTCGCGGCCGTCGTTGCCGCCGCGGCCCGGCATCGAACATGCGATCACGTCGCGCGAGGCGCTGTCGCTCGAGACGTGCCCCAAGCGCATCGCGGTGGTCGGCGGCGGCTATATCGCGGTCGAATTCGCGGGCATCTTCAACGGCTTCGGCAGCCACGTCGACCTGTTCTATCGCGGCGAAAAAATCCTGCGCGGCTTCGACGACGACGTGCGCCAGTTCCTGACCGACGAGATGACGAAGCAGGGCGTCACGATTCATCCGCGCGCGGTGATCGAATCGATCGAGCGCGCGGACGACGGCGCGCTGTTCGTGCGTGTCGGCGACGCGCGGCACGGGCCGTACGATCAGGTGCTCTATGCGACCGGCCGCGTGCCGAACGTCGACGGGATCGGGCTCGAGCAGGCGGGCATCCTGCTCGATGCGCGCGGCGCGATTGCCGTCGATGCGTATTCGGCGACGTCGGTGCCGTCGATCCATGCGATCGGCGACGTCACGTCGCGGCCGCAGCTCACGCCGGTCGCGACGCGCGACGCCGGCTTGCTCGCGCGTACGCTGTTCGGCGGCTCGCGCGTGGCGGTCGATCACGCGTACGTGCCGTCGGCCGTGTTCAGCCAGCCGGAGGTCGCGACGGTCGGCCTGACCGAGGCCGATGCGCGGCGCACGCTCGGCGACGTCGACATTTACCGCACGTCGTTCAAGGCGCTGCGCCACACGCTGTCGGGCCGCGACGAGCGCACGCTGATGAAGCTCGTCGTCGCGCGCGACAGCCAGCGCGTGATCGGCGCGCACATGGTCGGCCGCGACGCGGGCGAGATCATCCAGGGCATCGCGATCGCGATTCGCGCGGGCGCGACGAAGACGCAGTTCGACGACACGATCGGCATTCATCCGACCGCGGCCGAGGAGTTCGTGACGATGCGGCAGAAGGTGGGCGACTAGCGGGAAGCGGGCGGTCGCGTTTTCAACGCGGCCGTATTTCGCGGGCGTACGCCGCTCAATGCACGCCGAACGCGTCCAGCAGCCGATACCAGCTCATCGCGAGCACCAGCGCCGGCGTGCGCAGCGCCTCGCCGCCCGGGAAGTCGCGATGCCGGATCTTGTCGAACAGGTCGAAGCGGCTCGCCTGTCCGTCGATCGCCTCGGCGATCAGCTTGCCCGCGAGCGCGGTCGTGTTCACGCCGTGCCCCGAGAACCCCTGCGCGAAGTAGGTCGTCGGCGTGATGCGGCCGAAATGCGGCGCGCGGTTCATCGTGATGTCGACGAAGCCGCCCCACGCATAGTCGACCTTCACGTCCGCGAGCTGCGGGAACGTCTTCAGCATGTCCGCGCGCATCGCCGCGGCGAGATCGCGCGGCTCGCGCGTCGAATAGCTGACCTTGCCGCCCCACACGAGCCGCGTGTCGGGCGCCGGCCGGAAATAGTCGAGCACGAAGCGGCTGTCGCAGATCGCCGCGCGCGCGGGCATCAGCGCGGCGGCGCGCGCTTCGCCGAGCGGTTTGGTCGCGATCACGTAGGTGCCGACCGGCATGATCTTCTTCGACAATGCGGGTGCTAGCGTGCCGACGTAGGTGTTGCACGCGAGCACGACGAAGCGCGCACGCACGTTGCCGCCGCTCGTCTCGACGACGTGGCCGCCGGACACGTCGCGCACGCGCGTCACGCAGCTGTCCTCGTGGATGCGCACGCCCGCGTCGGTGGCCGCCCGCGCGAGGCCGAGCGTGTAGTTGAGCGGGTGGAGATGGCCGCTGTCGGGGTCGTACAGGCCGCCGCAATAGCGCGCCGATTGCACGTAGTCGCCGAGTTCTTCCGCTTCGACGAAGTGAAAACGGTCGTAGCCGAAGCGCTTCGCGGCTTCGTCGCGCCAGCGTTTCAGCGCATCGGCGTCGCGCTCGGTGTTCGCCGCGGTCAGGTAGCCGGGCACCAGCGCGCAGTCGATGTCGTGCCGCGCGATGCGCGACTTCACGAGCGACAGCGTTTCGAGCCCCATGTCCCAGATCCGCTTCACGTCGCCTTCCGGCATGAATTGCGCGAACGTGTCGATGTCGCACGCGAAGCCGCCGATCAACTGGCCGCCGTTGCGGCCGCTCGCCGCCCATCCGACCCGCGACGCTTCGAGCACGGTGACCGAATGGCCTCGCTCGGCGAGGTTGAGCGCGGCGGACAGGCCCGTGAGGCCCGCGCCGATCACGCATACGTCGGCGTCGGTCGAGCCGGCGAGCGGCGCGTGGCGGGTCGTGTCGTTGGCGGTCGCCGCGTAGTACGACGCGACGTGCGGCTGGTTGGCGAATGTCTGCATGATGAGGAGGGCGGAGTGAGAGGGCTCAGAACAGCTCGCGGACGCGGTGATACAGCATCCCGAGCTCGAGTGCCGGTTGCCGCCATGCGTCGCCGCCGGGAAAGCGCCGGTGACGCACGCGTGCGAACAGATCGAACGCGCGCGTGTCGCCCGCGATCGCGCCGGCGACCGCGCGTCCGGCGACGCCGGTGAGCGCGACGCCGTGCCCGCTGAAGCCTTGGACGTAGAAGAAGTTCGGATCGATCGCGCCGAAGTCAGGCGCGCGGTTGCGCGTGACGTCGACGAAGCCGCCCCACGCGTGCTCGACGCGCACGTCGCCGAGCTGCGGGAACACGCCGACCATGCGCTGCCGGATCGCTTCGGCGAGCGCGGCGGGCGACGCGCCGGCCGAATTCGCACGGCCGCCGAACAGCATCCGGTCGTCGGCCGACAGCCGGAAATAATCGAGGAAGAAGTTGTTGTCGCACACGGCTTCGCGTCGCGCGATCAGCGCGTCGGCACGCGCGCGGCCGAGCGGCTCGGTCGCGATGATGTACGACGCGATCGGCGCGATGCGCGCGGCGGTCGCGGCCGGCAGCACGCCGCCGGGGCCTGCGTTGCAGCACGACACGACGAAGCGGCAGCGCACTTCGCCGGACGGCGTGCGCACGACGGGCCGCGCGCCGCGCACGACGTCGAGCGCGGGCGTGTGCGCGTACAGCGCGACGCCGTCGCGGCGTGCGGCATCGGCGAGGCCGAGGCAATACTTGAGCGGATGCAGGTGGCCCGACAGCGGATCGTGCACGCCGGCCAGGTAGCGCGTCGACGCAATGCGCGCGTGGATCTCGCCGGTATCGAGCCATGCGAGCGACGGGTGGCCCCAGCGCGACGTCGCGGCATTCATCCACGCGCGCAGGTCGTCGACGCGGCGCGGCTTCGTCGCGACGGTCAGGTAGCCGCGCGTGAAGTCGCAGTCGATCCCGTAGCGCGCGATGCGCTCGGCGATCAGCGCGACGCCGTCGAGCGACAGCGACCACGCGGCGCGTGCGCCGTCCGCGCCGAGCTGCTGCTCGATCACCTCGTCTTTCGCGAAGCCCGCGATCGCCTGGCCGCCGTTGCGGCCCGACGCGCCCCAGCCGGGCCGGTGCGCATCGATCACCGCGACCGACAGCCCGCGCGCGCGGCAGTCGAGCGCCGTCGACAGGCCCGCGAAACCGGCGCCGATCACGCAGACGTCGACGTCGATCGTCTCCTCGAGGATCGGATCGTCGGCCACGGGCCGTGCGGCCGTGGCTTCGTAGTACGAGTCGCGCGCGAGCGCCTCGGCGCGGCGGGTGAAAGACTGCGTCATCAAACCGACTCCCTCGACAAGGCTGCGACCAGCGCGCAGCCGGAAAACGGCGCGGGACGCCGTGCGTGCGGCACGGCGCCCCGCGCGTGCCGCATCAGAACGAATAGATGAACTGCGTCGCGAGCAGGTCGTTGGACTTGCCGTACGACCCGTCGTTGCGCAGGAACACCTTGTTGTTCGCCCAGTCGTGCCGGTATTCGACCTTCACGGTGATCTGCTGGGTCGGATAGAACAGCAGGTCGAGCGCGACGTCCTGGCGCACCGCGCCCTTGCACTCGAAGCCCAGGCCGCCGCCGGCCTTCGACTGCGCGAGGCAGTCCGCATCGACGCCGAAGCCGTTGCTCGGGTCCATCCCGTTGCCGTTCAGCGCGATGCCGCCGCCGCCGCCGCCGTTCTTCGAGTTCGCGAGCAGGTCGTAGCGCAGCGTCACGCCCATGCGGCCGACCACCGGTGCGTTGAACTTGCGGTGCGCGAGCAGCGACAGCCCGTACCACTGCGCGAGCCCGCCGTTGAACGCCGCATGCTGCTGCCGGCCGTAGTCCACTTCGGCGTTGTACTGAATATCGGCGAGCGTGTAAGTCGCGTCGAGTTCGCCGAAGAAGAACGAACCGTAGCCGCTCGGCGCCGCGCCGCCCGGGCCGTAGTGGACATTGCCCTGGTCGTCGATCGCACTCGACAGCGTCTGCCGCCCGATGTTGAACGACCCGCCTATATCGAGTGCGCTCGACCACGTGTAGTCCGCGCGCGCGGTGAAGGTCGGCACCTTGTTGCTCGTGGTGATCGGGTCGCCGAGCGCATTGGTGCCCGTCTGCGTGACCGAACCGTACGTGCGGTACTGCTCGTTGCCGAGGAAGAACTTCCACGCCCAGGCGCCCTTCGTGTAGTTCGCGCCGACGCCGACGTAGCTGCCCGGATCGGAGAAATCGTACAGCAGGTTGTGCGTGAGCGTGAGCATCTGGTTCGACTGCTGCACTTCGTAGCCGCCGAAGCTCGGGATCAGGCCGGCGACGAGTGTCGTCTCGGCGGTGATCGGCACGTTGATGACCGCGGTGTTCAGCAGGTTGTCGGTGATCGAGCCGCGCGAGTTCTGCAGCAGCGTGATGCCGTTGCCGCGGTTCGGCATCAACGTGATTTCGGCCGACGGCGCCATCGGACCGACGCCGAACGTCTTCTTGATGTCGAGGTAGAGGTCGCCGAACGTGCTGTTGAAGTAGTTGTATGCGTTCTCGTGGTTCGCGAACAGGAACGACGACGTGCCGGCCGCGCGGTTGTAGATGTAGGTCGGATCGATGTAGCCGGTGACCGACAGGCCGGCGAGCGGGCCCGTGGTGGCCGCGTCTGTCAGCGAGTCGACCTTCAGCTGCTGGTTCGCGATCTGCTGCTTCATTTCGCTGACCTCGTCGTTGGTCAGCGTGGCGCGTGCGCGGCCGTAATCCGGCGAGCCCGGATCGGCGGCGACCGCGACCGCGTTGCCGCCCCCGGCCATGCCGCCGCTCGCGCCGGCCGTCGCCGCCGTCGCGCCGCCCGGCTTCGCGGCGAGTTGCGCCTGCATCGCCTTCATCTGTTTCTGCAGCGCCGCGACCTGCGCCTGCAGCGCCTTGATTTCGGCGGAGGTGGAACCGGCCAGCGCGACGCCCGGCAACGCGCCGGCCACCAGCAGGCAGATCAGTTTCTTCTTCATTGCGGATTCTCCTAGTCGTGCGCCTGTCAAAACGGGATCGAATCGCGCGCCCCCCCTGGGGCAGCGCGTCATGCTTGTCTGCACTGCTTGTTATCGTTGAAGGAGGCGAGCGTTCAGGCCATCGCGAACGCGGCCTTCAAGTCGGCCATCCGGCGCCGCTCGCGCGCGATCATCATCCGGTTCACGACGATCACGCCGATCGTCACGGCCGTGATGAACAGCGTTGCCAGCGCGTTCATCTCGGGGTTCAAGCCCAGCCGCACGCGCGAGAACACGACCAGCGGCAGCGTCGTCGAGCCCGGCCCGGACAGAAACGCCGACAGCACCAGATCGTCGATCGACAGCGTGAACGACAGCAGCCACCCCGACAGCAGCGCCTGCGAGATCAGCGGCAGCGTCACCACGAAGAACACCTTCAGCGGCGTCGCGCCGAGATCGAGCGCCGCTTCCTCGAGCGACTTGTTCATCTCCTTCACGCGCGACTGCACGATGATCGCCACGTACGACACGCACAACATCACGTGGCCGATCCAGATCGTCGCCATCCCGCGACCCTTCGGCCAGCCGAACATCTGCTCCAGCGCGACGAACAGCAGCAGCAGCGAGATCCCCTGGATCACCTCCGGAATCACCAGCGGCGCGTTGATCATCCCCGTGTACAGCGTGAAGCCCTTGAAGTGGCCGAAGCGCGCGAGCACGAAGCCGGCCCACGTGCCGATCACGACCGACGCGGTGGCCGTCAACAGGCCGATCTTCAGCGACAGCCACGCGGCGGTCAGCAGCTCGTCGTCGTCCAGCAGCGCCGCGTACCACTTCAGCGAGAAACCCGACCACACCGTCACCAGCTTCGATTCGTTGAACGAGTACACGACGAGGCTGATGATCGGGATGTACAAAAACAGGAAGCCGAAGGCGAGAACGCCCGTCGACAGAGGTTTGCTCGGCTTGATCATTTCGCGTCCTCCAGTTCCTTGACCTGGTAGTACTGGAACAGCGCCATCGGCACCAGCAACAGCAGCACCATCGCGACCGTCACCGCGGACGCCATCGGCCAGTCCATGTTGTTGAAGAATTCATCCCACATCACGCGGCCGATCATCAGCGTGTCGGCGCCGCCGAGCAGTTCCGGAATCACGTACTCGCCCACCGCCGGGATGAACACCAGCAGGCTGCCGGCGATGATCCCGTTCTTCGACAGCGGCAGCGTGATGCGCGTGAACGCGACCCACGGTTTCGCACCGAGGTCGTACGCGGCTTCGAGCAGCGTCAGGTCCATCTTCACGAGGTGCG
Source organism: Burkholderia sp. BCC1047 (assembly GCF_902833155.1). Classification (NCBI taxonomy): domain Bacteria; kingdom Pseudomonadati; phylum Pseudomonadota; class Betaproteobacteria; order Burkholderiales; family Burkholderiaceae; genus Burkholderia; species Burkholderia sp. BCC1047. The sequence continues at coordinate 144,447 of NZ_CADFEH010000016.1, read as the reverse complement.
CATAGAGCGGCATCACCATGAACGGCAGGTACGAATAGACCATCCCGATGTAGACGCCCGCATCGCTGTGATAGAGCCGCAGCGGCGTGTGGATGATGCCGAGCGCGATCAGCGTGTGGTTCAGCAGGCCGTCGTCCTTCAGGATGCCGATCCATGCGTACACGCGAATCAGGAACGACGTCCAGAACGGCAGCATCACGGCCATCATCAGCACGTTGCGGCGGTTCGGCTCCGAGCGCGCGATGTAGTACGCCATCGGATAGCCAATCAGCAAACACAGCACCGTCGACACGGCGGCCATCTTCAGCGAGCTGAGGTAGGTCGCGACGTACAGGTCGTCCTGCAGCAGGAACGCGTAGTGCGACAGCTGCAGCGCGAAGTGCACGACGCCGTCCTTGAACTCGACGAGCGACGTGTACGGCGGGATGCCCATCACCTGGTCGGCGAAGCTGATCTTCAGCACCAGCACGAACGGCAGCGCGAAGAACACGGCGAGCCACAGGAACGGCACGCCGATCGCGACGGTGCGGCCCGACGGCAGCAAGCGCGACAGCGCGGCGAACTGGCCGCGGCGGGCGTGGCCCGCGCCGGTGCGTGCGGCGCCGGTCGACACCGGCGCGGAAGGCGTGGAAGCGGAGGTTCTCATCGCGGCGTCCTCACTGCGTCAGCACGACGCCGCTGGCCGGCGACCACGACACGAACACGTCGTCGTTCCACGCCGGTGCGCCGTCGTTCATCAGGTGCGAGCTCGACAGGTTCGACACCACCGTCTTGCCGCTCGGCAGACGCACGTGGTACAGCGAATAGCTGCCCATGTACGCGATGTCGGTCACCACGCCGCGCGCCCAGTTGTGCCGCGCGCCCGGCTTCTCGCGCGACACGTGCACGCGCTCCGGGCGCACCGAGATGCCGACCGGCATCCCGAGCGGACCGGTCACGCCGTGGCTCACGTACATGCGGTTTTCGAGGTCGTCGCTTTCGACGAAGATGTGATCGGGTTCGTCCTCGACCACGCGCCCCTCGAACAGGTTGGTCGAGCCGATGAATTCGGCCGAGAAGCGGCTGTTCGGGTATTCGTACACTTCGCCGGGCGAGCCGATCTGCACGATCTTGCCTTCGCTCATCACCGCGAGGCGGCTCGCCATCGTCATCGCCTCTTCCTGGTCGTGCGTGACCATCACGCAGGTCACGTCGACCTTCTCGATGATGTTCACCAGTTCGAGCTGGGTTTTCTGACGGATCTTCTTGTCGAGCGCGGACATCGGCTCGTCGAGCAGCAGCAGCTTCGGGCGCTTCACCAGCGAGCGGGCCAGTGCGACGCGCTGCTGCTGGCCGCCCGACAGCTGATGCGGCTTGCGCTTCGCGTACTTGGTCATCTGCACGAGCGCGAGCGCATCGGCCACGCGTTCCCTGATCTCGTTTTTCGGCGTACCTTCCTGCTTCAGGCCGAACGCGACGTTCGATTCGACCGTCATGTGCGGGAACAGTGCGTACGACTGGAACATCATGTTGACCGGGCGACGGTACGGCGGCAGCGACGCGAGGTCCTCGCCGTCGACGAAGATCTTGCCCGAGGTCGCCATTTCCAGCCCGGCGAGCATGCGCAGCAGCGTGGATTTGCCGCAGCCCGAGCTGCCGAGCAGCGCGAACAGCTCGTTCTTCGCGATCGTCAGGTTCACGTTGTCGACGGCCGTGCTGTCGCCGAATTTCTTCACGACGTTTTCGATGCGCACGAACGCGTCGTTTTGCGTACGCGGCGCGGCGGCCGGTTGGGTCTGGCGTGCAGCAGCGGAAGCGGGTATCGATTGCATGGGAGTCACCATTCGTTCTTCACGGATTGCAGGCGTGAGCGTCCCCACGCGAGGCGCGCAACGCGACTCGCGAGCAACGGCTCGTGCCGGATGGAACAGCGCGCGTGGCGCGCGGGCGGACGGAGGTCCGCGAATGTCAGGCGGGCAGGCGTGCCGCGATGCCTGCGCCGCCGTGGGGCATCGCGATCAGTGGCCCGTCTTCAACTGGGCCCACAGACGGTTCTCGAGGCGCAGGATCTCGGCCGGCATCGGCTTCATCAGCACCATCTTCTTCAGCACGTCTTCGGGCGGATAGACGGTCTGGTCCTGCGCGACGGCCGGCGTGACGAATTGATGCGCGGCCTTGTTCGCGGTCGGGTAGAACACCGTGTTGGTGATCGCCGCGTTGACCTTCGGGTCGGAAATGTAATTGATCCACTTCAGCGCGGCCTCGGGGTGCGGCGCATCCTTCGGGATCACCATCACGTCGAACCACAGCAGGCCGCCTTCCTTCGGATTGGAGAACTTGATGTCGTACGAACGCTTCGCTTCGGCCGAGCGGCGGTGCGCGATGCCGACGTCGCCCGACCAGCCGAGCACGACGCACACGTCGTTGTTCGCGAGGTCGTTGATGTAGCCGGACGAGTTGAACTGGGTGATGTGCGGGCGGACTTTCTTCAGGACTTCGAACGCAGCCTGGTAGTCGCCGGGGTTCTTGCTGTTCGGATCCTTGCCCATGTACTGCAGCGTGGCGGCGAACACGTCGACGGCCTGGTCGAGGAACGACACGCCGCAGCTCTTCAGCTTCTCCATGTTGGCCGGATCGAACACCAGCGCCCAGCTGTCGACCGGCGCCTTGTCGCCGAGCGCCTTCTTCACCGCCTGCGCGTTGTAGCCGATGCCGTCCGTGCCGTACGCCCAGGGCACTCCGTACTGGTTGCCCGGATCGGCATCCGAGATCATCTTCATCAGCAGCGGGTCGAGGTTCGCGAGGTTCGGAATCTTCGACTTGTCGAGCTTCTGGTACACGCCGGCCTGGATCTGCTTGGCCATGTAGTTCGACGTCGGCACGACGATGTCGTAGCCGGAGCTGCCGGCCAGCAGTTTCGCCTGAAGCGTGTCGTCGCTGTCGTAGTTGTCGTACTTGACGTGAATACCCGTCTGCTTCTGGAAGTTCGGGATCGTGTCCGGCGCGATGTAGTCGGACCAGTTGTAGACGTTCAGGTCCTCGGCATGGGCCGACGGACTGGCGACCGACGTGAACGCGGCCACCGCGGCAAGGGCCGCGATGGAACAGGCTTGGCGAAGTAAGCAGGCACGCATGGTGGAATTCCCTTGGGTGATGGCGGCGTGCGGCGCCCGCCGCACGCCTGTAGGCAAAACCGTTACGAAATGCCCAGTTGCTGGGCGGTGGCATCGACGGCCTTCTTCGCCTTCGACACGAGTTCATCGATTTCCTGGCGCGAGATCACGAGCGGCGGCGACAGCAGCATCCGGTCGCCGGTCGCCCGCATGATCAGGTTGCCGTTGAAGCAGAAGTCGCGGCAGATCGTGCCGACGTCGCCGCCGTTCGCGAAGCGGCGGCGTTCGGCCGGCGCTTCGGCCAGCTGCAGGCTCGCGACCATCCCGTGCCCGTGCACTTCGCCGACGATCGGATGACGCGCGAAGGTTTCGCGCATCAGCGCCTGGAAGTACGGGCCGGTGTCGGTCTTCACGCGCTCGACGATCCCCTCGTCGCGCAGCAGCTTCAGGTTCGCGACCGCGACGGCCGCCGCCACCGGATGGCCCGAATACGTGAGGCCGTGATTGAATTCGCCGTTGTCGATGATCGGGCGCGCGACGCGCTCATGAATGCCCACCGCGCCCATCGGCACATAGCCCGACGTCAGGCCCTTCGCCATCGTGATCAGGTCCGGCTCGAAGCCGAAGTGCTGGTGCGCGAACCATTCGCCGGTGCGCCCGAACCCGCCGATCACTTCATCGGCGACGAGCAGAATGTCGTACTTGCGGCAGATCCGCTGGATTTCCGGCCAGTACGTCGACGGCGGGAAGATCACGCCGCCCGCGCCCTGGAACGGCTCGCCGATGAATGCCGCGACGTTCTCCGCGCCGAGTTCGAGGATCTTCGCTTCGAGCTGCTGCGCGCGTGCGAGGCCGAACGCTTCCGGCGTCTCGCCCGGCTGCGCTTCGCCGAAGAAATACGGCTGATCGATATGCACGATGTGCTCGACTTTCGACGGCATCTGCTCGTGCATGTACCCCATCCCGCCGAGCGTGCCGCCTGCGATCGTCGAGCCGTGATAGCCGTTCTTGCGCGAGATCACGTACTTCTTCTGCGGCTTGCCCTGCACGCGCCAGTACTGATGGACGAGTCGCAGCACGGTGTCGTTGCCTTCCGAGCCGCTGTTGCAATAGAAGAAGTGGTTGAAGCCGGCGGGCGTCACTTCCGCGAGCATCGCCGACAGTTCGATCACCGGCGGGTGCGTCGTCTTGAAGAACGTGTTGTAGAACGGCAGTTCCTGGATCTGGCGATACGCGGCGTCGGCGAGTTCCTTGCGGCCGTAGCCGACGTTCACGCACCACAGGCCGGCCATCCCGTCGATCACCTTGTTGCCGTCCGAGTCCCACAGGTAGACACCGTCGGCCTTCACGATCACGCGGCTGCCGGCGCGGTTGAGCGCACCCATGTCGGAGAACGGGTGGATGTGATGCGCGGCGTCGAGCGCGCGGTATTCGGCGGTCGTGCGTGCCTGCGTCGCGCGCGGCGCGGCGGCCGCGGCACTCGGCGCGGCCGGCTGGATCCAGGCAGATTCGTTGCGGTAAGTCATGTTTCCTCCGTGATTCCGTATGCGGTGATGCGCGCTTAGACGTGCAGCAGCAGATGGCGGCGTTCCCACGAGCTGATCACGCGGAAGAACGCTTCGTATTCGGTTTCCTTCAGCGCGAAATACGCCTTCAGGAACTTGGGCCCGAGGATCTCGCCGAGCGGCTCGCACGCGGCCATCAGCGTCAGCCCTTCCTCGAGGTTGCGCGGCAACTGGTACGGCAGGCTGTAGCCGTCGCTCACCAGCGGCTCGGTCGGCTCCAGGCGCTGTGTCATGCCGAGATAGCCGGCTGCAAGCGTCGCCGCGAGCGCGAGGTACGGGTTGCAGTCGACGCCCGGAATCCGGTTTTCGATGCGGCGCGCGGCCGGGCCCGAGTGCGGAATGCGGAAACCCACCGTGCGGTTGTCGTAGCCCCACTGCACGTTGATCGGCGCGGCCATGAAGCGCGACAGGCGGCGATACGAGTTGATGTACGGCGCGAAGATCGGCATCAGCGCCGGCGTGTACTTCTGCAGCCCCGCGAGATAGTTGTAGAACATCGACGTCGCGCCGCCGGTTTCCTGCGACGTGAACAGGTTCTGGCCCGTTTCCTCGTCGACGATGCTCTGGTGCACGTGCATCGCCGAACCCGGTTCGTCTTCCATCGGCTTGGCCATGAACGTCGCGTACATGTTGTGACGCAGCGCGGCCTCGCGCACCGTGCGCTTGAACAGGAACACCTGGTCGGCCAGCGACAGCGCGTCGCCGTGCATGAAGTTGATCTCCATCTGCGCGGCGCCGACTTCGTGGATCAGCGTATCGATGTCGAGGTTCTGCGCTTCGCAGTATTCGTAGATGTCCTCGAACAGCGGGTCGAACTCGTTGACGGCCTCGATCGAATACGACTGGCGGCCGGTTTCGGGGCGACCCGTGCGGCCGACCGGTGGACGCAGCGGCAGGTCGGGGTCCTTGTTCATGTCGACCAGATAGAACTCGAGCTCGGGCGCCACGACCGGCTTCCAGCCCTTCGCCTTGTACAGGTCCAGCACGCGGCGCAGCACGTAGCGCGGCGAGATCTCGACCGGCGAGCCGTCGAAGTGCACGCAGTCGTGGATTACCTGCGCGGTCGGATCGACGGCCCACGGGATCAGGCGGATCGTCGACGTGTCGGGCACGCACACCATGTCGGGATCGGTCACGCCGGTCAGCGACCCGTCTTCCGGATAGTCGCCGGTGACGGTCTGCACCATCACGGCCTGCGGCAGGCGCATCGATTCGCCGGACGTGAACTTGTTGCGCGGCGTGATCTTGCCGCGCGCGATGCCGGCCATGTCGGGAATGATCGCTTCGATCTCGGTGATCCGGTGCTGCTTCAGAAAGTCTTCGATGTCTTGCATGTCTGTTCTCGTTGTCTGGTGGGCGCGCTCAGGCGAGCGCGGCGGCGGCCATGGCGCGGGTGCGTTCGGCGCGGCGGGCGCGGCACGCATCGCCGAACGCGCGGAAGATCGCGCTCGACAGCGGGTCCTGCGCGTGTCGCCATTCCGGATGCCACTGCACGGCCAGCGCGAACGCCGGTGCGTCGACGACGCTCACGGCCTCGATCAGGCCATCCGGCGCGAAGGCCTCGACGGCGAGGCCCGAGCCGAGCTGCGCGATGCCCTGCTTGTGCAGCGAGTTCACGTGCGCTTCGTCGCGGCCGCCGGCGAGCGCATGCAGCTTGCCGCCGGGCGTCAGGCGCACGACGTGCGCGGGGCCGTATTGCGTGTCCATCGGCGCGTCGTCGTCCTCGCGGTGATCGGCGAAGCCGGGTACGTCGTGCACGCGCTGATGCAGCGTGCCGCCGCAGACGACGTTCAGCTCCTGGAAGCCGCGGCACACGGCAAGCACCGGCACGCCCGCGACGATGGCCGCGCGCAGCAGCGGCAGCGTCGTCGCGTCGCGTGCGGGGTCGTGCTTCGTGCCGGGCTCGCTCGGCTCGCCGCCGTACCGATGCGGTTCGACGTTCGAGTAACTGCCGGTAAACAGCAGGCCATCGACCGTGTCGAGGATGTCGCCGACCGACTGGCGTTCGCCAAGGGCCGGCAGCACCATCGCGAGCGCGTGCGCGCCGTCGACGATCGCGGCGACGTATTTGTCGCCGACCGTATGCGACGCGTGCGCGCCGATCTGGGTGAGGTCGGCGGTGATGCCGACGAGAGGTTTCCTTTCCATGACGTCAATCAGTAATCCGTAGGGACGTGACGCGCGTCGGCCCGAATGCGGCAAAACGCGGGCGCGACACGACCCCGCAGCCCCGGCGCTGAGCGCAGGGCCGCTGGTGAATGGGCGCAACGGGATGGCGTGGCGATCCGCGCTGCGCGCGACGGTCAGGCCGCCGTTCGTTTCATGGCGATACGCGACGCGGCAACGCATGCGCGAACGCGTTCCGTCACCGCACGGACGATGCGGTTGGCGAATCGACAGATAAAACGAACGACGTGAAGAAAGGAGAGGCGCTACGGCAGCAGCGACGCCACTTCGTCGGTATCGACGGCGACGAATGCGCGTGCGGAAACGGCGTTGTGGCGCCGAACGGAACGACGGGACAGGATGGTGTAGATCGACAGGTGAAGCAGGCGAGGACTATGCCAGCCGCAACTGCCATCGGAAGCGGGAACGGCGCTGCGCAAACTTCGCACATCGCCTCGATCCCACCTCACCAGAGGGCCACGGACTCTCACGATTACACTCGACTGGTTTGTTGAAAGTATTGAACACCCGATCGTTTCGACGCGCTGGGCGTTTAAAATAATCAAGGCGCCGGCCGTGCGTCATTTACATTGACGAGCATCAATTGTTGCGTTGCGATAACGCTTTTCGATGCCTGTGAAAGCCTGATGACGCTGACCTGAGAGCCAGCATATACGAGCCAATAACGGCGTCAAATGTTTTTTAACGGTCCTGCATCAGGGCTTTCCCGAGCAGTGCGAACAAAAGATTCGCAAAAGGAATAGTCGATGCGCCGTCCATTATTTCGAACGCCTTTCAGGGTTTTCCCCGCTGATGTGCGGCATAAAGTGATTAGAATATTCAACGGCTGTCCACCGCGTCGTTTCACTTTGTCATCGCACTTATCGTGTCCGAAACCGAATCGATGTCCACCGAAGTCGCCGAGCGCCTGCGTTTCGTGCGCAACAAGCATGGCCTGTCGCAGCGCGAACTCGCGAAACGCGCCGGCGTCACCAACGGCACGATCTCGCTGATCGAACAGGGCCGCGTGAGCCCGTCGGTCGGCTCGCTGAAGAAACTGCTCGAATGCATCCCGATGAGTCTCGCGGAATTCTTCACGTTCGAGCTCGTCGAATCGCGCGCGGTCGTGTCGCGTCGCGACGAGATGCCGAACCTCGGCAACGAGTCGCTCGCGTTTCACCTGGTCGGCGCGAACGTGAAGGACCGCAACATGTGCATCCTGCGCGAGATCTACCAGCCGCTGGCCGATACGGGGCCCGAGATGCTGGTGCACGCGGGGCACGAGGGCGGCGTCGTCGTGTCGGGCCGGCTCGAGCTGACCGTCGATAGCGCGACGTGGCTGCTCGACCCCGGAGACGGCTACTACTTCGAAAGCCGTTTGCCGCATCGTTTTCGCAATCCCAGCGCGGAACTGATCTGCGAGGTCGTGTCGGCCAATTCGCCGGCAACCTTCTGACCGCGCGTCACCGCATTCGCTGCGGGCCGTCTGCGCGCCACGCGCGCGGCGTGCCGCATCGCGAATGTCAAAACACTGAGGCATCCTGATGAACAAGTTGACTTTGGCTGACTGGCAACACAAGGCGGCGTCGCTCGAGATCGAAGGGCGCGCATTCATCGATGGCGCGTCGCGCGACGCGCACGGCGGCAAGATGTTCGACTGCGTGAGCCCGATCGACGGCCGCGTGCTGGCGAAGGTCGCCGATTGCGGCGAAGCGGACGTGAACGCGGCCGTCGCGGCCGCACGGCGCGCGTTCGATGCGGGCGTATGGGCCGGCCTGAACCCGCGCGCGCGCAAGGCCGTGCTGCTGCGCTGGGCCGCGCTGATGCGCGCGCATCTCGACGAACTGTCGCTGCTCGAGACGCTCGACGCGGGCAAGCCGATCGGCGACACGACGACGGTCGACGTGCCGGGCGCCGCGTACTGCGTCGAGTGGTTCGCCGAGGCGATCGACAAGGTCGGCGGCGAGGTCGCGCCGGCCGATCACCATCTCGTCGGTCTCGTCACGCGCGAGCCGGTCGGCGTGGTGGCCGCCGTCGTGCCGTGGAACTTCCCGATCCTGATGGCCGCATGGAAATTCGGCCCCGCGCTCGCGGCCGGCAACAGCGTCGTGCTGAAGCCGTCGGAGAAATCGCCGCTGACCGCGATTCGCGTCGCGCAGCTCGCGTTCGAGGCCGGTATCCCGGCCGGCGTGTTCAACGTCGTGCCGGGCGCGGGCGAACCGGGCAAGCTGCTCGCGCTGCATCGCGACGTCGACTGCATCGCGTTCACGGGCTCGACGGCGGTCGGCAAGCTGATCATGCAGTATGCGGCGCAGTCGAACCTGAAGCGCGCGTGGCTCGAACTCGGCGGCAAGTCGCCGAACATCGTGCTGCCCGATTGCCCCGATCTCGACCGCGCGGCGCAAACGGCGGCCGGCGCGATCTTCTACAACATGGGCGAGATGTGCACGGCCGGCTCGCGGCTGCTCGTGCATCGCGACATCAAGGACGCGTTCATCGAGAAGCTCATCGCCGCCGCCCGCGCGTACGTGCCGGGCAATCCGCTCGATCCGTCGGTGTCGATGGGCGCGATCGTCGACGGTATTCAGCTCGAGCGCGTGCTCGGTTACATCGAGGCGGGCCGCAGCGAAGGCCGGCTCGTCACCGGCGGTGCGCGCGTGAACGCGGAAACGGGCGGCTTCTATGTGGAGCCGACGGTGTTCGAGGTGAAGCCCGATGCGAAGATCGCGCGCGAGGAAATCTTCGGGCCCGTGCTGTCGGTGATCGTGTTCGACGACGTCGACGAGGCCGTGCGGATCGCGAACGACACCGAATACGGGCTGGCCGCGGCCGTGTGGACGTCGAACCTGACGACCGCGCACGACGTGTCGCGCCGGCTGCGTGCGGGTACCGTGTGGGTGAACTGCTACGACGAGGGCGGTGACATGAACTTCCCGTTCGGCGGCTACAAGCAGTCGGGCAACGGTCGCGACAAGTCGCTGCATGCGCTCGAGAAATACACCGAACTGAAGTCGACGCTGATCCGGCTGCGCTGACACGCCGCCGGCCATGGGCGCGGCCGCGGGCGCGTCGCCGTCCGGCGCTGCGCCCGCGGCCTTCGGCGCGCGTTACGCGGTGCGCAGCGCGGGATGGAAGCCGGCGGCTTCGATGATCGACTGCACGCGCGCGGCGCCTTGCGCCGAGTCGACCTTGACGATCTTCGCCGCGACGTCGATGTCGAGCTTCGCGGCGGGGTCGGCGGCCGTTACCGCGCGCGTGATGGCGTTGGCGCAGCCGCTGCAGGTCATGTCCTGAACTTCGAATTCCATCGTGTTCTCCGGGGTGGGTGGTTGATGAGTACGTGCAGCATGAAGCTTGCCATGGTGGGAAGGTCAAGTGCTGCCTGCAACGATGCGCATTGCATCAGCGATTTGTAATGCTGAAGTCTGACGAATAGCCATTCGTGTGCGCGCGTCAGTCCGAATTTGCCCCGATTGACGGCTGCACATTGCCGGCGAAATTCGGCAGAGCCTTGTGTGGCAACGCGTGCGCGCGAGCGACGGCGCGTGATCTCCATGCGCCGAGTAAGGGTACTCGGAGGTGAAAATGCGAATCGATCTTAGTATCGATTCTCTTCAATATTTCCGCTCATTACGCACATGACTCGTTTCGCTATCGGTTTCGCACTGGCCCTGCTGGGCGCCTCGGCCACGTCCGCCTTCGCCGCCGACGACGTCGTCAACCTGACGTTGAAGGACCACAAGTTTTCGCCCGACGGCGTGACGATCCCTGCCGGCAAGAAGGTGAAGTTCGTCGTGAAGAACCTCGATGCGACGCCCGCGGAATTCGAAAGCGACGACTTCAAGGCGGAGAAGGTCGTGCCGGCCGGCAAGTCGGTCGAGATCCTGGTCGGGCCGCTGAAGGCCGGCACCTACGAGTTCCACGACGAGTATCACGAAGCGCAGTCGAAGACGCACCTGACCGTCAAGTAAGCCGATACCGACATGCTGTCTACTGCCCTGATCGTCTTTCGTGAAGTGCTCGAGGCCGCGCTGGTGGTCTCGATCGTGATGGCCGCCACGAAGGGCGTGCCGCGGCGCGGCTGGTGGGTCAGCGGCGGGCTGGTCGGCGGCGTGGTCGGCGCCGGCCTGATCGCGGCGTTCGCCGACGTGATCTCGCAATGGGCGTCCGGCATGGGGCAGGAAGTCTTCAACGCGGGCGTGATGTTCGTCGCGACGCTGATGCTCGCGTGGCACTGCATCTGGATGAGCCGGCACGGCCGCGAAATGGCGCTGCACATGGGCGAGGTCGGCCGCGCGGTCGCGGCCGGCAGCCGGCCGTTGACGGGGCTCGCGATCGTGGTCGGCGTCGCGGTATTGCGCGAGGGCTCCGAGGCCGTGCTGTTCCTGTACGGGATCGCGGCGGGCGAGCCCGGGCAGACGCCGCAGATGATCGCCGGCGGGCTGCTCGGCGTGCTCGGCGGCGCCGGGCTCGGCTACGCGATGTATGCGGGCCTGCTGCAGATTCCGCTGAAGCGCCTGTTCTCCGTCACGAACGCGCTGATCGTGCTGCTTGCCGCGGGCATGGCGAGCCAGTGCGTCGGCTTCCTGCTGGCCGCCGGCCTCGTGCCGTCGTGGGGCGATGCGGTCTGGGATACGTCGTGGCTGCTCAAGGAATCGAGCATCGTCGGCAAGGCGCTGCATACGCTGATCGGCTATACCGCGCGTCCGGCGGGCATCCAGATCGCCGCGTACGTCGCGACGCTGGTGGCGATCGTCGTGCTGGCGCGGCTCGTCGGCCGGCCGCAGCAGACGGTGAGGCCGCCGCATGCCGCGGCGTGAGTGTTTGCGGGCTTCCGGGTTCGAATGAAAGAAGGGGCGTCATGGACGCCCCTTCTTTCATTTGCGGCTCGCGCCGCGCCTGAGCGGCTCCGGCGACGGCCGCCGCAGATGCGCGCGGTTGCGTCCGGTCAGCTGTGGTTGTCGATCCATGCGCGCGCCCATTCGAGCCCTGCGTCGCGCGCGTCGTCTTCGGTGTCGAACACGCCGAGCACGCCCGACGCCTCGACGAGCCGGTTGTTCTGCGTGATCGTGCCGCTCGCCGCGAAGCGCTCGGGCTGCATGATCTCGTCCTGCTGCAGGATCGCGTGGCCCCAGATCTGGTAGCCGTGGTAGGTCTGCGCTTCCATTATCGAGTCACCTCCGCGGAGCGGCCTTGCGTGCCGACCTGCAGCACGTTGCCGTCCGGCGTGTATTGACGCGGGATGTCGGAGAAGGTGAGCGCGCGCGTCGCGTCCGGCGCGGCCGGCTGCATCACCGTGAGACGCCCGGGTGCGGGGTGCGCGACGGGGCGCGGGGCGGCCGGGGTGTCGGTCGCGGCCGGGCGGTTCGAGCCGGCTTTCACGGCCTGCGCGACGCGGCGCTTGGGCGCTTTCGCAGCGGCTTTCGGCGTGGCGCTCACGTGCTTCTCCGCGCGCTTGCCGGTGCGCACGTCGACGCCTGGGCGGGCGGCCGGCGTACGGGCGTCCGGCGTACGCGCCGCCGGGTGCCGCGCCTCGGGCGGGTTCCAGACCTCGACATAGTGCTCGGCGGCCCAGCCCGTCGACGCGAACGTCAGCGCCAGCAATCCGCATCCAAACAGTCTTACCATTGTCTCTCCGTCATAGTCGTTGCGGCGCGCGTCCAGCGGGGGCCGTGCAGGGGCATTCGGGGAAGCCGGCTCAGGAGAACACCTCGAGCCCGTGTTTCTCGACGATCTGGAGCATGCGCGCGGCGATGCCGCTGGGCCGCTTGTCGCCCTGTTCCCATTGGCGGATCGTCGATGTCGTCGTGTTCAGGTAGAGCGCGAACACGCTCTGGCTGACGTTGACCGACTTGCGGATGCGGGCGATCGCTTCCGGATCGAACTGCGGCGCGGCTTCGATGCAGAGATCGTCGTATTCCCGCATCGTCTTCTTGTCGATCAGGTTGGCGCGATACAGCCCCGACGCGGCGCTGTGGACCGCCTCCGTCGCGTCGCTCTTGAATCGACCCTTAGCCATTGCAAATCTCCACAAGCTCTTTCAGTGCGACCAGCGTCGCGATGTCGCTGTCGGTGTGTCGACCTACGTCCGCGGCGAGCTTTCTGAACGCGCGCAGTTCGCATGCGTCGATGTTGTCGCGGTCGCATTTCGCGAACAGGAACACGAACACCCACGTGTGCCCGACCTTGCCCAGCACGATTCCGCGCTGTCGATTGCCGTCCAGACGCTTCTTCCACACGTTGCCGCCGAGATCGACGCCCTGGCCGCGGGCCAGTTCCCGCACCGCGCGGCAGAGCTCGCCATCGGCGATTCCCGCTTTCCCGGCTGCCTTGTGAAACCACTTCGTCTTGAAGACGCGTCGTACGGAAGCAGACATGTCGAGCCGGTCGAGTTAGCACAGGATTATATACCACTACGTGGTACATATTTCGACCTGGCCAAACGGCCTGCTTCGCGCCCGCACGCGGTCGGGACGGCCCGGCGAGAGGCCATCCCGTCGCCGGGTATTACTCCACCGTCACCGATTTCGCGAGGTTGCGCGGCTTGTCGACGTCGGTGCCGCGCGCGCACGCGGTGTGATACGCGAGCAGTTGCAGCGGCACGACGTGCAGGATCGGCGAGAGTTGCCCGTAGTGCTCCGGCATCCGGATCACGTGCAGGCCGTCGTCGTTGACGATCTGCGTGTCGGCATCCGCGAACACGTACAGCTCGCCGCCGCGCGCACGCACTTCCTGCATGTTCGACTTCAGCTTCTCGAGCAGCGTGTCGTTCGGCGCGACCGTGACGACCGGCATCGCTTCCGTGACGAGCGCGAGCGGCCCGTGCTTCAGTTCGCCGGCCGGATAGGCCTCGGCGTGGATGTACGAGATTTCCTTCAGCTTCAGCGCGCCCTCGAGCGCGATCGGGTAGTGCAGCCCGCGGCCGAGGAACAGCGCGTTTTCCTTGCGCGCGAATTCCTCCGACCACGCGATGATCTGCGGCTCGAGCGCGAGCACGCTGTTCAGCGCGGCCGGCAGGTGGCGCAGCTCCTTCACGAATTGCGCTTCCTGCGCGGCGTCGACGTGCCCGCGCAGCTTGCCGAGCGTCGCGGCCAGCACGAACAGCGCGACGAGCTGCGTCGTGAACGCCTTCGTCGACGCGACGCCGATCTCGGTGCCCGCGTGCGTCAGGAACTGCATCTCGGTCAGGCGCACCATCGCGCTCGTCGCGACGTTGCACACCGCGAGCGTATGCGTGTGGCCGAGCGACTGCGCATGCTTGAGTGCCGCGAGCGTGTCGGCCGTCTCGCCCGACTGCGAAATCACGAGCACGAGCTGGCGCGGGTTCGGCACCGACTCGCGGTAGCGGTATTCGCTGGCGATCTCGACCTGGGTCGGGATCTTCGCGATCGATTCGAGCCAGTACTTCGCTGTTAGGCCCGAGTAGTAGCTCGTGCCGCACGCGAGGATCAGCAGGCTGTCGATCTCCGCGAACGCGGCGGACGCGGCGTCGCCGAACAGCGTCGCGTCGAACGCCTCGGTTTGCGGCACGGTGTCGCCGATCGCGCGCGGCTGCTCGAAGATTTCCTTCTGCATGAAGTGGCGATAGGGCCCGAGCTCGACCGCGCCGCCGTATGCGCTGACGACACGGGTTTCACGCTGCACGGTGGCGCCGTGGCGATCGACGATCGTCACGCCGTCGAGCGACAGCTCGCACACGTCGCCTTCCTCGAGGAACGTGAAGCGGTCGGTGCTGCCGGCCAGCGCGAGCGCGTCGGACGCGAGGAAGTTCTCGCCGTCGCCGTGACCGACGACGAGCGGCGAACCCTGGCGCGCGCCGACGACGGTATGCGGCTGGTCCTTGTGCGTCACGGCGATCGCATACGCGCCGTGCAGTTGCTGCACGGCTTCGCGCACCGCGTCGAACAGGTTGCCGCGATACAGGCTGTGCACGAGGTGCGCGATCACTTCGGTGTCGGTCTGCGACACGAATTCGTAGCCCTTCGCGCGCAGCGTTTCGCGCAGCGTCTCGAAGTTCTCGATGATGCCGTTGTGCACGAGCGCGAGCGCGTTCGACGAGAAGATCGGGTGCGCGTTGTGCGTGACGGGCGCGCCGTGCGTGGCCCAGCGCGTGTGCGCGACGCCGGTCGTGCCTTCGAGATGCGTGTCGCGCACCTGCGCATCGAGATCGGCGACGCGCGCGACGCTGCGCGCGCGCTTCGGCGCGCCCGGTTCGAGCACGGCGACGCCGCACGAATCGTAGCCACGGTATTCGAGGCGCCGCAATCCTTCGATCAGCACCGGAACGATATTACGCTGCGCAACTGCGCCGACAATGCCGCACATGAATGGTCAATCCTGTCAGTCGAAGCGGGCGCCGCGCGGGCGCCCGCAAATGGTTCAGCTCTTTTTCTTGACCGGGCGGACGTAGCCGCTCTTCGCGGTCTGCGTCTTCTCGTTCAACGCGAGGACGCCTTCGGCGACGTCCTTCCAGATCGTCGTGCCGGCCGCGATCGTCACGCCGCGGCCGACGCGCACGGGCGCGACCAGCTGCGTGTCGGAGCCGACGAACACGTCGTCCTCGATCACGGTGCGGAACTTGTTCGCGCCGTCGTAGTTGCAGGTGATCGTGCCCGCGCCGATGTTCACGCGCGCGCCGATGTCGGCGTCGCCGATGTACGTGAGGTGGTTCGCCTTCGAGCCGTGGCCGATCACCGCGTTCTTCACCTCGACGAAGTTGCCGACGTGCGCTTCGTCCGCGAGCCGCGCGCCCGGGCGCAGCCGCGCGTACGGGCCGATCACGGTGTGCGCGCCCAGCACGGCGCCGTCGATGTGCGTGAACGCGTCGATGCGCGTGCCCGCGCCGATCGACGCGTTGCGGATCACGCAGTTCGCGCCGATCGTCACGTCGTCGGCGAGCGTCACGTTGCCTTCGAACACGCAGTTCACGTCGATCGACACGTCGCGGCCGCAGCGCAGCGTGCCGCGCACGTCGACGCGCGCCGGATCGGCGAGCGTGACGCCGTCGACGAGCAGCGCATCGGCGACGTTGCGCTGATGGATGCGTTCGAGTTCCGCGAGCTGCGCCTTGCTGTTCACGCCGAGCGTTTCCCATTCGTCGTCGGGCTGCGACGTGACGACCTCGAAGCCGGCCTCGATCGCGAGTTCGACGACGTCGGTCAGGTAGTACTCGCCCTGCGCGTTTTCGTTCTTCAGCGCGCCGAGCCACATCGACAGCTGGGCCGTCGGCGTGACGATGATGCCGGTGTTGATCTCGGCGATCCGCAGCTCGTCCGGCGACGCATCCTTCTGCTCGACGATGCGCGTGACGAAGCCGGCCGCGTCGCGCACGATGCGGCCGTAACCGGTCGGATCGTCGAGCGTGACGGTCAGGATCCCGTAGCGGCCGTCGTGCGCGGCGTCGACGAGACGCCGCAGCGTCGACGCGCGCGTGAGCGGAACGTCGCCGTACAGCACGAGCGTCGGTTGCGCGGGATCGAGGAGCGGCAGCGCCTGGCGCACCGCGTGGCCGGTGCCGAGCTGCTCGGCCTGCACCGCGAACTGGACGTCGGGCGCGGCGACGGCGGCCTGGACCTGCTCGGCGCCGTGGCCGACGACGACGACGAGCCGGGACGGCTGCAGCGTGCGCGCGGTGTCGATGACGTGGGAGAGGAGCGGCCTGCCGGCCAGGGGGTGAAGCACTTTCGGCAGCGCGGAACGCATGCGCTTGCCGGTGCCTGCCGCCAAAATCACGATATTCATGGCGCGCGCTTGGGTCAGAGTTCGAAGCCGTCCATTTTAGCATGCGGCCCTTGTCGCTCCGGGCCTGTCGCGGCGCGGCGACACCGCCGAAACGACGCCGTTGGCGCCGGTTTCGGCGGGTGTTCGGTCCCTGCTTACAGGTCGTCGAACTGGACGATCGAGATCGGTCGGGCCGCGATCGGTTTGCCGGCGCCGGGCGCCGTCGCGTCGTCGCCCGATGCGTACGGCTCCTCGTCGAACGCGATGTCGCCTTGCGGGTCGGCTTCGCCCGTCGCGCGCAGCGACTGGAACGGGTACAGCGTCGTGTCCATCAGGTGCGACGGCACGACCTTCGCGAGCGCATTGAACATGTTGTCGACGCGGCCCGGGAAGCGCTTGTCCCAGTCGCGGATCAGCGCCTTCATTTCCGCGCGCTTCAGGTTCGGCTGGCTGCCGCACAGGTTGCACGGGATGATCGGGAATTCGCGCAGCTCCGCGTATTTCTCCAGATCGGTTTCCTTCACGTACGCGAGCGGGCGGATCACGATGTTCTTGCCGTCGTCCGACTGCAGCTTCGGCGGCATCCCCTTCAGCTTGCCGCCGTAGAACATGTTCAGCAGCAGCGTCTGCACGATGTCGTCGCGGTGATGGCCGAGCGCGATCTTGGTCGCGCCGAGCTCGCCGGCCACGCGGTACAGGATCCCGCGGCGCAGCCGCGAGCACAGCGAGCAGGTCGTCTTGCCTTCCGGCACGAGCCGCTTGACGATGCTGTAGGTGTCCTGGTTCTCGATGTGGAACGGCACGCCGACCTGCTTCAGGTAGTCGGGCAGCACGTGCTCGGGGAAGCCCGGCTGCTTCTGGTCGAGGTTCACCGCGACGATGTCGAAGTCGATCGGCGCGCGCTCGCGCAGGCGCAGCAGCACGTCGAGCATCGCGTAGCTGTCCTTGCCGCCCGACAGGCACACCATCACCTTGTCGCCCTGCTCGATCATGTTGAAGTCGCCGATCGCCTGGCCGACCTGGCGCACGATCCGCTTGAACAGCTTGTTGTTCTCGTACGCTTCCTTCTGCTCGCGGCGCGTCAGCGCGGGGCGGCCGGTGTCGGCGGTCGTGGCGTCGGCCGCCGTGTCGTTCATGTGGGGGGCGTTCATGCGCGCTCCTCGTCCTTGATGCGAAAGACTTCGACGCCGACGGCGTCGCAGTCCGGATAGGCGTCCGGTTTCTCGGTACGGACGCGTACCGCGCGCACGGCGTCGTGCGCCAGCAGGTGCGCGGCGATCGAATCGCACAGCGTTTCCTGCAGGTGAATGTGGCCGCGCGCGAGGCACTGCGCGACGCTCTGCTTCATCAGGTCGTAGTCGACGACTTCATGCAGCCGGTCGTCGACGGGCGTCGACTGCGCAAGCGGCACGAACAGGTCGACGTTGATGACGACGCGCTGCTCGCCGCGCTTCTCGTGTTCGAAGGCCCCGATGTTGATGTGCACCTCGTAGTCGCGCAGGTAGAGCCTGCGGCAATCCGCGAGGCGGGGGTGCAGGAGAGCGGAAAACATGGTCGTCCCAGTCAAATTGGCGTGCGCGCACGCAAAGCGGCGCGGGCGGCGGCCGTCAGGCCGCGCCCGCGCGGTTCATTCATTCGGGCCGGCGGCCGGCGGCACCAGGTGCTCGCCGCCGTCGACGGTCAGCGTCGCGCCCGTCACGCCGGGCGCGCTCGCGAGATAGCAGGCGGCCGCCGCGATGTCGTCCGCGTGCGGCGCGTGGCCGCGCACGAGCGCCGCGACCCGCACCTTCGGCGCCAGCGCCAGCGCGAGCGCCGACGTCGCGCGGTTCAACGCGGCCTGCATCAGCGCGTGCGACAGCTGCGCCGGCGCCGGGTGAAACAGGGCCTGATCCAGTACGTGGATCGCGCATGCGCGCAGCGTTTCGTCGTTGCGCGCGGCGTCGGGCGTCGCGTCGGCGAGCGCGCGGGCCAGCGCGAGCGGCGCGGTCACGTTGCGCGCGAGCGCGGCGGCGAGCGACGCGGCGTCGACCGTGTGCGCGTCGTCCGCGCCGGCGCTGGCGCTGACGAACACCGCGCACGCGGGCCGGCCGAGCGCTTCGCCGCACGCGGCGACGAGGGCCGCGGCCGCATCGGCTTCCAGGGCCGGATCGGCGTCGAGCACGGCCGCGCGGCGGCCGAGCGCCGCGACTTCGGCGACGAGCGCGTCGGCGGCCGCGCGCGGCGCGCCTGGGCTGCGCTGCAGCGCGACGTCCCAGCCGCGGCGGGCGAAACCCGTCGCGAGCGCGCGGCCGATCGACGCGGCGTCGGCCGCGCTGCCCAGGGCGCCCGTGACGAGCACCACGCGTGGGGTCGACGTATCGGCTGAAACGGTCATTTACAATGCCGGGATGAACCCGAAAGCTCACGAACCCGCTAGTTTACCTGCTCCCGGCCCTGACGCGCTCGCGCAGTCCGAAACCCTCGCCGCGCAACTGCGCGACGAGATCGCGGCGGCCGGCGGCTGGCTGCCGTTCGACCGCTTCATGGAACGCGCGCTGTATGCGCCGGGCCTCGGTTATTACAGCGGCGGCGCGCGCAAGTTCGGGCGCCGTGCCGACGACGGCAGCGACTTCGTCACCGCGCCCGAGCTGTCGCCGCTGTTCGCGCAGACGCTCGCGAACCCCATCGCCGAAGCGCTCGCGGCGAGCGGCACGCGCCGCGTGATGGAGTTCGGCGCTGGCACCGGCAAGCTCGCGGCCGGGCTGCTCGCGGCGCTCGATGCGTCGGGCGTCGAACTCGACGAATACCTGATCGTCGACCTGTCCGGGGAGCTGCGCGAACGGCAGCGCGACACGATCGAAGCCGCGGTGCCGGCGCTGGCCGCGAAGGTGCGCTGGCTCGACGCGCTGCCCGAGCGGTTCGACGGGGTCGTGGTCGGCAACGAGGTGCTCGATGCGATGCCGGTGCGCCTCTTCGCGAAGGCGGACGGCGCGTGGCGCGAGCGCGGCGTCGCGCTCGACGCGCGGCACGCGTTCGTGTTCGACGACCGGCCGGTCGGCGCCGCCGGCCTGCCGGCGGTGCTCGCGACGCTCGACGTCGGCGACGGCTACGTGACCGAAACGCACGAGGCCGCGCTCGCGTTCACGCGCACCGTCTGCACGATGCTTGCGCGCGGTGCGGTGCTGCTGGTCGACTACGGTTTTCCCGCGCACGAGTACTACCACCCGCAGCGCGACCGCGGCACGCTGATGTGCCACTACCGTCACCACGCGCACGACGACCCGTTCGTGTACCCGGGCCTGCAGGACATCACCGCGCACGTCGAATTCACCGGCATCTACGACGCGGGCGTCGCGACCGGCGCGGATCTGCTCGGCTACACGTCGCAGGCGCGCTTCCTGTTGAATGCCGGCATCACCGACGCGCTGGCCGCGATCGATCCGTCCGATATCCATCAGTTCCTGCCGGCCGCGAACGCGGTGCAGAAGCTGATCTCGGAAGCCGAGATGGGCGAGCTGTTCAAGGTGATCGCGTTTTCGCGCGGGATCGACGGCACGCTCGACGCGTTCGCGCGCGGCGACCGCTCGCACGCGCTTTGATTGGAACCCGACATGCTCCGCTGGCTATTGACGACGTTCGTCGCGGTGATGATCCTGACGCGCTGCTGGCCGTGGCTCGGCAAGCTCGGGATCGGGCGGATGCCGGGCGACGTCACGCTGACGCTCGGCGGGCGGCGCTACCCGTTCCCGTTCATGTCGACGCTGGTGCTGACGATGCTGGTATCGATGGTGGCGCGGCTGCTCTGAGCCGCGCCGAAAAGGGGCGCGTCACAGCTCGATCTCGCCGAGGATCCGATGCGCGAGCGCCTTCGCCTCGTCAAACGCTTCTTCCTCGCTGGGGCTCGTCGAGTGGACGTCGTAGCGCATGTTCTCGGTGTCGTCCCCGTCGTCGCGCGCGAGGATCACGTAACCCTGGAACTGCCCGTTGCCCGCATGCTGCGTATGCGCCTTGGCCGTGTAGATGCCTTTCGTGAACGTGTTCGTGTCCATCGTGCTCTCCCGCAAAAAGGACGCTTCATCGTAGCACTGCGGCGCAGCATCGTGAACGCGGTTTATCGGTGACCGATCAGCGACCGGTCACCTGCCTGCGTTGTCCCTTCAACGCCCCAACGACGTCCGTTCAACCTTCGAGCAGCGCGACGACCTCGTCGAGCGTCGGCGCGTGCGCGCCGGTGTGCCGGCACGCGGCGGCGCCGGCCGCCAGCGCGAACGCGAGATGCTCGCGCCAGCCGCGCTGCGGCGCGGCCATCAGGCTGAACAGCAGGCCGCCGATCGACGCGTCGCCCGCGCCGACGGTGTCGGCCACCTCGACGCGCGGCGGGCTGGCCTCGTGCACGTCGCCGTCCGCGTAGAGCGTCGCCGCCTGCGCGCCGCGCGTGACGAGCACGGCCGCTCGCGGGTTCAGCGCGCGCACCGCCGCGATCGCATCGGGGCCGTCGCCGCCGAACAGGTGCCGCAAGTCTTCGTCGGACACCTTGATCAGGTCGGCGAGCGCGGCCATCTTCTCCAGCGTCGGCCGGAACGCGGCCGTCATCAGGTTCCGCACGTTCGGGTCGAAGCTGATCTTCACGCCGCGTGCGTGCAGGTCGGCCGCGAGCGCGACAAGCGTGCTCGCGAGCGGTTCGCGCACGAGGCTGATGCAGCCGAAATGCGCCCATTGCACGTGCTCGGTCCAGCCGGCCGGCAGCCGCGCCGGATCGAACGCGAGATCGGCGCTCGCTTCGCCGATGAAGAAGTATGCGGGCGGGCGCGTCTCGTGGACGATCGCGAGCAGCGGCGGCCGCGCGACGCGCTGCAGGAAGCGCAGATCGAGCCCGGCCGCTTCGCTCGTGCGCCACAGCACGTCGGAGAAGCAGTCTTCGCCGATCGCGCCGGCGAGCGCGCTCGGTAGGCCGAGCCGCGCGACCGCGCGCGCGACGTTCCAGCCGGCGCCGCCCGGCACCGACGTCCACTGCGCGTCGCCCGCGCGCACCATGTCGGTCAGGATGTCGCCCGCCGACACGAAAGCCGGAAACGTGCCGCCGCTCATTGCGTCGGCTCGCTGCGTTGCAGGCGCGCGAGGGTCGCGAGCACGTCGTAGCAGGCGCCCATCGTGTGATAGTCGGTCTTGCCGGCCGGGCTCTTCTCGTCGCTGTACTTGCGGTTGTCGCAGGTGAGGATCCGGTACCACGCGCCGTAGCGGTGATCGACGAAATGCGCCCAGCTGTAGCGCCAGATCTCGTCGTACCAGTCCCAGAAGCGCTCGCTGCCGGTGCGCGCGCCGAGCATCGCGGCCGCCGCGAAGGTTTCCGCCTGCACCCAGAAATACTTGTTGTGGTCGCAGATCGTGAAGTCGGGGCCGAAGCCGTAGCAGAGGCCGCCGTGATCGGCGTCCCACGCGTGCGTGAGCGCCGCGTCGAACAGCTCGGCCGCGCGCGGCGCGAGCCAGTCGAGCGGACGGTGCCGCTCGAGGATCAGCAGCAGCTTCGCCCATTCGGTCTGATGGCCGGGCTGGAAGCCCCACGGACGGAAGATGTTCGAGCTGTCTTCCTTGTTGTAGTCCCAGTCGATCGACCAGTCCGCATGGTAGTGCTCCCACACGAGCCCGCCCGACAGCGCGGCCTGGCGCTGCGTGATGTGGGACGCGACCTTCTCCGCGCGATCGAGGTACGTCAGGTGGCCGGTCGCCTCGTACGCGGCGAGCAGCGCTTCCGTCATATGCATGTTCGCGTTCTGGCCGCGATACGTCGACACGTTCCAGTTCGGCGTCGCGTCGTCAGCGTACAGGCCCGCGGCCGCATCCCAGAAGCGGTGCTCGGCGAGCTCGTAGGTCGACGCGATCAGCGCCCGCGCTTCGTCGATGCCGGCCATCGTCGCATGCGCGGCCGCGAGCAGCACGAACGCGAGCCCGTAGCAGTGGCGCGTGCCGTCGAGCGTCGCGTGCTTCGCGCCGTCGCGCCAGTCGAGTTCCCAGTCGTAGCCCTGCAGCGCATCGTCCCAGTGCGCGTCGCGCAGGAAGCGCAGCCCGTGGCGCGCGTAGTCGAGATGCCGCGGATCGCCGAAATGGCGGTACGCCATCGCGTAGTTGAAGACGAACCGGCAGGTGCTGACGAGGTGGCGCGACGTGCGGTTGTAGACGCTGCCGTCGTCGCGGAAGTAATGGTAGAAGCCGCCCGTCGGGTCGAATGCGTTCGTCGCGTAGAAGCGCAGCGTGTCTTCGATGTGCGACAGCAGGAACGACGGGTCGCGAAAGCTCGCGACGAACGGTGCCGCTTGCGCGTGGCTGGCCGGCGCGGCGGCGCGGGAGTGGACCGGGGGCATGTTCATGACTCTTGGACCGTGGCGGTATCGAATGCCGGTGAGCCGGCGGGCTGGCTGCTGGCCCGCACGAGCAGCTCGACGGGCAGGGAGATCTCGGTGCGCTCGGGCGATTCCGCGAGCAGCAGTTCGACGCCGCGGCGGCCCAGCGCTTCCTTGTCGACCGCGAGCGTCGTGAGCGGCGGGTTCGCGTGCGCGGCGGCCGGGATGTCGTCGAAGCCGACGATCGCGATGTCGTCCGGAATCCGCAGGCCGCGCGCGATGCACACGCGCTGCGCGGCCAGCGCGGCCGCGTCGTTGTACGCGAACACGGCGTCGGGGCGCGGGCCGGGCGCGTCGAGCAGTTGCTCCATCGCACGCGCGGCACCCGTGTCGGGGTCGAGCCCCGCGTCGATCGTCACTTCGTACGCGGGATCGAACAGCCGCCCGGCTTCGAAGAATGCGCGCCGGTAGCCGATCGCACGCTGCGCGATGCTGTAATGGGCGGCCGAGCCGCCAATGAAGGCGATCCGCGAGCGGCCGATGGCGAGCAGGTGGCGCATCGCGAGCGCCGCGCCCGTCGCGTTGTCGATGTTGACCGAGCGTAAGCCGGGCGCCCACAGGTCGATCAGCACGAGCGGCCGGCCGGTGGCGGCGAGCGCCTCGATCGTCTCGGGCTCGATGAAGCCGGCGACCGCGATCGCGTCGGGCGCATGCGGGCGCATCTGGCGCAGCACGTCGTCGTTCGGGCCGACCGTGAGCAACGTCGGCACGATGCCGCGCTCGCGGCACGCGTCCTCGACGCCGTGCAGCACGTGCGAGAAGAACGGGCTCGCGGGAAAGCGGTTGTGCTGGCGGTGCAGGAGGAAGGTGAGCCGGCGGATGCGCGGCCGCAGCTGGGCGGGATCGTAGCCGAGCTGCCGCGCGATCTCGACGATGCGCGCGCGCGTGGCTTCGGACAGGCCGGGCTGGTTTTTCAGCGCGCGGGAGACGGTGCCGATCGAGACCTCAGCCGCCCGCGCCACGTCGCGAATGGTCGTACCCATCGTTCGGGGTCCGTTGTTTAGGGTGGAGGCGATTGTATAGTAAAACGTACTGCGGAATTCGGGCCGGATAACCGGGGAATACCCGCAAATGACGGGTTTTTAGGCGCTAATCTGCGAAAACATCGTTACTAAAAATACTAAACAAAACGAGAAAAAGGCAAGGTGGGTGTGCGGGTGTGGGGCGGCGCCGACGGAGCGCCGAAAGGGGCAGCCCGGGGCAGCCGGGGGCCGCCGGACGACGGGCCGAGGCGAGCGTCAGGGCGCGCCGCGCCGTGGCAGCAGCCTGCGACCAACGGCGCGGTTGCGCAACAGCTGAACCTTGCGCCGGCCGGGCATCGGCGCCGCCGCACGTTGCGCGAGCGTTTCCCGTGCGCCCGCGACGCCTGCCCGCCGTTCAGCCCGCCGCGATCGCCACGGCCGGCGGTTCGCCGCGATCGCGCAGCGCGGCGCGGCCGGCATCGAGATCGACGACCGCGAGCCCGTCCGGCTGCTGCTTCGCCCGCCGCTTCGCGAGCGCCGCGACCGACGCGATCTCGTCGCTGCCGTAGCGCTTTGCGCCGTGCGCGCCGGCCGGCACGCCGACCGCGCCGATCGCCATCGTCACGAACCCGAAGAACGCCGGATTGCCGTGGCGGTCCTCGCCGCGCAGCCCGCCCGCCTGCCGGTCGGCCTGCGTATAGAAGAGCTGCGCGCCGTCGTTGAAGCGCGCGATCGCGTCGGCGGCGCGCTCGCGCCAGTCGTCGCGCTGGAACAGCACGAGGAAATCGTCGCCGCCGACGTGGCCCAGAAAGTCGCGCTGCGGATCGCACACGCCGGCCAGCACCGTCGCGGCGAACTTCAGCACTTCGTCGCCCTGCCAGTAGCCGTACTGGTCGTTGAACGGCTTGAACTGGTTCAGGTCGACGTAGCACGCGTGAAAACCGGCGTCGCGCTGGAGCAGGCGGTCGATGTGCGCGCTGATCGGGATGTTGCCGGGCAGGAACGTCAGCGGATTCGCGTAGCGCGCGGCCTCGATGCGCATCTCGGTCACCGTGCGCACCAGGCTCTCGCCGGTGCCGAGCCCGACATAGCGGCCATGTTCGGTGATCACGAAGCCGTCCGCGAGATAGCGCTGGTCGTGGCGCGCGAGCAGCGTCGCGAGCTGCTCGAACGTGGTCGCGTTGTCGATCATCAGCGGCGCATCGTTCGCGAACTGCAGGCACGGCTTCTTCCCGAACACCTCGCGGTGATACGGCAGCGCGAAACGGTCGATGAAGCCGCGGCGATTGACGAGCGCGACGGGCCGCCCGCGCTCGACGAGCGCGACCGCGTGCAGGTCGGGCATCCGGTTGAACAGGTCGAGCACGTCGTTGCTGGTCGCGTCGCGCGGCAGCGCCGGCGCGGGCACGAGCATCTTCCCGGCGATCGTGCCGGCCGGCCGCACCGCGCGCGTCACGCCGGGAAACACCGCGATGTGCGGCGCGCGGATCGCGTCGCGCGCGGCCGGCGCGACGACCCGCGACGGCTGCGCGTGCGGCCGGCCGAGCAGGAAGCCCTGCACGCAGCAGATGCCCATGTCGCGCACGACGATCAGGTCGCATTCGTTCTCGATGCCTTCCGCGATCAGCTTCGCGCCGCTCGCCTGCGCGAAGTGCTGCATCGCCTTCACGGCCTCGAACTTGAGCGGGTCGTGCGCGATGTCGTGAATGAAGAAGCGGTCGATCTTCACGACGTCCGGGTGCAGGCGCAGCCACAGGTTCATGCTCGCGTTCGCGGTGCCGTAGTCGTCGAGTGCGAACTGGATGCCGGCGTCGCGCAGCGTCGCGACCGCCGGCCCGATGTCCGCGAGATCGGGAATCGCGTTCTGCTCGGTGAGCTCGATCACGATGCGCTCGGCGCCGATCCGCGCGCGGCCGAGGAACTGGCGCGTGCGCTCGCGTTCGCTGGCGAGCGTGAGAATCGTGCCCGCGCTGAAATTGAGGAACAGCTTGCCGTCGCAGCCGAGCGCCGCGAACGCGTCGAGGCAGGTGAGCGCGGCGGCCCGTTCGAGCGCGATGGTTTCGCCTTCGCGCGCGGCCTGCGCGAACAGCGCGGCGGGCGGCTCGAGGTCGGTGCCGCGCGGGCCGCGGATCAGCCCTTCGTAACCGACGACCGTTCCCGATCCGAGGTCGACGATCGGCTGGAACACGGCGGCGAGCGCGCGCTCCGCGATCAGGCGCGTGGTGCGGGGGGCGGCGGAATCGGAGGAGGGCGCGGGCATGGGCGAGGGCAGCCGAATCGACGGGACGACCGGCTTAACGGCAGCGCTTGCGGAGAATTGAATGAAGATTTTGTGACGCGACGGGCGTTGCCGGTGCATCGAGCCGGACGCGCATCGGCGTGGGGGGCTGGAACGGGAAGCGGGAGGCGGAAGGCGGCCAGCGACAGCCATCGCACCCCCGGCGCGTCAGCGCTTGCCCGCGCTCAGCGCGCCGGACCTGGCTGCCGTGTCGCCTTCGTCGTGCTCGCCGCTCGTGTCGCGCGCGCCCCAGCGCTGCGCGAGCGCCGCGCACGCCATCAGCTGGATCTGGTGGAACAGCATCAGCGGCAGCACGATCGCGCCGACCGCGTTCGCCGAGAAGATCACCTTTGCCATCGGCACGCCGGCCGCGAGGCTCTTCTTCGATCCGCAGAAGATGATCGTGATCCGGTCGGCGCGGTTGAAGCCGAGCCGCTTGCTGACGAACGCGGTCAGCAGCAGCGCGATCGCGAGCAGCACGAGGTTGACGACGAGCAGGCCGCCGAGCGCGCGCGGCGGAATCTGGTGCCACAGCCCCTCGTTGACGGCCTCGCTGAACGCGACGTAGACGACCAGCAGGATCGAGCCCTGGTCGACGAAGCGCAGCACGCCGCGATTGCGGTCGATCCAGCTGCCGATCACGGGCCGCAGCAACTGGCCGGCGATGAACGGCACGA
The DNA here is from genome assembly GCF_902833155.1 of Burkholderia sp. BCC1047. NCBI lineage: Bacteria > Pseudomonadati > Pseudomonadota > Betaproteobacteria > Burkholderiales > Burkholderiaceae > Burkholderia > Burkholderia sp. BCC1047. Next base: position 117,610 of record NZ_CADFEH010000016.1, on the reverse strand, counting down.
GCAGTTGCATCACGATGCTGCCGACGGTGCTCCACGGCGACGCGGTCGCGGCCGACTGCGACGTGATCATCAGCCCGACGAGCGCCGGCGTGACGAAGATCCCGAGCACGCTCGACGCCGATGCTGCGCACACGGCAGCCGGCACGTTGCCCTTCGCGATCGACGTGAACGCGATCGACGACTGGACCGTCGACGGCAGCGTGCACAGGAACAGCACGCCCGCATACAGCGTCGGCGTGACGAGTGGCTGCAGCACCGGTTTCAGCGCGAAGCCGAGCAGCGGGAACAGCGCGAATGTGCTGAGCAGCACGACCGCGTGCAGCCGCCAGTGGGTCGCGCCGGCGATCACGGCTTCGCGCGACAGTTTCGCGCCGTGCAGGAAAAACAGCAGGCCGACGGCGATGTTGGTTGCCCAGTTGAACGCATGGGCGGCCGGGCCGCGGCAGGGCAGCAGGCTCGCGAGCACGACAGTGCCGACGAGCGCGAGCGTGAAATTGTCGGGGAGAAAACGGGGACGGGCCATCGGGAACTCGATTCGGAAACGGCGAAGGCGCGCGTCGCGCGCGCGGATCGCGTTATTGTCCCGGTTGGCGATTCACCAAACAAATTCATTGTGCGAATCGATTGATGAATCGATTGCATGCAATGAGGGCCGCCGCGTCGACCCGGCCACGCGCGAAACCGCAGAAGAATGTTCTGCCGCGATCGCGTGCCGAAGCGAAAAAACCTAGCAGTAACATGGTGTTACACCGATGCCGGCGACATAACACTTTTTGGCTCGACACACTTTCCGCCCGCTCATAAATTACTGCTGAAAGCCTTGGGTCGGCCGAAAGGAACCGACGGCGGGTGTCGATGGGCACGGAACGATGACGGAACGGGTGAAACGGAAGATCGGACGATGGGTGGCAGGCGTGCTCGGCGCGCTGCTGATGCCGCTCGCGCTGGCCCAGCCGCCCCATGGCGGTCACGGGTTCGGTGGCCACGGCTTCGGCGGCGGCGACATGCGCGCGTACGCTCAGCCGGCCGGCGGCCCCGGCGGCGGTCCGGTCTGGCGTCGCGTTGCGCCGCCTGCCGGCGTGCGTCCCGGCGGCGTGAGCGGCGCCGGCTCCCGCTGGGGGCTGCGCCCGACGCCGTCCTACGGCCATTACGCCGCGCAAAGCCCGTATCGGCCGATCAGCGCCGAAGTCCGCCAGATGCCGCGCCCGCCGGGCGGCGGCAACGTCCCGCTGCGGGCCGGCTCGATCCGCGCCGACGTCGCCCGCTATAACGAGGAGCGCGGCGGTCGCCCGATGCCGCCGCCCCGCTCGCAGGAAGAGCCTGCGCACTCGCCTTCTTTCTCCCCGTTCTACCGAAACTGAGCGCCCCGGCGCTCGTCCTCTTGCCGGCTGATGCGAATTCGCCACAGTCGCGCGCAGATTTCCGCTGATTTTCCCGCCGCATTGCGCTATCTTTCGCGCCCGGTACGCGCATGCCGCGCCGCCGCCCGCCGGTGCGACCGCATTCGCGCCGGGCCGCCGCCGTGCATCCGGCCATGGATACATCCCGCGAAGTTAATGCCGGCGCTATACCCGCAATAAGTGTGCGCAATTTTGACCGGACGAATGATCCGTAAAGATGGCTGCGCCCCATACGACGCAAGCACTCGGCTCCAAACAACAACGCTCGCGCCACTTATCGACTATCCGACAAAACCTGGAGATCCCATGAAAGCATTCGCCCGCCGTGCGTCGCGCACGTCCGTCAAGCTGATCGCCGCAGCCGCCTGCGTGGCGGCCGCCGCACCCGTCCATGCGCAGTCGAGCGTCTCGCTCTACGGGCAGGTTGACGAATGGGTCGGCGCCACCAAGTTCCCGGGGGGCGATCGTGCGTGGAACGTGTCGGGCGGCGGGATGTCGACGTCGTACTGGGGCCTGCACGGCGCCGAGGATCTCGGCGACGGCTACAAGGCGATCTTCACGCTGGAGAGCTTCTTCCGCGCGCAGAACGGCCAGTACGGCCGCTTCCAGGGCGACACGTTCTTCGCGCGCAACGCGTACGTCGGCATCAGCTCGCCGTACGGCACGGTGACGGCAGGCCGCCTGACGACGCACCTGTTCCTGTCGACGATCCTGTTCAACCCGTTCTACGACTCGTACACTTTCTCGCCGATGGTGTACCACGTGTTCCTCGGCCTCGGCACGTTCCCGACCTATCCGAGCGACCAGGGCGCGGTCGGCGATTCGGGCTGGAACAACGCGGTGGGATACACGTCGCCTTCGTTCGGTGGCCTGAATTTCGGCGCGATGTACGCACTCGGCAACCAGGCCGGCGACAACCGCTCCAAGAAGTGGAGCGCGCAGTTCAACTACGCGAACGGCCCGTTCGCGGCGACCGCCGTGTATCAGTACGTGAACTTCAACAACGGCCCGCAGGACCTGAGCGCGCTCGTGACCGGCATGAAGAGCCAGGGCATCGCGCTGGTCGGCGCGACCTACGACCTGAAGCTCGTGAAGCTGTTCGGCCAGTACATGTATACGAAGAACGACCAGGTCGCCGGCAGCTGGCACGTGAATACCGCGCAGGGCGGCGTGTCGGTGCCGATCGGCGTGGGCAACGCGATGGCGTCGTATGCGTACTCGCGCGACGCGGGCGGCCTCGACCAGACGCGCCAGACCTGGGCCGTCGGCTACGACTATCCGCTGTCCAAGCGCACCGACGTCTACGCGGCCTACATGAACGACCACATCAGCGGCCTGTCGACCGGCAACACGTTCGGCGCAGGCATTCGCGCGAAGTTCTGACGCACGCGCGCGACCGGTGCGCCGGCCGCGCGCGCTAATTGCGCGTGCCGGCTGCATGTTTTCCCGTCCGTCGTTTCCGGCCCGAAGCGGCGCCGCCACCCGCGGCGCCGTTTTGCCTTTCTTGACCTTTATGTCTCCCCGCCTTTGTTACCCTATCTCGTAATTGGTTGATTCCCCGGGATTGCGAGCTAGTTCGATGGATACCCTCGTCAGCATGAATGTGTTTCGCTACGTCGTCGAAGTGGGCAGCTTCGTCGGCGCGGCGGAGCGCATGCAGATGTCGGCGGCGATGGCGAGCAAGCACGTGATGCACCTCGAGCAGCAGCTCGGCGCGCGGTTGCTGCATCGCACGACACGACGCGTCGCGCCGACCGAGGCGGGACGCGAATACTACGAGCGCCTCGTGCAGGCGCTGTCCGAACTCGACGAAGCCGGCCAGGCCGTCGGCGCCGCGAGCGTGGTGCCGCAGGGCAGGCTGCGCGTGACGTCGCTGTCCGCGTTCGGGCTGCGGCACGTGATGCAGGCCGTCACCGATTATGCGGGCCGGTTCCCGGACGTGACCGTCGACATGACGCTGTCCGATCGCGTGGTCGACCTGATCGAGGAAGGCTATGACGTCGCGGTGCGCGCGGCGCCGAACGGATTGAAATCGTCGTCGCTGGTCGCACGCCAGATCGCGACCGCGCACATCCTGCTGGTCGCGTCGCCCGAGTATCTCGACAAGCGCGGCACGCCGCAGACGATCGCCGATCTCGCGAACCACAACTATCTGCGGCGCGATTCGAATTCGACGATACTCGATTCGCTGGTGATCGACGCGGCCGCCGCGTCGCGCGTGAGCCTGAACGGCAACCTGATCGTGAACCATCTCGAAGGGCTGCGCGCGGCCGTGCTCGCCGGCGCGGGCATCGCGCTGCTCGGCACCGAAGTGGTCGGCGACGACATCGAATCGGGCCGGCTCGTGCCGGTGCTGCTCGATTCGGTGCCGCCGCACGAGGCGCCGATCTATGCGGTGTACGCGAGCCGTCGCCACGTGTCCGCGAAGGTGCGGTCGTTCGTCGATTTCCTGGCCGCGCGTTTCGAAGGGCAGTCGTTGTGCCCGTCGATCGAATCGCACCTGCGCGTGCTGCCGATCACGCGGATGAAGCGCGCGGTCTGAGCCGCGTCGTCCGCCGCGGCGGGGCAATGAAAAAGCGCGAACCGGTTGCCGGTTCGCGCTTTTCGTTTGGCTCGACGACGCTTGGGTCGAGGGCGGCCGCGACGGCCGCCGCATCCGTCAGCGCGGGATGCCGAGCCGCGCCTTCGCGTCGTCGTACTCGCGCTTGAGCCGCTCGACGAGCGCACCCACGCTCGGCAGATCGTCCATCAGGCCGACGCCCTGGCCGGCGCCCCAGATGTCCTTCCACGCCTTCGTCTTGTCGCTGCCGAAATTCATCTTGGTCTTGTCCGATTCCGGCAGCGCGTCCGGATCGAGGCCGGCCTTCTCGATGCTCTCGCGGATGTAGTTGCCGTGCACGCCCGTGAAGAGGTTCGTGTAGATGATGTCCGACGATTTCGCGTTCAGGATCGCGTGCTTGTAGTCGTCGATCGCGTGCGCTTCCTGCGTTGCGATGAAACGCGTGCCCATGTACGCGAAGTCCGCGCCCATCGCCTGCGCGGCGAGGATCGAGCCGCCGTTCGCGATCGAGCCGGACAGCACGATCGGGCCGTCGAAGATCTTGCGGACTTCGCCGACCAGCGCGAACGGCGACGTCGTGCCCGCGTGGCCGCCCGCGCCGGCCGCGACGAGGATCAGCCCGTCGACGCCCGCGTCGAGCGCCTTCTGCGCGTGGCGCAGGTTGATCACGTCGTGCAGCACGATGCCGCCGTAGCCGTGCACCGCGTCGACGATCTCGCGCGCCGGCGCGCGCAGGCTCGTGATGAAGATCGGCACCTTGTGCTCGACGCACACGCGCACGTCGTGCTCGAGCCGCGCGTTCGACTGGTGGACGATCTGGTTGACCGCGATCGGGCCGATCACCGCATCGGGATGTTTCGCCTTGTGGTTGGCGAGTTCCGACTGGATCTGCGTGAGCCACTCGTCGAGCAGTTCGGCCGGACGCGCATTGAGCGCGGGGAACGAACCGACGATGCCCGCCTTGCATTGCGCGAGCACGAGTTCGGGGTAGCTGACGATGAACATCGGCGACGCGATGACGGGCAGCGTCAGGTTCTGCAGGACGGTGGGCAATGCCATGTGATGTCTCCAGTCTCCGGGGGGCGTTGCGGTCGGACGGTGATTTGAGTGTATTGAGTGTAGCGGCGGAACGCGTTCGTTCATATTAATACGAACGGTCGTGCGATTCTACGCGAGCTTAACAAACTCCGCGGTGTGCCGGCAATCGAGTGAGTGTTCTCTTTCTACGCTTTCGCGTGCTTGCGCCGCTGTGAAGATGCGCCGGCACTCATAAAATAGCCGCCATAACAAACCAACGAGAAACAAACCATGTCGTTTGAGGCGTTTGCACCGTTTCGCGTGACGGTGCAGGACACCGACATTTTCGGTGTCAAAGGAGGCGCGGGGCCGCCGCTGCTGTTGCTGCACGGCCATCCGCAGACCCACATGATCTGGCATCGCGTCGCCGCGACGCTCGCGAATCACTTCACGGTGATCGCCACCGACCTGCGCGGCTACGGCGCATCGGGCCGGCCGCCGAGCGACGCGCGGCATGCGCCGTATTCGAAACGCGCGATGGCGGCGGATCAGGTCGCCGTGATGCGGCATTTCGGCTTCGCGCAGTTCCACGTGTGCGCGCACGATCGCGGCGCGCGGGTCGCGCACCGGCTCGGGCTCGATCACGCGGAGGCCGTCGAGCGGATGATGCTGCTCGACATCGCGCCGACGCTCGCGATGTACGAGAAAACCGATCGCGCGTTCGCGACCGCGTATTTCCACTGGTTCTTCCTGATCCAGCCCGAGCCGCTGCCCGAGACGCTGATCGGCGCGCACACCGATGCGTACGTCGAACGCGTGATGGGCAACCGGTCGGCCGGGCTGGCGCCGTTCGCGCCCGAGGCGCTCGACGCGTACCGGGCGGCGCTCGCGCAGCCGGGCGCCGTGCATGCGATGTGCGAGGACTATCGCGCATCGGCGACGATCGATCTCGAGCACGATCGTGCGGACCTCGAACGCGGCAACAAGATCGCGTGCCCGCTGCGCGTGCTGTGGGGCGAGCACGGCGTCGTCGGCCGCTGCTTCGATCTGCTCGACGAGTGGCGTCGCGTCGCGCGCGACGTCAGCGGCCGCGCGCTCGACTGCGGGCACTACATTCCGGAAGAGGCGCCCGTCGCGCTGATCGACGAACTGCTCGCGTTCTTCGACGCGCGCGACGCGGCCGCGTGACGGGCTGGGCGGGGGGCGCGCGCCGCCGGCGGCCCGATGGTGCGCGCCGCGCCGCGGCTCGGCGATATGCGCCGCTCCGCGGCTCAGCGGTGCGCGTGGTCGTCCTCGACGAGCGGCGGCAGGCGGCGCGGCACGGGCGTCGATTTCACGATCGCGGTGCTCGTCTCCGCGCGCTCAGTCACCTTCGACAGGATGTCGTCGAGGTGCTCGATCGTGCGCAGGTAGAGCCGGCAGATGAAGCAGTCGTCGCCGGTCACCTTGTCGCATTCGACGAATTCGGGAATCCGCCGCAGCAATTCCTCGACCAGATGCAGCTGGCCCGGCAGCGGCTTCACGCGGACGATCGCCTGCAGCGTGTAGCCGAGCGCACGCGGGTCGAGCTCGACGGTGAACGCGGCGATCACGCCTTGCGCTTCCAGCCGGCGCACGCGGTCGGCCGTCGCGGGCGCCGACAGCCCGATCTGCCGCGCGAGTTCGCTGGTCGCGATGCGGGCGTCGTCGGCCAGCGCGGCGACGATTGCACGGTCGGTCGCGTCGAGCGACGCGACGGCGGGCGGGGAAAGGCGTTTCGGCATGATCGCTTTGCTTTCGAAGGTCAATCGGCTGATTCACTTCAGTTTAGCCGTGGTATCGGCGAAAGCAAGTTTCTAGAATCGAACTCATCCAAGCTCTTCAACGGAGTTCCTGATGGCCTCGAATGAAATTCGCCGCGGTGCCGCCGAGATGATCGTCGCGATGCTGATGTCCGGCACGATCGGCTGGCTCGTGATGTCGTCGCAGCAGCCGCTGACCAATGTCGTGTTCTTCCGCTGCGTGTTCGGCACGGCGACGCTCGCGATCGTCTGCGCGGCGTTCGGCTTCCTGCGCCGCTCGCTGTTCTCGCCGCGGATGCTCGTGCTCACGACGCTCGGCAGCCTCGCGATCGTCGCGAACTGGCTGCTGCTGTTCGCCGCGTATTCGCGCGCGTCGATCTCGATGGCGACCGCCGTCTACAACACGCAGCCGTTCATGCTCGTCGCGCTCGGCGCCATCGTGTTCCGCGAGCGGATCACCGCGTCGACGCTCGCGTGGCTCGCGCTCGCATTCGCCGGGCTCGTGTTCGTGGTGCGCGTCGAACCGGCCGTGCTCGCGGTGCCCGGCGAATACCTGGAAGGGGTCGCGCTGTCGCTCGGCGCGGCGTTCCTGTACGCGATCTCGTCGATCATCACGAAGCACCTGAAGGGCACGCCGCCGCATCTGCTCGCGCTGCTGCAGGTCGGCCTCGGCATCCTGCTGCTCGCGCCGTTCGCGCAGTTCGACACGTTGCCGGCGACGGCCGGGCAATGGGCCGACCTGATCGTGCTCGGCATCGTCAACACGGGGCTGATGTACGTGCTGCTGTACGGCGCGGTCCAGAAGCTGCCGACCGCGATGACGGGCGCGCTGTCGTTCGTCTATCCGGTCGTCGCGATCGCCGTCGATCGCGTCGCGTTCGGGCAGACGCTCGCATGGACCCAGGTATTCGGCGCGCTCTTGATCGTGCTCGCGGCGGCCGGCGTGAACCTAGGCTGGCGCATCGTGCCGGCCCGTCGCACGGCGGTCGGCAACTGAAACGGTCAGAGGATTCGGCGCGGCGGCGCGCTCACGTCGCCGCGCGTCGAATGCGCGTGTCGCGAGTGAAGCGTGCCTGCGGGATGACGTCGCGCGGACGCCGCGCGCGTGCGCGAAAAGCGCTGTAAGAAGTTGTAGGGAAACACCCGATGCGATGCGCCCGCGTCGCTCGTATGATGCGGGCTGTGACGTTGATCACGTTCACAGGATTCCGATCTCGATGCCGTTCGCCGGTGAGGCTGAACGGCTTTTTTTTTGCGTGCCCCTGGCAACGGCCTTGAGCGGCACGTTCGATGCGGGTCGCTTCAGGCAAGTGATTCGGGATCGATCCGGCCGCCCTCGATCACAAAGTGCGGTGCGTCGACGCCCGGTGCAAAGAGTCGCCAGTCCTCTTCGTGCGCGATGCCCGTTGGCGTGATGGTAAGGCTCAGCCCGGATGACAACGTGATCCATGCGTGTCCCGATTCATCGCCACGTGCACGCTCAACCATCATTGGGCCATGCCTGATCAATAACGCATCGAGATGCTCGATAGTTCGGTCTGCTTCGTCGTCGGACCCGGAAAGATCGTCCCGGGTCGCGACGATATCGTTTTCTCGGTGAATTTTCCAATCGCATTGAATGTGAAGCGCCCATGCGCCCACCCATTTCACCGTACCTTTTCGCGTGGTGGTTTGCCGCATCGGGCCGAACTGTATCGTCAGCATGTCGGCGGCCCGGTTGATGCCGCCTACGTCGAGGCCTTCGAGAACGGCGAGGTGCCGGGTGATCTGTTCATGAACGCCGGTCATCAGCTTCCCCCAAACATGTCTTGTGCCCGCTCGAGAATTTCATGATATCCGAGCCCTTCTCCGCTTATCTCTTCGTGAAGCAAACGTGCCTGACGCTTATTGAGCCCGATTACTTTGACAACGGCTTTGAACTGCTTGTTTTGTACTTGATTGTTGCCGGGTAGGCCGTCGCTGCCGGCTAGTTGAAGCACTTCACTGACGATCGGTACGTCGGATCGATACTCAAGCGGTTGCGCACTACTTAGTGCCCTTGCAATGGTCCCATTCGGTAGCCTGTCTCCAGGGTTCGCTCGCCATATTGCAATTCCATCGTCGGCGGGGAGCCTGAGCCGCGTTTGGAGGGGCACACCGAAACCGGCCGCCATACGGGCCGGGCGCTTGAATAACTGGGATGGCGTAAATGTGATCGAGTACGGCCGCGGCCAGTCATTGGCGGGGCCGGGTGTTCCGGACGAGCGCGCCTGTTCTACGATCGCGACGACATCACCGTTGCTGATAGCGCGTTGTAACGCCTGCGACAGCAGGTGCGGATCGGTACGGTCGACATACTGGTCGGCGCGACAATCCTGAAGAAACCTGCGAAGGCCCGGCAACTGCGCGGTATCACGCGCCAAGTCTCCCGCGCTGATCAATCGCACCCGTTCCTTCCCGGTCACCTCGCCCGCTGAGCCGGTGGGGAAGCGCGAACGATATTCGCTGCGGCTGTAAAGCGAGCAGTGTTGGCCAACTCCCACTGAAAGCTTAAAGGACATGGACCCTCTCTTCGAAGAGGGTTCAAGCAATATGGGACGCTCGTTGTTAGCCCTCGTCTCAACTTATGGAGAGGGGGCATCGTAAAACAACCGCCGTGTTACAAGTATTCGCAATGTCGGGCGTGAAGGCCGACATTCGTTGTCCGACTCATCAAACACCGATGGGGCCTGGCTGTTTCCGATTTTGCCGCTGTGTAGCCGGGCTCGAGCAAGGTTAGCGAGTGTCACGGCTGCCAGGTTTGCCTGCGGTACGAACGGTTTCGATCCTGGATTGGCGCTCACACATCAAAGATGTTTATGTCTCGCTGCCCGCGATCAGCCGCCGCCGCGCGTCGAGCCGCGCAAGCAGCGCGCGCCGCGCGTCGTCGTCCGACGTACGCCATCCCTTGATCTCGCCGCGCGTGCGCAGGCAGCCCGCGCACCAGTCGGTGCGCGGATCGATCCGGCAGACGTCGGTGCACGGCGACGCGACCGTGGCGACGACCGGCATCGTCACGTCGCTCATGCGGGCTCCCGCAACGCGACGTCCGCGACCGGCGCGCCCGTCAGCGACACGAGTTCGTGCGGCGACAGGTTAAACACCGCGTGCGGATGGCCGGCAGCGGCCCACAGGCTGTCGAGCGCGAGCAGGTCGGCGTCGATCAGCGTGACGGGTTCGACCAGATGGCCGATCGGGCACACGCCGCCGATCGCATAGCCGGTGTTGTCGCGCACGAACTTCGCGTCCGCGCGGCCGACCGGGCCGACCTGCGCGGCGACCTTCTTTTCATCGACGCGGTTCACGCCGCTCGCGACGACCAGCACGGGCGCCCCGTCGGCCTGCCGGCGAAACAGGATCGACTTCGCGATCTGCGCGACCGAGCAGCCGAGCCCGGCCGCAGCCTCGGCCGACGTCTTGCCGGTTTCGGCAAGCATCACGATGCCTTTCGCATGGCCGCGCTCGCGCAGCAGCAGCGCGACGCGTCGCGCGGAATCGGGGAGAGAATCGAATGAAGCGGGTGTCGTCATGGGGAGGCGTCCGTGGGAGGGCGTGATCAGACGCAGTTCGCGGCGTCGGCCGCGCTCTGCGCCTTGGCAAGCAGCGCGCGACCGGCGCGCGACACGTTCGCGCGGCCGATCGCGTTCGAGATGAAGTCGCCGGCCGCGACGACCTGCGCGAGATCGATGCCGGTCTCGATGCCGAGGCCCTGCATCAGGTACAGCACGTCCTCGGTCGCGACGTTGCCGGTCGCGCCCTTCGCGTACGGGCAGCCGCCGAGGCCCGCGACCGACGCGTGGAAGATCTCGATCCCTTCGAACAGCGCCGCGTAGATGTTCGCGAGCGCCTGGCCGTAGGTGTCGTGGAAATGGCCCGACAGCCGTTCACGCGGGAACACGCGCGTGACCGCGGAGAGCACCTCCCGCGTGCGCTTCGGCGTGCCGACGCCGATCGTGTCGGCGATGTCGATCTCGTCGCAGCCGAGCGCGGCGAAGCGTTCGACGACGTCGACGACCGACGCGACCGGCACCTCGCCTTGATACGGGCAGCCCAGCGCGCACGACACGCTCCCGCGCAGTCGCAGACCCGCGTCCTTCGCGGCCTTCGCGACGGGCTCGAAGCGCGCGATGCTCTCGGCGATGGTGCAGTTGATGTTCCGCTGCGAGAACGCTTCGCTCGCCGCGCCGAAGATCACGACCTCGTCGGCGCGCGCGGCGACCGCGTTCTCGAAACCCTTCAGGTTCGGCGTGAGCACCGAGTACACGGTGCCCGCGCGGCGCTCGATGCCGGCCATCACGTCGGCGCCGTCGGCCATCTGCGGCACCCATTTCGGCGACACGAACGATGCGGCCTCGACGTTGCGGAAGCCGGCGCGCGACAGCCGGTCGACGAGTGCGATCTTCACGTCGGTCGGCACGAAGGTCTTCTCGTTCTGCAGGCCGTCGCGCGGGCCGACTTCGACGATCTTGACGGCGGTGGGGAACGTCATGGTTGTCTCCAGTTTTATCTCAGGCGGAATTCAGTAGCCACGCGCGTAGTCGACGATGCCGCTGACGGGCGCGCCGCGCTCGAACGCGCGGATCTTGCCGGCGATCTGCTCGACGGCTTCCGCGCGCAGCGTCTCGGCCGAGCTGTGCGGCGTGATCGTGATGCGCGGCGCGCGCCAGAACGGATGGTCGTCCGGCAGCGGTTCGTGCTGGAACACGTCGAGCGTGGCCGCGGCGACCTGGCCGCTCGCGAGCGCGTCGAGCAGGTCGGCTTCGACGAGATGCGCGCCGCGCGCGACGTTGACGACGTACGCACCGCGCGCGAGCCGCGCGAACGCGCGCGCCGACAGGATGCCGTCGGTGTCGCGCGTGCTCGGCAGCAGGTTGACGAGCACCTTCGCGCCGTCGATGCACGCGTCGAACGCGCCGTCGCCGGCGAAGGTCGCGATGCCGTCGAGCTGCTTCGCGCTGCGGCTGTAGCCGCGCACCGGCAGGCCGAGCGCGGCGAGCGCGCGGGCGACCTCGGCGCCGAGCACGCCGAGGCCGAGGACCGCGACGGTGAAGCTCGCGCGCGCATGCGGTTCGAGCGGCTGCCAGCGGCGTTCGCGCTGTTGCAGGTCGTATTCGTCGAAGCGGCGCAGGTAGCGCAGCACCGCGTGCGTCACGTATTCGACCATCTGCTGCGCCATGCCCGAATCCTCGAGCCGCACCAGCGGCACGTGCGCGGGCAGCGTTCCCGGATGCGCGCGGTCGAGCGCGAGCAGCGCGTCGACGCCCGCGCCGAGGTTGAAGATCGCGCGCAGGCCGTCGCGCGGCGTGAAGAACTCGCGCGGTGCGCGCCACACGAGCGCGTAGTCGGCCGCGGCCGTATCGCCCGGCTGCCACGCGCGCAGTTCGGCTTCCGGCAGCGCCCGCGCGATCTCGTCGCGCCATGCGCCGGCTTCCTGATGCGGTGAATGGAACAGGATCTTCATGGCGTGACGGCGCGCGCGCCGGCGAGGCGCGTCACGGGAACGGCGAGCGAAGCCGGGCGCGGCGCGCCGGCGGACGTAGCGGACATTGGACGACTCCTGACGAACGGCCCGGCGCGTCGGCGCGGGGACCGGTTCCGTGTGAAGCTGACGGGAAGCCCACATTCTACGGTTTCGCCGCACATTGCGCCGTCGGTGCGGGCCATGCGGCCCATGCGGCTGGCTTGGGCCGCCGTCGCGCAGTCGCCGGGCCGCCGCCGGTCACCGCGCCGCGCAAAAGCAAAGCACAAAATATTGGTTCGGCCGCCGCGTACGCGACGCCACAATCGAACCTCGTCTTCAAGCAAGCGAGGGCAATCATGCGCGCATGCAGCAAATCGGCGTGGCCGCCGCGGCTCGTCACCGTCCCGGGCCTGCACGGCAGCGAAGGCGCCCACTGGCAGACCTGGCTCGAGCGGCAGTTCCCGCGCGCGTTGCGGGTCGAGCAGCACGACTGGGATGCGCCCGATCTCGCGGGGTGGGCGCAAGCGGTGCGCGCGCTGCTCGATCGCGAGCGCGGCCCGTTCGTGCTCGCCGCGCACAGCTTCGGCTGCCTCGCGACCGCGCATGCGCTCGCGCAGTGGCCGCACGTCGGCGATGTCGCGGGCGTGCTGTTCGTCGCGCCGGCGAGCCCGAAGAAATTCACGTTTGCCGGGCCGTTCGACGCGCGCCGGCTCGCGGTGCCGTCGATCGTGATCGGCAGCGAGACCGATCCGTGGATGCCGCTCGCCGATGCGCGCACGCTCGCGCAGCGCCTGGGCAGCGCGTTCGTGAACCTCGGCGATGCCGGGCACATCAACACGGCGGCCGGCTACGGGCCGTGGCCGCGCGCGAAATACTTCATCGACACGCTGGTGCATTGCGCGGCGCCGCTGCGTTTTCGCGACGCGGACGACGGCTTCGAGGCCGCGCTCGTCGATCGCGCGCTCGCGCACGCGGTCTGACGGCCCGGTTGCGCGGCGCATGCCGCGCGGTGGCTGTCGCGGCATGGCGGGCCGTCGCGCTTGCAATGCGCAGGCGGGCCTCATGGCCCTGACGGCGGCGGCTAGGTCCGAATCCCTCGGCCGGCCGTGCCCGATGTGGCCCGCGAAGCGGCGCGTCTGCGTGCCGTTCGCGCCGTCACCGACCGTTACGTCATGTCAGTGGCCGCTCGACGCGCGCGCCCACTGCGCTGCCTGAACAGTACCGACTCCTATCACGCGGCGGCAGGATCAGCCCGGCGACGACGCGGCGGCGCTTGAAGCGGCTGCGTTCGCAGCGGGCTTCGCATCGTCGTCGTCATCGGGCGGGTAGTGCACGACGGGCGGCGCGAGCGGCGCGGCATCGGATGCGGCGGTATTCGCGGTCGCGTCGCTGTTGAACGCGCTGGCGGCGCCGCTCGATGCGCCGGCCTGCGGCACGGTGTCGGTCGCGTGGGCGTCGTGCGGCGCGTCGTCGCTGCACGCGGCGACGAACACGGCGGTACACAGAACGACGGCGACGGAAACGCGACGCATGACTTCTCTCCTGGCAGGCTGATCGGGAAACGTTTTCGAGTATGCGGCCGCGATGCGACGTTTCGGTGAATCGTTTGCGATTCCGGCGCGATCGCGAAATGGTTTCGTCCGGCTGACCGAATGCCGTCGCGGCGGCGATCCACCGGCACGCATGGCGGAATTTTCCAGCAGAGGCGGATGCTGCGCGCATTTACACGGCGCGCCACGCCGCGACCCGGCCACGGCGACACGGGCGCCATGCGCGGCATCGCAAACGCGACCGGCAACTTACGACCGATGCGCGGCCGGCCGCGCCCAAAAATCGGGCGTTATTGCCGCTTCGTCAGCGAACGGTCAGCCGCGCGCCAGCGTGGCGTCATGGAAGCGCTCTCACCGCCGACTCGGCCCGTCTGCCGCCGATGCGCGCCGCGCACGGTGGCCGGCGCTGCACCTGTATGCGGCCCCCCGCAATTTCGCGGCACCCGAATTGCTCGTTGCCGATGCGCGTGCCGACCGCGCTGCCATCCGGGCACGCGGCGCACACCCGCGTCCCTCAACCACGGAGCGAGCAGAAGTCATGTCCAGCGATCGATCCGATTCCCCGTCCGCCGAACCGGCGCGCGACGCTGCCCCGTCGCCGCTCGGGCCCGGCCGTTCAGCGGCGCCGCCGTTGCCGCACGATACGCCGTCCAGCGCAGCGCGGCGCCGTTTCCTGCAATCCGCGGCGGCTGCCGCGACCGTCAGCGCCGCATCGCACGTTCATCCGCAGCCGCAGCACGCGGCGTCCATGCCGGGCGCGCCCCGCCGCGATACGGTGCCGGCGCGGCCCGTGCATCTCGACATCAACGGGCGCGCGTACGCGCTGCAGCTCGAACCGCGCGTCACGCTGCTCGACGCACTGCGCGAATACGCGGGCCTCACGGGTACGAAGAAGGGCTGCGATCGCGGGCAGTGCGGCGCGTGCACGGTGCTCGTCGACGGCCGGCGCATCAACGCGTGCCTGACGCTCGCGGTGATGCACGAGGGCGAGCGGATCACGACCGTCGAAGGGCTGGCGCGCGGCGGCGTGCTGAGTCCGGTGCAGCGTGCGTTCGTCGAATGCGATGCGTTCCAGTGCGGCTACTGCACGTCCGGCCAGCTCTGCTCGGCGACCGCGCTGCTCGACGAGTTCGCGGCGGGGGCCGGGAGCGCCGCCACCGACGACGTGCGGCGCCGTCCCGCGCAGCTGTCGGACGACGAGATCCGCGAGCGCATGAGCGGCAACCTGTGCCGCTGCGGCGCGTACCCGAACATCGTCGCCGCCGTGCGCGCCGCGCATGCGGCGCACGGCTAGGCGCGGAGGGCGCCGCAATGGAAGCGATCTCCTACGAACGCGCGACCGACGTCGCCGGCGCCGTGCGCGCGGCGCAGCGGCCCGGCGCGGCCTTCATCGGCGGCGGCACGAACCTGCTGGACCTGATGAAGGGCGGCGTCGCGCGGCCCGTCACGCTCATCGACATCACGCGCATCGCGGGCCTCGATACGGTCGAGGCGTTGCCCGGCGGCGGCGTCCGCATCGGCGCGCTCGTGCGCAACAGCGATGCGGCCGATCATCCGCGCGTGCGTGCCGACTATCCGCTGCTGTCGCAGGCGCTGCTCGCCGGCGCGTCCGCGCAATTGCGCAACATGGCGACCGTCGGCGGCAACCTGATGCAGCGTACGCGCTGCCCGTATTTCTACGACCCCGCGTTCGCGCAATGCAACAAGCGCGAGCCGGGCAGCGGCTGCGCGGCGATCGGCGGCCACAACCGGATGCACGCGATCCTCGGCGCCAGCCCGCAGTGCGTGGCGGTGAACCCGTCCGACATGAGCGTCGCGCTCGCCGCGCTCGACGCGGTCGTGCAGGTGAGCGGCCCGCGCGGTGCACGGCAGGTTCCGATCGCGTCGTTTCACCGCTTGCCGGGCGATCGTCCCGATCTCGACACGACGCTCGAACCGGGCGAGCTGATCACCGCGGTGGACTTGCCGCCGCCGCGCTTTGCCGACCATGCGCACTATCTGAAGGTGCGCGATCGCGCGAGCTACGCGTTCGCGCTGGTGTCGGTCGCGGCCGCCCTGCGGATGGACGGCCCGCGCGTCGCCGACGCGCGGATCGCGCTCGGCGGCGTCGCGCACAAGCCGTTGCGTGCAACGGAAGCGGAAGCGCATCTCGTTGGCCGCACGCCGACCGACGCGACGCTGCGCGAGGCGGCCGCGCTGGCATTGCGCGATGCGCGTCCGCTCGACGGCAATGGCTTCAAGGTCGCGCTCGCGCAGCGGGCGATCGTCCGTGCGGTCGAAACGGCAGCCGCCATGACGGGAGGTGCCGCATGAACACGATGACGGGACAGCCGCTCGACCGTGTCGACGGTGTACTGAAGGTGACGGGCGGCGCGCACTACGCGGCCGAATTCTCCGATACGCGGCTCGCGCACGCGGTGCTCGTCACGAGCACGATCGCATCCGGCCGGATCGAGTCGATCGATGCGGCGCGCGCCCGCGCGATGCCGGGCGTGCTGATCGTGATCACGCACGAGAACGCGATGCGGCTGCCCAACGGCGGCCGGCCGCCGCTGTCGCCACCGGCCGGGCGCCGCCTCACGTTGCTGCAGGACGACACGGTGCGCTACAGCAACGAACCCGTCGCGGTCGTCGTCGCCGAAACGCTCGAGCAGGCGACCGACGCCGCCCATGCCGTGCAGGTGCGCTATCGCGCGACCGATGCCGTCGCGGATTTCGCGCACGCGAAGCGCGGCGCGCGCATGCCGCCGAAGCAGCAGGGTCGCGCGATGGATACGCAGCGCGGCGACGTCGATACAGGCCTGCGCGAAGGCGCGGTGCGCATCGACGCGACCTATACGACGCCGATGCAGCACCACAACCCGATCGAGCCGCACGCGACGATGGCGCGCTGGGACGGCCCGACGCTCACGCTGCACGACGCGACGCAGGGCGTGTCGGGCGCGAGCACGGCGGTGGCCGCCGTGTTCGGCATCGCACCGGAACACGTGCGCGTGATTTCGCCGTTTCTCGGCGGCGGCTTCGGCTGCAAGGGCTCGTCGTGGTCGCACGTGTCGTTGTGCGCGATGGCCGCGAAGCAGGTCGGGCGCCCGGTTCGCCTCGCATTGACGCGGCCGCAGATGTTCGGCTCGGTCGGCGGGCGGCCGTTCACCGAACAGCGCATCGTGCTGGCCGCCCGCCAGGACGGCACGTTGACGGCGATGCGCCACGACACGATCGCCACCACGTCGACGTTCGAGGACTGGATGGAAATGTGCGGGATGCCGTCGCGGATCATGTACGCGGTGCCGAACCACGCGACCACGCACCGGATCGTGCCGCTGAACGTCGGCACGCCGACGTTCATGCGCGCGCCCG
Organism: Burkholderia sp. BCC1047; assembly: GCF_902833155.1. Taxonomy (NCBI): domain Bacteria; kingdom Pseudomonadati; phylum Pseudomonadota; class Betaproteobacteria; order Burkholderiales; family Burkholderiaceae; genus Burkholderia; species Burkholderia sp. BCC1047. The sequence continues at coordinate 100,466 of NZ_CADFEH010000016.1, read as the reverse complement.
GCGAGGCGTCGGGCTCGTTCGCGCTCGAATCGGCGATGGACGAGCTCGCGTGGCAACTCGGCCTGGACCCGCTCGCGCTGCGGCTCGCGAATTACGCGGAAGTCGATCCGCAGGACGGCAAGCCGTGGTCGAGCAACAAGCTGCGCGAATGCTACGAGGTCGGCGCGCGGCGCTTCGGCTGGTCGCGCCGCACCGGCGCGCCGCGCACGCTGCGCGACGGCGACACGCTGATCGGCCTCGGGATGGCGGCCGCCACGTATCCGGCGAACCGCAGCGAAGCGTCGGCGCGGGCGCGCATCCTGCCGGACGGCACGGCCGAGGTCGCGTCGGGCACGCAGGACATCGGCACCGGCACCTATACGGTGATGACGCAGGTCGCGGCCGACGCGCTCGGTTTCGCGCCGCAGAACGTGCGCTTCGCGCTCGGCGATTCGAGCCTGCCGCGCGCGCCGGTATCGGGCGGCTCGCAGTCGGCGGCGAGCGTGGCGCCCGCCGTGCGCGAGGCCGCGCTGCAGGCGCGCGCGAAGCTGATCGCGCTGGCGATCGCCGATCCCGGGTCGCCGCTGCACGGCGCCGCGGCCGATGACGTGACGGTCGACAACGGCTGGGTCGTGCATCGCGGCGAGCCGTCGCGGCGCGATCCGGCCGCGGCGGTGATCGCGCGTGCGGGCGGCCGGCCGATCGACGCGCAGGCGACGACGAAGCCGGGCGACGAGAAGTCGCGTTATGCATCCCATTCGTTCGGCGCGGTATTTGCCGAAGTGCACGTCGACGCCGAACTCGGCACGATTCGCGTACCGCGCATCGTCGGCGTCTACAGCGTTGGCCGCCTGCTCAACGCGAAAACGGCACGCAGCCAGTTGATCGGCGGGATGGTGTGGGGGCTCGGCACCGCGCTCGAGGAGGGTTCGCATCTCGACGTGCGGCATGGCCGCTTCACGAACGCGAATCTCGCCGAATATCACGTGCCCGTGAACGCGGACATCGGCGAGCTCGACGTGAGTTTCGTCGACGAAAACGACACGCATTTCAATCCGCTGGGCATTCGCGGCATCGGCGAGATCGGCATCACCGGCGTGCCGGCCGCGATCGCCAATGCGGTCTATCACGCGACCGGCGTGCGGGTGCGCGATCTGCCGATCACGCTCGACAAGGTGGCGATGCCGATGCGCGCGTGAGCGTCGGCGTCAGCGCCGCGGCGTCCTGCGCCGCACTTCGCTGCGCAGCCAGTCGAGCCACGTGCGGATCGCCGCTTCCTGAGGATGGTCGGGGCGCCACACGACGTAGTGCGCGTACACGTCGGCGATGCGCACCGTCGACACGCGCACGAGCGTGCCGTCAGCGAGTTCGGGCTCGATCAGCGAGCGGCGCGCGAGGGCGACGCCGCGGCCTTGCAGCGCGGCGTCGATCAGCGCGTTCGTATCGGTGAAGCGCGGTGCGCGCGCGGATTCCGTGAGGTCGAGCCGCGCGGCCTGGAGCCACGGTTCCCACGGCTGCGCGGGATGGCGCAGCAGCGTCGCGCGCACGAGGTCGGCCGGCGTGCGCGGGGCGACGCCGTCGCGATTGCGGTACGCGGGGCTCGCGACCGGAAAGATCGTCTCGTTCATCAGCTTCTCGGCGACGACGCCGGGCCACGTGCCGGGCCCGTAGCGCAGCGCGACGTCGATGCGGTCGCGCTTGCGCAGCGGCGCGAGCGCGACGTTCGGATGCAGCACGATCGAGATGTGCGGATGCGCGGCCGAGAAGCGCGGCAGGCGCGGTGCGAGCCAGCGCTCGGCGACGCTCGGCAGCACGCTCACGTTCAGCGTCACGTCGCAGGTGCGCGGGCGGCGCACCGCCAGCGTCGGCTCGAACGCGCGTTCGAGCACGCTCAGGCCCTGGCGCACCTGCAATGCGAGCGCGTGCGCGGCATGCGTCGGCGTCGCGCCGTTGCGTTCGCGCGTGAATAGCGGATAGCCGAGCTGCGCCTCGAGCGCGCGGATGTGCTGGCTGACCGCGCCTTGCGTGAGCGCGAGCTCGTCGGCCGCGCGCGTGAAGCTCTGCAGCCGCACGGCGGCTTCGAACGCGCGCAGCGTCTGCAGCGGAGGAAGGTGGATGCGTCGCATGCGGGTATTAGTAACACTAATGTCCGAGCACGACAATTCATCGTTTGTCGCGCATCGGCATGCGTTCCTACACTCGGTTCCGTCTTCCACAGCCCGTCACGCCAATCCGCCATGAACGCCTATCGTCTCTATCTTTCGCCGGGCGCCTGCTCGCTCGCCGCCCACATCGCGCTGGAGGAAACCGGCGCGCCGTTCGACGTCGAAATCGTCTCGGTGAAGGAGCGGCAGAACCTCGACGCGCGCTATCTCGCGATCAACCCGAAAGCGCGCGTGCCCGTGCTCGCGATTCCGGGCGAGCCGCGCGTGCTGACCGAAACGCCGGCGATCCTCACGTATCTCGCACGCCGCTATCCAGACGCGCAATTGCTGCCGCTCGGCGATCCGCTGCGCGAGGCGCGGTGCCACGAATGGCTCGCCTGGCTGGTCGGCTGGGTGCACGGCGTCGGCTACGGCGCGCTGTGGCGGCCCGGCCGCTTCATCGACGATCCGGCGCTGCACGGCGCGGTCAGCGCGCACGGACGCAGCACGATCGACGCCGCGAACGCGTCGATCGAAGCCCTGCTGGCCGACGGCCGCACGTGGGCCGAGCCGGGTGCGCATTCGATCGTCGATCCATTCCTGCTCGTGCTGTATCGCTGGGGCGTCGCGATCGGGCTCGACATGACACGCCATCCCGCATGGACCGCGCATGCGCAGCGCGAGGCCGAACGGCCGGCCGCGCGGCGTGCGCTGGCGCGCGAGGCGGTTTGACACGGCGGCGCGCGGGCAGCCGGCGGCGCGGCCGTTCCATGCGGCGGTTCGTTCGGACCGCGAAGTTCGGACGTGTCCAATTGTCATGTCGCGCCCAATTCTATTGAATGAGAGGCATTCTCATCAATGGAATGGAGTGAACATGAGCCGTTGTATCCAGTCGAGCGCGACGCCGCCGCGCCGCGCGACCGCATCCGTCGCGTTCGCGATGATGACCTGTGCGGCCGCGCCGGCCTGCGCGGAGGAAGGCGAGCCGCGCCGCGCGCCGCACCTGGACCCGATCGTCGTGCACGGCGCGCGCGACGCCGGGTCGCGCGTCGACCGGTCGGGTTCCGCCAAATATGCGACGCCGCTGCTCGACGTGCCGCAGACGATCACCGTCGTCCCGCGCGCGGTGCTCGACGAACAGCAGGCGCTGAGCTTGCGCGAGGCGCTGTCGAATGTCGCGGGCATCACGTTCAACGCCGGCGAGGGCGGCGGCGGGTCGGGAGACATGTTCAATATCCGTGGTTTCGGCGCGAACGCGAACCTGCAGCTCGACGGGCTGCGCGACAGCGCGCAGAACAATCGCAGCGACCTGTTCAACGTCGAGGCGGTCGAGGTGATCAAGGGGCCGAATTCGGTGTTCGGCGGCGCGGGCACGACGGGCGGCTCGGTGAACCTGGTCAGCAAGACCCCGAAGGCCGGCGCGTTCACCGAGGCCGGCACGATGCTCGGCACGTCGGACTACCGCCGCGTGACGCTCGATGCGAACCGGCCGCTGCCCGGCACCGACGGCCGCGCGGCGTTCCGCCTGAATGCGATGGCGCACGTCAACGACGTGCCCGGCCGCGACGACATCCGCAAGCGGCGCTGGGGCATCGCGCCGTCGCTCGCGTTCGGTCTCGGCACGCCGACCCGCGTCACGCTCGGCTATTTCCACCAGTACGACAACAACCTGCCCGACTACGGGCTGCCGGCGCACAACGGCCAGGTGCTGGCCGGCGTGTCGCGCGACCGCTATTTCGGCTGGCGCAATCTCGACCGCGAACGCATCACGTCGGATACGTTCACCGTGAAGGCCGAACACGACGTGTCGTCCGGCCTGAAGGTGCAGAACCTGAGCCGCTATGCGCACCTGAATCGCGACACGGTAATTTCGGCGTCGCACGTGAACCTGCAGGGCCTGCCGCCGGGGCGCTACAAGCCGGCCGGGCCGCAGGGCTATGGCCGCGATGCATCGACCGCGATGTGGGCGAACCAGACGAACGTCACCAGCGCGTTCTCGACGTTCGGCATCGGGCATACGCTGGTCACGGGCTTCGAGATTTCGCGCGAGACGTACGGCCGCACGACCTATTCGTACGGGCTCAACCGCTTCTACCCGGCCGACGGCTTCGCGCTCGCCGCGCCGCCCGGCGTGTGGCGCGGCCCGGCGCAGCGCCAGGACAGCGCGCGCAACGACACCGCGCTGGTCGTGAAGGCGCTGTACGCGTTCGACACGATCTCGGTCGGCCGCTACTGGGACATCGACGTCGGGCTGCGGCACGACTGGATCGACGGCCGGTCGGAAGGCACCGCGGCCGGCAAGCCCACCGAGCGCGCGGACACCGCCGATCGGCATCTGAGCACGCGCGCGGGGCTCGTGTTCAAGCCGACCGACAACGGTCGAGCGTATTTCGCGTACGGCACGTCGTTCAATCCGTCCGCCGAATTCCTCGTGACCACCGGCTCCGGCGTGAGCGCGGCGACCGGCGCGCTCGCGCCCGAGAAAAACGAGAGCTTCGAACTCGGTGCGAAATGGGAAGGACTCGCGGGCATCGCGCTGAACGGCGCGCTGTTCCAGACCCAAAAGAAGAACGCGCGCGAACGAATGGCCGACGGCAGCTATGCGCTCGTGGGCCGGCAGCGCGTGCGCGGCGTCGAGCTCGGCGCCGCCGGCAAGGTGACGCCGCGCTGGGACGTGTTCGCGAACTACACGTACCTCGCGAGCGTGACGCTCAGCTCGCCGTCGTCGCCGCGGCGCGACGGGCAGGCGCTCGGTAACACACCGCGGCACGCGTTCAACGTATGGACGACCTATCGGTTGCCGGCGGGCTGGACGCTCGGCTACGGTTCGCACTTCGTCGGTCGGCGCAACGTGACGTCGCAGGGCGACGGCAAGCTCGGCGCGTACTGGGTGCACAACCTGATGGCGAGCTACGACGTGAGCCGCCGGCTGCGCATCCAGCTGAACGTCGACAATCTGTTCGATCGCGCGTACGTCGAACGCGTGCGGCAGGTGTCGGGCAGCGAATCGCGGTCGTCGGCGGTCGAATTCGGCGACGGCCGTTCGGCGATGCTGTCGGCCGTGTACAAGTTCTGACCGCACCGCGCGACGGCGGCCGCCGCTCGACGCCGTGGGCCGCCGCGCGCGCCCGTCAGCGCGCGAACAGCGGGTAGGGCGCGGCGGCGATCAACGCCGCGGCGAGCCACACCACGCTCCAAGAAGTCGCGGCGAGCAGCGGCGGAATCGCGAGCGGCGTCGCGAACAGGCCGAGGTAGACGACCGTGTTGGCCATCCCGAGCGCGGTGCCCGCGTGGTTCGCACCCGCGAGCGTCGCGAGCTCGGTGTACGCGACGCCGTGCCATGCCGACACGCAGACGCCGGCGAACACGAGAATCGCGACGATCGCGGCGAGCGGCACATGCGGGCTGCCGGCCGTTGCGGCCGCGAGCAGCGTGAACGACCCGGCCGCGACGAACACGGAACCGCGCAGGTATGCGCGCCGGTTGCCGTGCCGGTCGGTATGGCGGCCGCTCCACACGCGCATCACCATCGCGCCGAGCTGCAGCGCGACCATCGCCGCGCTGATGCCGGCGAGGCCGAGCCGGCCGAAGTCGTGCAGGAACACCGTCGCGAACGTGAGCACCGCGAACTGCGGCGCGCACAGCAGGCCGATGCCGAGCACGATGCGCCACACCGGGCCGCTCGCGAGCGGGTTGCGCGCGTGGTCGGCGGGCTGCGGTCGTTGGACGGCGCGACGCGTGGCGACGGGCGTGGCGACGCGCGCCGCGGCCGGCTCCGTGGGCGGCTCGTGCAGCCAGCGCCAGGTGAGCGCCGCCGATCCCGCGCACAGCAGCATCAGCGCACCGAACACCGCGGCGAAGCCGGCATGCGACGCGAGCGACGGCAGCAGCGCCGCGCCGAGGCCGCCGCCGAGCGGCACGGCCGTCTGGCGGATGCTCATCGCCAGCCCGCGTTCGCGCTCGCCGAACCAACGCATCACCGCGCGCCCGCTCGACCCGTTCACGCTGCCGCCGAGCAGGCCGACACAGCCCATGGCCGCGACGACCCGCATCAGCGGCGGCACCGCGTGCGCGGTCGGGGCGATCGTGCACATCATCAGCGCGAGCATCGCGGCCGTCGCGACGAGCCCGGTCAGCAGCACGCGGCGGTCGCCGAAGCGGTCGGCGGCGATGCCCCACGGCAGCTCGGACAGCGCGACCCCGAAGCCGAGCGCGCCGAGCACGAGGCCGAGTGCGCCGTTGTCGAGGTGGTAGGCCGAGCGCATCCAGACGGCCGTGGTCGGAATGCCGGCCGCGGCAGCCGAAAAGCTCAGGTTCGCGGCGACGCCGGCGCCCAGCACGCGCCAGCGATGGGCCGGCCCGCGCACGTCGCGGGCAGTCGAAGAGGGGGAAGCGATGCACGAGGTATCCATGACGGAGGCCCGATTCGAAGTTGACGTCCACAGTCTGACGGCCTACATTCATCCTGAAAATCGGAAAGTTTTTGATGAATCGTTCGATAAATCAGGATGATTGAGATGCCCGAACACGACATTGCGCGCGACGGCGGCGAGCCGCTCGCGGGCGCCGACGCGGCGCTGGCGCGGCCCAACTTCGACGTCGCGGCGTTGCGCAGCCTCGTCGCGGGCGTGGATCTCGGCAGTTTCGCGAAGGCGGCCGACCGCGTCGCGCGCTCGTCGTCGGCGGTGAGTGCGCAGATCCGCAAGCTCGAGGAGCAGGCCGGCACGCCGCTGTTCGTGAAAGCCGGGCGCGGGCTCGCGCTGACCGACGCCGGCGACGCGATGCTGCGCTACGCGCGGCGGATGATCGAGCTGAACGACGAGGCGGCCGCGGCCGTGCGCGGCGTGAAGCTCGACGGCTGGGTACGGGTGGGGCTGCAGGAGGATTTCGGCGAGGCGATCCTGCCGGACGTGCTCGGGCGGTTCGCGCGCGCGCATCCGAAGGTGAAGATCGAGGCGCGCGTGGCGCGCAATGCCGATCTGCTCGACCGGCTCGATGCGAACCAGCTCGATCTGGCGCTCGTGTGGGGCGATCCGGCGTCGGCGGCGCTCGTGTCGCGGGCGGGGATCGACGGCGAAGCGATCGCGCACGTGCCGATGCAATGGATCGGCGCGGTGGCGGGCGGGGGTGTCGGGATGCCGGATGGTGGCGGGGATGCGGGTGGTGAGGGCGGTGTTGGCGAAGCGGGCGGTGGTGCGGTGCGGGGGACGGACGAACCGTTGCCGCTCGTCGTGTTCGACCGGCCGTGCCGGTTCTTCGGCGCGGCGACCGATGCGCTCGACCGCGCCGGCGTGCCGTGGCGCGTCGCGTTCACGACGCCGAGCCTGGCCGGGCTATGGGCGGCCGCGGCGGCCGGCCTCGGGCTGACGGTGCGCTCGCATTACGGGCTGCCCGCGTCGGTGCGCGTGCTGGATGCCGCGTCGTGCGGGCTGCCGGCGCTGCCGAGCTTGCCGCTGATCCTGCTGCGACGCACGTCGTCGGCGACGCCGACGGTCGAGCGGCTCGCGCGGATCGTGACGCAGGCGGTGCGGGGGGCGACGGAGCAGGCGCTTGCCGCGTGATTGCGCCGGTGGCGGCACGCCAGTGATCGAGCGGTTGGTCGTTTGGCCTCTTGGAGCAACGACGCGAATGTCGTAACAATGGTGGGTCACTCAATGGAGCCCGTCATGCAAGTCCTGGGGAAGTAATGCGGCTGTTGTTCGATACGCACATCTTCCTCTGGGCAGTGGCGAACGACCCGAAGCTGAGCGCTCGCGCGCGCAGCCTGATTACCGCTGCCGATGAAGTGTTCGTCAGCAGCGTGAGCATCTGGGAAGTGGCGATCAAGGCCGGGAAGGGAAAGCTGGATGTCGACGTGGATCGTTTGGTCGACAAGATCAACACGAGCGAGTACCGCGAACCGCCGGTTCGAATGGCGCACGGCGCGGCCGTGCGCCATCTACCCCACTACCATCTTGATCCATTCGACCGGCTGCTCGTCGCGCAGGCGTAGTACGAACCGCTGTTGCTCCTGACTGCGGACGGCCATCTTTCGCAGTATGGCGCGTCACGGATTTTGACGGTCTGAAACAGTTTTCGGTGCGGAATCCTACGCCGCCGCGGTAACGTGCGCGGACACTTCGAGCTCCGCACAGAGCTTCTCCAACCGCACGCGTAACGCGTCGCTCGCTGGCACGAACGGCAGCCGCAACCCGTCCTCGCACCATCCTTGCGCGGCGAGCACGGCCTTCACCGGCGCCGGGTTCGGTTCCGCGAACAGCGCCGCGACGAGCGGCTGCAGCGCGACCGACAGGCGCCGCGCGTCGGCGAGCCGCCCGTCGCGCAGCCACGCGTGAATCCGCACATGCCATTCGGGCAGCACGTGCGCGCTGCTCGCGATCGCGCCGTGCGCCCCCGCGCACATCGCCGCGAAGTTCTGGTTGTCGTCGCCGGACAGGATCGCGAGCGGCGTGTCGTGTACCAGCCGGCTCATCCGGTCGAGCGTGCCGCCGCATTCCTTGATGCCCGCGACGCGCGGATCGCGGGCGAGCGCCTGCAGCGTGTCCAGTTCGACGTTCACGCCGGTGCGGTACGGGATGTTGTAGACGAGCACCGGCAGGTCGGCCGCGTCGACGATCGCTTCGACATGGCGGCGGATGCCGTCCTGCGTCGGCCGCACGTAGACGGGCGGCGTGACGAGCAGCCCGTCGGGGCGCAGCGCTGCGAGCTCGCGCGCGCGGACGGCCGCGAGGTGCGTCGCGCTCGCGGTGAGCCCGACGACGATCGGCAGCGCGGGCGCCGCGTCGCGCAGCGTCGCGAACACCGCGTCCTGTTCGCGCGCGTCGAGCAGCACGCCTTCGCCGGTCGTCGCGCCCGCGACGAACCCCGCGATGCCCGCGGCCGCATAGTGGCGCGCGAGCCGCACGAGCGCCGCATGGTCGACCTCGCCGTGGTGGAACGGCGTGACGATCGGCAGCCAGATACCTTCGAAACGTGTGTTCATGCAAAGCCTCATGGTGGAAACGGAGTGGGAAGGAACCGTTCCGCCGGCGGGGTGCCGGAGCGAGGCGTGCGTGCAAGGAGAAAGAAACGACCTGCGGGCATCCCGTCCGGCATTCGCCTGACGGGACGCGACGTCCCGGTCAGTCGAGGAGTCGTTTTTTCAGTTTCAGCCCGGCCGCGCGCGCACCTGCCGCGACGGCGGCGAGGATCGAGGGCGAGCGCAGGAGAGCGGACATGGATGAACCGTGAGTGGGCTGAGCGGCGATCTTAACACCGTGGCGGCGGCGCGCGCGAGCCCCGGCCGTCGTTTAGCATATTTCGAGATTTGCTTTCCACGACTGATTGGAAGGCGTGCCGCGGCCGGCCGCTAGAATGCCCGCTTACGTTTCGATGACAGCGCGTACGCGGGCGGTCACGCACATTCACCACCACTGGAAACGGGGCATATCACGATGGCAAGCATCAAGGGGATCGGTCGCTGGCTGCGCACGGGCGCGGCGGCGGCGCTGGTCGTGGCGGCGACGGCCGCGCACGCGGACACGTCGATCCTGAACGTGTCGTACGACGTGACGCGCGAGCTGTACAAGGACATCAACGCAAGCTTTGCCGCGGCCTACAAGCAGAAGACCGGCGAGACGGTCACGATCAAGCAGTCGCACGGCGCGTCGAGCGCGCAGGCGCTGTCGGTACTGCAGGGGCTGCAGGCCGACGTCGTGACGATGAACCAGCCGAACGACATCGACCTGCTCGCCGAGCGCGGCCAGCTGCTGCCGAAGGACTGGCGCGCGCGTTTCCCGGACAACAGCTCGCCGTACTCGACGACGATGGTGTTCCTCGTGCGCAAGGGCAACCCGAAGGCGATCAAGGACTGGAGCGATCTCGCGAAGCCGGGCGTGCAGGTGATCATCGCGAACCCGAAGACGTCGGGCAACGGCCGCTACGCGTATCTTGCCGCGTGGGGCTTCCAGAAGCAGAAGGGCGCGACCGACCCGCAGGCGCTCGACTTCGAGAAGGCGATCTTCCGCAACGTGCCGGTGCTCGATTCGGGCGGCCGCGGCGCGACGACGACGTTCACGCAGCGCGGCATCGGCGACGTGCTCGTCACGTTCGAGAACGAAGTCGCGCTGATGGACACGGGCGCATCGGGCGCGCAGTTCGACGCCGTGTATCCGTCGGCGAGCATCCTCGCGGAGCCGCCCGTCGCGGTCGTCGACAAGGTGGTCGACAAGGTGGTCGACAAGAAGGGCACGCGCAAGGTCGCGCAGGCGTATCTCGACTACCTGTACACGCCGGAAGCGCAGGAGATCATCGCGCAGCACCATCTGCGCCCGCGCGACGCGGCCGTGCTGAAGAAGCATGCGGCCGAGTTCAAGGCGCTGAAGACGTTCAGCGTCGAGCAGGTCTTCGGCAGCTGGGCGAACGCGCAGAAGACCCATTTCGCCGACGGCGGCACGTTCGACCAGGTGATCGTCGACCGGAAGTGATCGCGGCGCGCGCCACGCGCGCGCCCGCATGACGACGCAGCCGGCCGCTCGTGCGGCCGGCTTTTTTTTGCGGCTGCGCGGCGGATCGCCGTTCCGGACCGGCCGCATTCCCGGCCGCCGCCGCGCGTGCTACGCTCATCGCCTTCCTGCAACCGGCGCCCCGCGATGAACGTCGATTCGTCTTCCCCCGCCTCCCGCGGCCGTGGCCGCAAGATCTGGTCGGGCACCCGCCCGGTGATCGCGTACGGGATGCCGCCGCTCGGCTGGCGCGACTTCTATCACCGCGCGCTGACGGTGAGCTGGCCCGTGTTCTTCCTGTCGCTCGCGGTGCTGTTCCTGCTGCTCAACAGCGGCTTCGCGATGCTCTATCTGCTCGGGCATGAGCCGATCGCGAACCAGGCGCCACCCGGCTTCGGCGGCGCATTCTTCTTCAGCGTCGAGACGCTCGCGACCGTCGGCTATGGCGACATGCATCCGCAGACGGTCTATGCGCATCTCGTCGCGACGTTCGAGATCTTCGTCGGGATGTCGAGCATCGCGTTGGCCACCGGGCTCGTGTTCGCGCGGTTTTCGCGGCCGCAGGCGAAGATCCTGTTCGCGCGCAACGCGATCGTGCGGCCGCTGAACGGCCGGATGACGCTGATGGTGCGCGCCGCGAATGCCCGCCAGAACGTGATTGCCGAGGCGCAGGCGAAACTGCGGCTGATGCGCGTCGAAGGCACGCACGAGGGCTACGCGCTGCGCAAGATTCACGACCTGCCGCTCGTGCGCAACGAGCATCCGATCTTCCTGCTCGGCTGGAACCTGATGCACGTGATCGACGAGTCGAGCGCGCTGTTCGGCGAGACGCCCGAATCGCTCGCCGCGCGCGACGCGCAATTGCTGATCACGATCGAGGGTTCGGACGAGACCACCGCGCAGGTCATGCAGGCGCGTCATGCGTGGGCGCATGGCGACATCCGCTGGCGCCACCGCTATGTCGACCTGATGCACGACGAGGACGGCATCACGCACATCGATTACACGCATTTTCATGAAGTCGTGCCGATCGACGACGACACCGACGAACGCGGTTCGCCGGGCGTGGTGATCGACGCGGACACGTCGGCGCCGGGGCCCGTCGGGCAGGCATGATCGCGGGCGGCGGGGGGGCGCGGCCCCGCTGCGCGTCACGCGTGCAGCAGGCGCGCCGCTTCGCGCTGTTCGATCGCGACCGCGCGGCGGAACGCGTCGCGATCCTCGGCGCGCGCGACGTAGTCGCCGAGCACGCCTTCGTGCGGCAGCAGATGCGCGTCGAACGCGATCTTCAGCGTGCTCGCGAGCAGCAGGTCGGCGGCGGTGAAGCGTTCGCCGACGAGCCAGCGGCTATGGGCGAGCGCTTGCGCGAGGGCGCGCTGCACGCGCGCGATGTTGCCCCAGCCGAACGCGACGGGGTTGCCCGACGCGCCGGTGAATTTCTCGGCCATCGCCGGTTCGAGGCAGGTCGGCGTGAAGAACATCCACTGGAGGAACCGGCCGCGCAGCGGATCGTCGGGCGCGACACCGAGCCCGGCAGCCGGACAGCGGTCGGCGAGATAGAGCAGCACGGCGCCCGATTCGGCGAACGGCGCGCTGCCGTCGTCGAGCGCGGGCAGCTTGGCCATCGGGTTGACCTGCACGAACGCATCGCTGCCCTGTTCGTGCGAGCGCAGGTCGATCGGCACGAGTTCGTACACCACGCCGATTTCCTCGAGCATCCACAGCGCCCGGAATGCCCGGGTCTTCGGCCAGTAGTAGAGCTTCATCATGCCTCCGCGTTTGGGTGCAGGTGTCGATCCGGTGGATGCTCAAGCGTACCCGAGCGCAGGAGGTTGGGACAGGGGCGCGCGGCGGGGGCGTCCGGTTCGATTGCATCCGGTGAATCGGGCGAAATACCTCGTAGCGCCTTGCACAACGGAAGTTCAGTGAATGACTAGTTATACAAAAACTAGTTATGAAAATTCATCGAAATCCCGGCGGAAATCCGCATGACTACGCTATGTCCGACCCGTTCGGCAGCACCGCACAGAGGAACGCAATCGCCGCCCGCGATCGCCGACGCATCACCCAACGCCGCATTCACCGGAGTCCCGTCACGCATGGCAAACGACGACCGCACCACGATCATTCCGCGCAGAACGCCCGAATCGGCGGCCATGGCGGCCGAGGTCAAACGGGCGATGGCGATCACCGCGCGACTCAACCGCCTGACGTTCGACGATACGGCGGACGTACGCGCATTGTTCGGTGAACTGATCGGCATGCAGTTGGACGACGGTTTCACGTTGATCCCGCCGTTCTACGCAACGGGCGGCACCGGCATGAAGGTCGGGCGCAACGTGTTCGTCAACCAGAACTGCACGTTCTACGACCTGGGCGGGCTCGAGATCGGCGACGACGTGATGATCGGCCCGAACGTCAGCCTGCTCACGTCCGGCCATCCGGTCGAGCCTTCGCGGCGGCGCGATTGCGTGGTCGCGAAGCCGATCGTGATCGGCCGCAACGTATGGATCGGCGCGGGCGCGACGATCGTCGGCGGCGTGACGATCGGCGAGAACGCGGTCGTCGCGGCCGCGGCCGTCGTTACCCGGGACGTTCCGCCGAATACGCTGGTCGGCGGCAATCCGGCGAAGATCATTCGATCGATTGCGGAATAAAGTCGCCCGGGCCCGCGTGCCGGCGTGATGAAGCGTCGGCGGAGGGATGTGGACAACCCTCCGCCAGAGCGAGTCGAAACGCTGTGCATTTGAACGGTGAGTGTGCCGCCGAGGCCCGCCGGACAAGCCATTGCGGCTTTGCCGGCTGTCGCGCGCCGAGTCGTCCGTCGATCGGCAGATGAAGATCTGGTCGCGCGCCCGGTTGTGGATATCCGGGCATCGAAACGAGTCGTCGACCTGTGGTTTTCACAGGCGAGGAGACCGGACGCTGCGCGAGACATCAGGCGGGTTGTGGACAACTCGCGGCAAGACGAAGCGAAATGCTGTGAAATTCAACGGTGAGTGTCGCGCCCGATCTGGCGGTGCGCCCGCACTGGCGTGGGTTTCCAGCCGTTGCCGTGACTCGGGGCGACGCGCATTCTAGCCGAATGGCGTGAATGCGTGACCATCACCTGCAGGCCGCGCGACGTCGATATCCGGCCCCGGCCCCCAATCGAAGGGCTGTGCATTCTAACGGTGAGCGCAGGCGCGTGGTTCGCAACGTGCGGATTTCGATGCGCCGGCCCGCCTTCTCCAGCGACTCGGCACGCTGTGTAATTCAATGGTGAGCGTGAATCGGCGATCGGCGTGCAGCCCGTCAGGATGCGGCCGTTCGACCGCCGATGCCGCGCGAAGCGGTTTCTGTCGGGCTCGGGCTCAAGATCGAGAGCAACGACGATGTGCGTGCTCGTGTGGATATCCGTCCGTGGAAACGACTCGCGGCACTGTGTATTTCGACGGTGAGCATCGGCGCCCGATCGGGCGATGAGCCGCTTCCGGCATGGATTGCCCGTCGCGTCGGTACCCTTCGAAGCATGCCTTTGCTATACATCGGGGAGCGCCCGTCCATGTGGATATCCAGGCCCACTCGATTGCTCGAAGCGCTGTGGTTTTCAACGGTGAGGGTGCGCGGATGGCCGGGATGCAACGCAGCTCCGGAGGTGGACAACTGCCACCGCGGCCAGTCGAAGCCCTGTGTATTTCAATGGTGAGGGTGAGTCGGCAATCGCATGGCCCGCGTGTTCAGACGCGGATATCCGGCCCACTCGATTACTCGAAGCGCTGTGGTTTTCAACGGTGAGGGTGCGCGGATGGCCGGGATGCAACGCAGCTCCGGAGGTGGACAACTGCCACCGCGGCCAGTCGAAGCCCTGTGTATTTCAATGGTGAGGGTGAGTCGGCAATCGCATGGCCCGCGTGTTCAGACCAGGATATCCGACCCGGTCAATCAGTCGAAGCGCTGTGGTTTTCAACGGTGAAGGTCCGCGGATGGCCGGCAGACACCGCGGATCCCCGCTTGGACAACTGCCACCGCAGCCAGTCGAAGCCCAGGGTATTCGACCGGTGAGTGCGAAAGTCGGACCGACGAAACCCGCGATTTCCGATGTGTATATCCACCGCCGCAACCCAGTCGCCGCGCTGTGAATTTCAACGGTGAGCGCCGCTGCCCGAGCGCTCCGCATGCCGATGCCGGATGTGGACATCCCGGCCCCGACGCCGCTCGAAACGCTGTGCAATCGAACGGTGAGCGCGCCAGCCCGACAGGGCCGAAGGGCGCGACATTGTGGACATCCGCCGTCGCCGATCAATCGGAACGCTGTGTATTTCAATGGTGAGGGTGACGGCCCGATGTCGTCGAAACCCTTGTCGCACGGGGATCAAGCGCCATTCCCCGGCCAAGCTGCGCGCTTGGCGGCACACGCAGCCTTTTCCGCCAGACCACCCAACCACCGCGACACGCCTCCCATCACGCTCCCGCCGCCCGCGCGAAAACTCTCTCAAATCCCGCCAAAAAGCTGCGCAGTTTTTCTCGCCGCGCGCCGGTCCGAGCAAGATGAGAAAAAACATTCTCGGCGGCGCGCGAAAAAATAGAGCCATTCGCTGCCGCACTCATGCGTCACCCGACGCCCGCCGCGCACGGCCGAGAACAGCACAACAGCACAACAGCACAATTCGGAGACTTCCCCACATGACCGCCCGCCTGCCCGTCGACGGCCCGCCCGCCCTGTCCGACTACCGCCTGACCGACAATCTGACCGCGACGCGCGGCCGGATCTTCCTGACCGGCACGCAGGCGTTGATCCGCCTGCTGCTGATGCAGCGCACGGTCGATACCGAACAGGGGCTCAACACGGCCGGCTTCGTCAGCGGCTACCGCGGCTCGCCGCTCGGGATGGTCGACCAGCAGCTGTGGAAGGCGAAGAAACTCCTCGACACGAGCGGCGTGCGCTTCCTGCCCGCGATCAACGAGGAACTCGGCGGCACGGCCGTGCTCGGCACGCAGCGGGTCGAGGCCGACCCCGAGCGCACGGTCGAGGGCGTGTATGCGATGTGGTACGGCAAGGGCCCGGGCGTCGATCGCGCGGGCGACGCGCTGAAGCACGGCAACGCGTACGGCTCGTCGCCGCATGGCGGCGTGCTGGTCGTCGCGGGCGACGATCACGGCTGCGTGTCGTCGTCGATGCCGCACCAGAGCGACTTCGCGATGATGGCGTGGCACATGCCGGTCGTGAACCCGTCGAACATCGCCGACATGCTCGAATTCGGCCTGTACGGCTGGGCACTGTCGCGCTACTCGGGCGCATGGGTCGGCTTCAAGGCGATCTCGGAAACGGTCGAGTCCGGCTCCACCGTCGACCTCGATGCATTGCAGACGCGCTGGCCGGCGCCGGCAGGCTTCACGCCGCCGACGGGCGGCTTGCACAACCGCTGGCCCGACCTGCCGAGCCTCACGATCGAGGCGCGCCTCGCGGCGAAGCTCGACGCGGTTCGCCATTTCGCGCGTGCCAACAGCATCGACAAGTGGATCGCGCCGAGCACGCACGCGAACGTCGGCATCGTCACCTGCGGCAAGGCGCACCTCGACCTGATGGAAGCGCTGCGCCGCCTCGACCTGACGGTCGCCGATCTCGACGCGGCCGGTGTGCGGATCTACAAGGTCGGCCTGTCGTATCCGCTCGAAATGACACGGATCGAAACCTTCGTCGACGGTCTGTCGGAAGTGCTCGTCATCGAGGAAAAGGGCCCGGTGATCGAGCAGCAGATCAAGGACTACCTGTACAACCGCACCGAAGGCGCGCGCCCGCGCGTGCTCGGCAAGCACGATGCGGCGGGCGCGTGCCTGCTGTCCGAACTCGGCGAGCTGCGCCCGTCGCGCATCCTGCCGGTGTTCGCCGACTGGCTCGCGCGGCACAAGCCGGCGCTCGACCGCCGCGAGCGCGTCGTCGATCTCGTCGCGCCGCAGATCCTGTCGAACGAGGCCGATGCGGTGAAGCGCACGCCGTACTTCTGCTCGGGCTGCCCGCACAACACGTCGACGAAGGTGCCCGAAGGCTCGATCGCGCAGGCCGGCATCGGCTGCCACTTCATGGCGTCGTGGATGGAGCGCGACACCACCGGCCTGATCCAGATGGGCGGCGAAGGCGTCGACTGGGCCGCGCACGCGATGTTCACCAACACGAAGCACGTGTTCCAGAACCTTGGCGATGGCACCTACTTCCACTCTGGCATCCTCGCGATCCGCCAGGCGGTCGCCGCGAAAGCGAACATCACGTACAAGATCCTCTACAACGACGCGGTCGCGATGACGGGCGGCCAGCCGGTCGACGGCAGCATCTCGGTGCCGCAGATCGCGCGGCAGGTCGAGGCGGAAGGCGTGTCGCGCTTCGTCGTCGTGTCCGACGAACCGGAGAAGTACGACGGCCATCACGGGCAGTTCCCGACCGGCACGACGTTCCATCACCGCAGCGAACTCGATGCGGTGCAGCGCGAATTGCGCGAGACGCCGGGCGTCACCGTGCTGATCTACGACCAGACCTGCGCGGCCGAGAAGCGCCGCCGCCGCAAGAAGGGCGAATTCCCCGACCCGGACAAGCGTCTGTTCATCAACGACGCGGTGTGCGAAGGCTGCGGCGACTGCGGCGTGCAGTCGAACTGCCTGTCGGTCGAGCCGCTCGAGACGCCGCTCGGCCGCAAGCGCCGCATCGACCAGTCGTCGTGCAACAAGGACTATTCGTGCGTGAACGGCTTCTGCCCGAGCTTCGTGACGGTCGAGGGCGCGGCGCTGAAGAAGGCCGCCGGCGCGGCGTTCGACGAAGCGGCGCTCGCCGCGCGCGTCGATGCGCTGCCGGTGCCGGCGACGCACCTCGACGCGGCGCCGTTCGACATGCTGGTGACCGGCGTCGGCGGCACCGGCGTCGTGACGGTCGGCGCGCTGATCAGCATGGCCGCGCACCTCGAAGGCAAGAGCGCATCGGTGCTCGACTTCATGGGCTTCGCGCAGAAGGGCGGCTCGGTGCTGTCGTTCGTGCGGATCGCGTCGAGCGACCGCTGGCTGAACCAGGTGCGCATCGACACGCAGCAGGCCGACGTGCTGCTCGCGTGCGACATGGTCGTCGGTGCGAGCGCCGAGGCGCTGCAGACGGTGCGCCACGCGCGTTCGCGAATCGTCGTCAACACGCACCGGATCCCGAACGCATCGTTCGTGCAGAACCCCGACGCGAACCTGCATGCGGACGCGCTGCTCGAGAAGATGCGCCACGCGGCCGGCGACGGCTACCTGTCGAGCTGCGACGCGCAGGCGCTCGCCGCGAAGTTCCTCGGCGATTCGATCGGCGCGAACATCCTGATGCTCGGCTACGCGTGGCAGCTCGGCCTCGTGCCGGTGTCGCTCGCCGCGATGATGCGCGCGATCGAGCTGAACAACGTCGCGGTGCCGATGAACAAGCTCGCGTTCTCGATCGGCCGGATGGCGGCCGGCGACGCGGCGGGCCTCGATGCGTTGTGGAACGCACGTCACGCGGTGGCCGCCCACGTGGCGCCGGAGACGCTCGCCGAGCTGATCGCCGATCGCGAGGCGCGTCTCGACGCGTACGGCGGTGCGCGCTACGTCGAGCGCTATCGGGCGCTGGTGAACGCGGCGCGCGCGAAGGGCGACGACGCGCTGACGCGCGCGGTTGCGACGACGTTCTACCGGCTGCTCGCGGTGAAGGACGAATACGAAGTCGCGCGGCTGTACACGGACGACGCGTTCCGCACCGCGCTCGAAGCGCAGTTCGAAGGTGTGCCGGGCCAGACGTACCGCGTGAAGTTCAACCTGGCGCCGCCGACGGTCGCGAAGGCCGGCAGCGATGGCAGCGCGCCGAAGAAACGCGTGTTCGGCCAGTGGATGTGGCCGGTGTTCGGCATGCTGGCGCGCGTGCGCAGCCTGCGCGGCACGTGGCTCGATCCGTTCGGCCGCACGGTCGAGCGAAAGATGGAGCGCGCGCTGGCAGACGACTACGAAACGACGCTCACGCGGGCGTTCGCCGCGATGACCGCCGGCAATGCGGCGCAGGTGGTTCAACTGGCCGACCTGCACGCGCGCGTGCGCGGCTTCGGTCACGTGAAGGTGCGCAACCTGGCTGGCGTGAAGCGCGCGGAACGCGAGCTCGCGCTGCAGCTCGGCATCGACGCGGCGACGAGCGTGGCCGTGCAGCACGCGCTCGACGAGATGAAGGGTGCGGGGATGCTGAAGGGGATTCCGGTCGTCGTCGCGAAGTAACGCTGCGGCGGGCGGAGATGAAAACGGCGACGCGTGCGCGTCGCCGTTTTTTATGCCCGTCGGCCGCCGCCGGCCCTCAAACAATGCCTTTCTTGCGCGTCGACAGCGCGGTTTCCGACAGGTCGATCTCGCGAATCAGCTTCGTCAGCGTCTCGTCGGAAATCTTGCTGTCGCCGCGCAGCCGGTACAGCGCCGAGCGTTCCGCGCGCACGGCCGCGATCCGCATCTGCAACTCCATCGTTTCGGCCTGCTGCGCTTGCGCGCGCGGCGTGGGGCCGTCGTCGGCCAGCGCGGCGAGCCGTCGGCGGTATTGATCCATCACGCGTGCGGAGATGTCCGCGCAGCGCGCCGCGCCCGATTCGTCGAGATCGGTCGAGATCGCGTCGTGCGACGCATCGATCGCGCGGATCGCGGCCTGCGCGGCGGCCGAGCGTGCGATGCGCTCCTCGTCGCCGAGCGGGTTGCGCGACGAGCGCACGCCGCGCAGCAGCAGCGGCAGGCCGATCACCGCGACGATCAGCGAGCCGAGGATCACGGCCGACGCGATGAAGACCGCGGTGTCGCGGCCCGGCAGCGGGGCGCCGTCGGACAGCGCGACCGGGATCGACAGCACGCCGGCGAGCGTGACCGCGCCGCGCACGCCGCCGACCGTCATCACGGCGATCGTGCGCACGCCGGCCATCGTGCCGGCGAGGCCATGGCGCGCGGCGCGGCGGCTCGCGAACCAGCGCAGCAGCCACACCCACAGGAAGCGGATCGCATACAGCGCGAGCATCATCGCGCACACGTTGAAGATCATCCGGCCGACCAGCGCGTCGCTCGTATGGTGCGCGTCGACGAGCGCACGGCCGATGATGTGCGGCAGTTGCAGCCCGAGCATGATGAATACCATGCCGTTGAACACGAACTCGATCAGCGCCCACGTGCTTTCGGCGCGCACGCGCGACGCGACGGTGCTTTTGCGCGAGAAGCTCGTGTAGTTCATCATCATCCCGGCCGACACGGCCGCGAGCACGCCCGACAGGTCGAGGTGCTCGGCGAACAGGTAGGCCGCGAACGGCACCAGCAGCGTCATCACGATGCCGGGCGCCGGGTCGCCTTCCTGCTCCGCATTCAGGAAGCGCGTCGACAGCGCGCTGAACAGCCACGCGACGATCGCGCCCGTCGCGAGCCCGCCGGCCGCGACGATCACGAACGTGACCGACGCGGCGCGCAGCGAGAATACGCCCGTCAGCGCGGCCGCGATCGCGAATTTCAGCGCGACGAGGCCCGACGCGTCGTTCATCAGCGCCTCGCCTTCGAGGATGTGCATCAGTTGCGGCGGAATGCGACCCTTGCCGGCGATCCCGGACAGCGCGACCGCGTCGGTCGGCGACAGCACCGCCGCGAGCGCGAACGCGATCGGCAGCGGCAACTCGGGAATCAGCCAATGCGCGAAGTAGCCGACTGCGAGTACCGTCATGAACACGAGCCCGAATGCGAGCATCAGGATCGCGCGGCGCTGCAGGTAAAGCTCGCGTTTCGGAATCCGCCAGCCGTCCGCGAACAGCAGCGGCGGAATGAACAGCAGCATGAAGATCTCGGGGTCGAACGTGACGTGCAGGTTCAGCTTTGGCCACGCGAGCATCGCGCCGAACGCGATCTGCATCAGCGGCAGCGGCAGTTGCAACGGCAGGAGACGCGTGACGGCGCCGGACAGCGCGACGGTCAGCAGCAGGATGAGGACTGTGAAAACGATTTCCATCGAGACGGCGAATAACGCGGAATGAAACGATCGTACGGAGTGTAGCGTGCCGGCGTAACGGGTGCGCTCGAGTGGCCGGTGCGTGCGCACGGGAATGGTGCGTCGAACACGCGCCACGGTGGTGCGGCGGCCCCGCACAGCCGCATGGCGCACGGGTTGTCGGCACCTCGCACGGAGCTTGCTTGAGGGAGAGCAGCCGCCCGGCTTGCGCCGGGTCACCGAGGGTCCAACCAATGACATGGCGCGCCGTCCCGTTCGTCGTTTTTCGCCGGACGCCGGACGTCGCGTTCGACTGCATCACCAGGAGGAAGGCATGACGATCGTGCAACAGGAGCGTCCGGCCGCCGCGTCGCCGTACCGGTTCGAGCGGGAGATGAGCTCGGGCTTGGAACGGCTGGCGACGCAGCACCGCGACCTGACGCTCACGACCGTGTTCCAGCCGATATTCAGCCTGTCGCACCAGCGTGCGGTGGGCTACGAGGCGCTGCTGCGCGCACACGATGCGCTCGACCGCCCCGTGTCGCCGCTCGACGTGTTCGGCGAAGCCGCGCGCCGGGACGAACTGCTGCAGCTCGACCGGCTCGCGCAGGCGCTGCATCTGGAGAACTTCGCGCTGCTCGGCGCGGAGCGCGAGTGGCTGTTTCTCAACGTCCATCCGGGTGTGCTCACCGATCCGTTCCAGGCGGCCGCGCTGCTCGCGAACCTGAAACGGCTCGGCATGCCGCCGCGGCGCATCGTGCTCGAGGTGCTCGAACAGCGCGCGGAGGACGTCGAGCGGCTCGCGGAGGCCGTGCGCGAATTCCGCACGCACGGCTTCCTGATCGCGCTCGACGATTTCGGCGCGGGCCACTCGAACCTCGAACGGATCTGGCAACTGAACCCGGACATCGTGAAGCTCGACCGGATCATGCTGTCGCACGCGGCGCACCGCACGGGGCTCACCGCGATCCTGCACGGGCTCGTGACGCTGCTGCACGAGGCCGGCAAGCTGGTGCTCGTCGAAGGGATCGAGACCGAGCACGAAGCGCAGATCGCGCTGTCGTGCGAGGCCGATTTCGTGCAGGGCTACTACTTCGGCCGCCCGGCGCCGGGGCTGCCCGACAGCGCGGCCGCGACCGGCTGCATCGGCGAGCTGACCGAGCGCTTTCGTCAGCAGACCGAAGCGCGCGAGCGGCGCGACGCGCAGCGGCTCGCACCGTACCTGCGCGCGTTCGAACGGGCGGCCGAGCGCCTCGCGGGCGGCGAGCCGCTCGACGAGGTGTGCTGGAACTTCCTCGCGCTGGACGCGGCCGCACGCTGCTTCCTGCTCGACGCGCAGGGCCGGCAGTCGGGCCGCAACGTCGTGCTGCGCGCCGATCGCGCGCTCGCCGAGGCGCGCTTTTCGCCGCTGGCGGACGCGCAGGGTGCGAACTGGCTGCGCCGGCCGTATTTCCGCTCGGCGATCGCCGAACCGGGGCGCGTGCAGGTCACGCGGCCGTACCTGTCGATCAACGAGGCGCAGCCGTGCGTGACGCTGTCGGTGGCCGTGCGCGTCGGCGATGCGCAGCGCGTGCTGTGCGGCGATATCGACTGGATCGACGAGGACGCGCAAGCGGCGTAGCGGCACACGGTCGGGATGCGGCGACCGACGGCGCGGGGGCGGCCGTTGCGTTCGCCGCGCGCTTCCCCGACAATGGCGCGACCGCGGCCGTCGTGACCGCGCGCGCCGTCCCGGGGGCCACCATGGCGGCGAATATAAAAAGGAAAATGCCATGAAGCGACCGATTTCGCTGACCATCCTCGCGTGGATCATCATCGTGACCAACGCGATCACCTGCGTCTATACGCCGTTCTCGATCGGCATGCCGACCACCCAGGCGCTGATGTCGCACTACCTGCTGCCCGTGTGGGCGACGTTCGGCATCAGCATGATCGTCGAGG
Source organism: Burkholderia sp. BCC1047 (assembly GCF_902833155.1). Lineage (NCBI taxonomy): Bacteria > Pseudomonadati > Pseudomonadota > Betaproteobacteria > Burkholderiales > Burkholderiaceae > Burkholderia > Burkholderia sp. BCC1047. The sequence continues at coordinate 77,958 of NZ_CADFEH010000016.1, read as the reverse complement.
CCGCGAATGTCGTGATCGGCATCGCGATCCTCAAGGGGCGCGAATGGTCGCGCAACGCCTATATCGTGACGTTCGTGTTCGGCATCGCGTTCTCGTTGATCAACATGCCGGCGTCGATGCTCGCGGTGCTGATCCCGGGCGTCCTGCTGTTCGCGGTGTTCGTCTACCTGCTGTTCCGGCGCCCGGCGACCGCGTATTTCCGGCAGGCCGTTGCGTGAGCGTCGTGCGTAACGCGCTGGCGATCGTGCTGTTCTCGATCGCCGGCTTCTGCGTGATCGCCGCGCAGATGGTCGCGTTCATGAAGGTCGGTCAGGCGGGCGCGACGACCGTATTCGTCGCCGTGCTGTTCGCGGTGTCGGCCGTGCTGCTCGCCGCGGGTATGTTTGCCGGCGCATTCCGGCCGCGTGCGCGCGGCGCGGGCATCACGCTGCTCGTCGCGGCCGCGACCACCGCCTTCGGGATGATCGGCTGGGCGATGCTCGTGCTCACGCCGGCGATCGTCGACGTGATGCAGCAGCAGGGCGCGTACTTCAACGCGCGCATGTTCCGGTTCGTACCCGGCACCGCCGTGACGGCGTTGTCCGCGCTCGTCGGCGTCTGGCTCGCGCGGCGCGGCTGACGTACTGGGCTGAAACACGCGGCTGAGGTACGCCGCTGAAGCATGCGGCCGCCGGCACGCTGGCGTCCGTCGCGCGGCTCGGCTAGGATGCGCGAATTGTCCAGACGATTCGCGGGCCGCCCATGAACCGACATGCCGCTTCTCCCATTCTCCTCGAAGTGATCGCCACGACCGTCGGCGATGCGAAGGTCGCCGCCCGCGCGGGCGCCGACCGCCTCGAGCTCGTGACCGCGATCACCGAAGGCGGGCTGACGCCGAGCGTCGGCCTGATCGAGGCCGTCGTGGCCGCCGTGCCGATTCCCGTCAACGTGATCGTGCGTCCGCACAGCCGCTCGTTCGTCTATGACGCCGACGACCTGCGCGTGATCGAGCGCGACGTGCGCGCGGCCGTCGCGGCCGGCGCGAGCGGCGTCGTGTTCGGCGCGCTCGATCCGCGCGGCGACGTCGATCTCGGCGCGCTCGCCCGGATCGCGGCCGCCGCCGACGGGCGCGCGCTCACGTTCCACCGCGCGTTCGACGTCGCGCGCGATCTGAACGCCGCGTTCGACGCGCTGCTGCGCGTGCCGGCCGTCACGTCAGTGCTGACGTCGGGTGGCCATCCGTCGGTGCTCGACGCGGTCGCGACGATCACGCGGCTCGTGCGGCAGGCGGCGGGCACGACCTGCACGGTGCTGGCCGGCTCCGGGCTCACGATCGACGCGGTCGGCGATTTCGTGCGCGCGACCGGCGTGCGCGCGGTGCATTTCGGTTCGGGCGTGCGGCCGCGCGGCGAGGTGCTGGCGCCCGTCGACGCGCTGCGCGTCGAGCGCGTGCGCGCGGCGCTCGACGGCGCGGCGTCGCACGTGTAAGCGTATGCCGAAGCTGCGTGTTGGCGCGTCGAGAAGACCGTCGATGCATGGCGCGCAGCGCGACCCGATGCAGACGATCGGATGAAAAAAAGCCGGGGCATGCCCCGGCTTTTTCGTCGGCGGGCGCGGCGCGCCGGCCGTTGCCGCTTACGCGTTTTCCGCCAGCGCGTCGGCCTGGCTCGCGCGGATGCCGAGGCGCTCGAACAGCGCGCGGTCGCGCTGCGTCTGCGGGTTGCTCGTCGTCAGCAGCTGATCGCCGTAGAACATCGAGTTCGCGCCCGCGAGGAAGCACATCGCCTGCATCGCGTCGTCGAGCTGCTCGCGACCGGCCGACAGGCGCACGACGGCCTTCGGCATCGTGATGCGCGCGACCGCGATCGTGCGCACGAACTCGAACGGGTCGAGCGGCGCGGTACCTTCGAGCGGCGTGCCTTCGATCGCGACGAGGTTGTTGATCGGCACCGATTCCGGATACGGGTTCAGGTTCGCGAGCTGCGAGATCAGGCCCGCGCGTTCGCGGCGCGATTCGCCCATCCCGATGATGCCGCCGCAGCACACGTTGATGCCCGCGTCGCGCACGCGGTCGAGCGTGTCGAGGCGATCCTGGTACGTGCGCGTCGAGATCACCTGGCCGTAGAACTCCGGCGACGTGTCGAGGTTGTGGTTGTAGTAGTCGAGGCCCGCGTCGGCGAGCTGCCGAGCCTGTTCGTTTTCCAGCATGCCGAGCGTCATGCAGGTCTCGAGGCCGAGCTCCTTCACGCCGCGCACCATCTCGGTCAGCGCCGGCATGTGGCGCTCCTTCGGGTTGCGCCACGCGGCGCCCATGCAGAAGCGGCTCGCGCCGTTCGCCTTCGCCGCGCGCGCGGCGTCGAGCACCGTGTCGACGTCCATCAGCTTCTCGGCCTTCAGGCCCGTGTCGTGATGCGACGACTGCGAGCAATAGCCGCAATCTTCCTCGCAGCCGCCCGTCTTGATCGACAGCAGCGTCGACAGCTGCACCGCGTTCGCGTCGAAGTGCTCGCGATGCACTTGCTGCGCGCGGAACATCAGGTCGTTGAACGGCAGCTCGAACAGCGCGACGACGTCGGCGACGCGCCAGCGCTGCGACGTCGGAGCGGCCACGGGGATCGCGGCGGGTTGCACGGCGGCGGTCTGGGCTTGGGTCATTTCGTTTTCCTGTCCTGGCGGGATGGGGGATCGGTTGGGTCAATGCCGCGCGGTGCGCAGCGACTCGACGAGCGCGGCGATGTCGAGCATCGCCGCGGCGGATTCGGGGGCGGCCGGCGTCATGTGCGCGATGCGGCCGATGAGCGGCGCGCGGTGCTCGCGCGCGAGCCAGTCGCGAATCGTCGCGACGTTCTCGTCGGCGAACGACATGGCCGGGTCGACATGGTTCGCGACCCAGCCCGCGAGCGTGAGGCCGCGCTGGCGAATCGCATCGGCCGTCAGCAACGCGTGGCTGATGCAGCCGAGCCGGACGCCGACGACGAGCACGACGGGCAGGCCGAGCGCGACCGCGAGATCGGCGGTGTCCTGCGTATCGTTCAGCGGCACGCGGAAACCGCCGACGCCTTCGACGACGACGACGTCCGCGCGCGTCAGCGCTTCGCGATGGCACGCGACGATCGTGTCGAGGTCGAGCGTCACGCCTTCCTGCGCGGCGACGATATGCGGCGCGGCCGGCGCCTTCAGCAGGAACGGCGTGCGCAGCTCGGGCGGCAGCACGACGTTCGCGGCCGCGTCGAGCTGGTCCGCGTCCTCGTTGCGCCACACGCCGTCGCGTTCGTACGCGCCGGCCGCGACCGGCTTCAGCGCGGCCGCGCGCAGGCCGTGCCGCGCGAAGCCGTGCAGCATCGCGGCCGACACGAAGGTCTTGCCGATTTCGGTGTCGGTGCCGGTGACGAAGACGGACAGCGGGGCGGGGGTCATGCCGCGGCCTCCTCGCTGGCCTGGATCAACGCGGCTTCGAGCCTTGCAAGATCGTCGAACGAATGCGCGGCCGACAGCGACACGCGCAGCCGCGACGTGCCGGCCGGCACCGTCGGCGGCCGGATCGCCGGCACCCACAGGCCGTGCGCGTCGAGCGCGCGCATCGCCGCGAGCGTCGCGTCGTTGCTGCCGACCACGAGCGGCTGCACGGCCGTGTGCGAATCGACTGGCTGCCAGCGCGTGTTGCGCAGCAGCGCGCGCGTGCGGTCGATCAGCGCGGCGAGGTGCGCGCGTCGCGCGTCGCCTTCGTCGCCCGCGATCACCTTCAGGCTTGCCGATACCGCATGCGCGACGGCCGGCGGCGCGGCCGTCGTGAAGATGTAGCTGCGCGCGCGCTGGATCAGCCATTCGATCACGGTCTCATGCGCGATCACGAACGCGCCCGCGACACCGGCCGCCTTGCCCAGCGTGCCGACGTACACCAGATGCGGCGAACGCAGCGCGGCGGCCGCGAGCGCGCCGCGACCCTGCGGGCCGAGCACGCCGAAGCCGTGTGCGTCGTCGACGACGATCCACGCGCCGTGGCGCTCGGCCAGCGCGACGAGTTCGGCGAGCGGCGCGAGGTCGCCGTCCATGCTGAATACGGTGTCGCTGACGATCAGCTTCGTTTCCGCATCCGATGCGTCGAGCAGCGCGGCGAGCGCGGCCGTATCGGCGTGCGGATAGACCTGCACGTTCGCACGCGACAGCCGCATGCCGTCGATCAGCGACGCGTGGTTCAGTGCGTCGGAGAAGATCGTCGCGCCCTTGCCGGCCAGCGCCGTCATCGCCGCGAGGTTCGCCATGTAGCCGGTGCTGAAGTACAGCGCGCGCGGCGCATCGGAGAAGCCGCCCGCGAAGCCCGCGAGTTCGTCTTCCAGTTTGGCGTGCGCGCGCGAATGGCCGCCGAGCAGGTGCGAGCCGCCGCTGCCGGAGCCGTAGCGCTGCGCGCCTTCCGCGAACGCGGCGACGAGCGCCGGATGCGCGGCGAGGCCGAGGTAGTCGTTGCTCGCGAAGCCGACGATCTCGCGGCCGTTCACGGTCATGCGCGCGTCGCACGCGGTGTCGGCGATGCGGCGCACGCGGCGCAACCCTTGCGCGTCGAGGTCGGCGAGGCCGCGTTGCAGGGTGTCGAGCAGGCTCATCGGCCGAGGTCCTCCAGCGTCGCGTCGAGCGTGTCGCGCGTGCGTTGCGCGAGCCACGCGATGTCGTCGTCGCTCATCACGTACGGCGGCATCAGGTACACGGTCGTGCCGATCGGGCGCAGCAGCAGTTCGCGTTCGAGCGCGTGTTCGAAGAAGCGCCGCGAGAAGCCGCGCGCCGCGTCGCCGTCGAGCGCGACGTCGAACGCGAACAGCGTGCCGCGCTCGCGCAGATGGCGCACTTGGCGGTGCGCGTCGAGCGGCGCGAGCGCCGCGCGCAGCATCGACGATTTGCGGACGTTGCTTGCGAGCACGTCGTCGCGCGCGAACAGGTCGAGCGTCGCGACTGCCGCGCGGCACGCGAGCGGGTTGCCGGTGTACGAATGCGAGTGCAGGAAGCCGCGCGTCGTGTCGTCGTCGTAGAACGCCGCGAACACGTCGTCGCGCGTGAGCACCAGCGACAGCGGCAGGTAGCCGCCGCTGATCCCTTTCGACAGGCACATGAAATCGGGCCAGACGCCGGCCTGCTCGCACGCGAAGAAGGTGCCGGTGCGCCCGCACCCGACCGCGATCTCGTCGGCGATCAGATGCACGCCGAATTCGTCGCACAGCGCGCGCAGCCCGCGCACGTACGACGGATCGTGCATCGCCATGCCGGCCGCGCACTGCACGAGCGGCTCGACGATCAGCGCGGCGATCCGGTCGCCGCGTTCGGCGAACAGGCGCCGCACGTCCGCGAGCGCGCGGCCCGCGACATCGGCGGCCGTCTCGCCCGGCAGCGCGCCGCGCGCGTCGGGCGACGCGACCACGTGCGCATGGCGGATCAGCGGGTCGTACGCATCCTTGAACAGCGCGACGTCGGTCACGCCGAGCGCGCCGATCGTCTCGCCGTGATAGCTGTTCGCGACGCAGACGAATTCCTGCTTGTTCGCGCGGCCGCGGTTGCGCCACGCGTGGAAGCTCATCTTCAGCGCGATCTCGACGGCCGACGCGCCGTCCGACGCAAAGAACGCATGACCGAGCGTGCGCGCGGTCAGCGCATGCAGCCGTTCGGCGAGCTCGATCGCCGGTTCGTGCGTGCAGCCGGCGAGCATCGCATGCTCGAGCGTGTCGAGCTGGTCCTTCAGCGCCGCGTTGATGTCGGGGTTCGCATGGCCGAACAGGTTGACCCACCACGAGCTGATCGCGTCGAAGTAGCGGCGGCCGTCACGGTCGTACAGCCACACGCCCGCGCCGCGCGCGACGGGGACGAGCGGCAGGCGCTCGTGGTGCTTCATCTGGGTGCAGGGATGCCAGACCGCGCGCAGGCTGCGCGCGACCCAGTCGTCGGTGGCTGGCGTACTCAAGGCGACTCCGGGGGTAAAACGGCCGCGCGGCATCGACGGGATGCCGCGCGGCGGAATACGAAACGCGCAGAGATTAGCGTGTTCCGCCGGACGTTGCACTAGCGGTTACAAACGCCGCACAGCCTTGCTGGGCGGGAGTTCGGCGCAGTTCGGGGGTGCTCGGAACGGAACGCGGCGGATCGGGCGAAATGCGCGCAGATGACGACGTTCGAGTGACGCCCCCCGACAGAAAAAATCGCAGGGCGAGGGCCGGCCGGGTGGCGAAATATGGGGAACGATGATGGTGCGGGTTTGGCGGCGACGACGGGCAGTCTTGCTTCGTGCATCGTCAGATCGACAGGGGCGCGGAAGGCCCGGACGGCTGGACGAGATCTGGCGCGAATTCAAGTCGATTGCTCGTAAAAACGAGCATTACGCGGCGTGTGCTCGATTTGACGAACAGGCGGGGAGTGCCGCGGCGACCTTGAATCGACGGTGCGCGAAGGGGAAGCGAGAGGAACGACAGCCGAGCGTCAGCGCGAAGCCAGCGCGCGCGTATCGGTATCGCGGGTGCGATCGTCGCCGTTGTCGGCCGTCTGTGTCGTGTTGGCGTTCCACACGACGCGGTCGTTGACCGCATACAGCCGGCACGCGCCGGCGCCTTGCTTCGCGCAGTTGTCGAGCGCGAGCGCCATCGGGTCGTCGCCGCCTTCGGCCCACGACCACGCGCCTTCCGACGACACCGCGAACGCGCGGCTCGGATGCTGGTTCAGGAAGCGGCGATAGCCTTCGCGGCCGGCTTCGTCGACGTACGGCACCGCGTTGACCGCATCGATCGACGCGTAGCCGGTGGCCTTCGGCTCGTGCGGGTCCGCGACCGCATAGCGCACCGCGGTCGGCAGGTTCAGTTCGGCGAGGAATGCGTTCACGGCCGGCCACCACACGGGCACGCCGTCGCGATCGACGATCAGCCGGTGCGCATCGTCCTTGTAGCGGCCGAAATCGATGAAGCGGGCCTGCGTGCCGTGCGACACGTACGCATCGTGCATCTGCGCGACCAGCGCGGGCGTCCACACCGAATCGTTGTCGCCGTACAGCCACAGCGACCGCACGGCCGTATGCGCGCCGTAGTGGTCGAACGCGTCGACGAGGTTGCGCTGCCAGCCGTCGCACAGGTCCTGGCGCAGCCCGCCGGAGAAGTTGATGATGCCGCGCACGCCGGCCGCGGCTTCGGTGCCGTACGCGACGGACGCGAGCCCGCCGTGCGACGTGCCGGCGACGACGATGCGCGACGCATCGACGTACGGCTGGCGCGACATGTAGCGCACCGTCGCATCGACGTCGGCGGCCTGCGCGAGGCCGTTCTTGCCGACGTTGCAGCCTTCCTGCTGGTACGTGCCGTCGGAACCGGCGAAGCCCTGGCGATTCGGCGCGATCACCGCATAGCCGCGGCGCACGAATTCGCGCGCGAACGCGAGCGGCCGGCTGCGCGGCTGCAGATGGAGATCGCCGGTATTTTTGCCGTGGTTGAAGACGACGAGCGGGAACGGGCCGGGGCCGTTCGGCTTGAACAGCGTGGCCTCGAGCGTGATGGCGCCCGACGCGTCGGCCGGAATGCGGAGGATCTGCTCGTTGAGGTCGGCGGCGACCTGCGGCAGGTTCGAGTCGGCGTAGTCGAAATGCTCGGCATGAGCGAGCGACCCGCTGGCGCTCGCACCCGTATTGGCGCTCGGCAGCGTACCGGCCTGAGCGGCCGACAGCGCACACGCCGCCATCCATCCCACCAATACCTTGCTGAACGCCATCCGTAAGCCCTGCCATGCAACATGACCAATTCGAGCCCATCGTAGCCCGACAAAATCAGGTTGTGCAATGCGGGAATTACCCGGCGTTTGACATGGCAACTATTTGTCAGCGTTCACTTACTTCGCCGTCGACATAGCGCCAGAATCCCTGCTCGTCGCGCTCGAAACGGCTCGTCTCGTGGAGCCGGTAAGCGCGTCCGCCGACCTTGTAGCGCGCCACGAATTCGACCTCCGTGTGCCGGTCGTCGAGCGGTACGTGCCGTTTGACCGCGAGGCCGAGCCAGCGCGGCGCGTCCGGCGCATCAGGGTCGGTGTCGAGATCGGGCGGGCAGGTGCGCGCGGCCCACGTCGCGCGCAGGTAGTCGGTCGCGCCGAGCACGTACGCGCTGTACCGCGAGCGCATCAATTCGAGTGCGGTCGGGGCGGCTTGCCCGCCGTCGATGAAGCGGCCGCAGCAGGCCGCGTAGCGCGGCGCCGGCGCGTTGCCGCCGGGCGGGGGGGATGCGCCGCCGCACGGGCACGCGTCAGGTCGGTTCGAAATCATGCGAAATGCGAATTAACAACGTCCGGTTGCCGGCCCGCTCACCAGCTGAGCTCGATGCCGTCGTACTGGAAGAACCGGCCGTTCGCCTGCGACACGTCCGAACCGGATTCGGCGATCACGCGACGCATGCCGGTCACGCTCGTTTCCGGATCGATCGCGGCCTGCGCGCCGCCCATGTCGGTGCGCACCCAGCCGGGATGCAGCGAAATGCACGCGGCATGACGCGTCTGCAGCGACGCGATGCGCAGCGCGTCGTTCAGCGCGGCCTTGCTCGCGCGGTACAGCCAGCCGGTCGTGCCGGTCGCCTCGGCGATGCTGCCCATCCGGCTCGACACGACGGCCAGCACGCCGCGCGCGTCCTCGACGAGCGGCAGCAGGATCGGCAACAACTGCATCGGCCCGCGCACGTTCGTATGCATCACCGCGTCGAAATCCTCGGCGGTGATCGTCTCGACGCCTTCGGTGCGCGGCCCGTACACGCCTGACACGAGCACGGCCGCGTCGAGCCGCTCGCCGTCGAGCTTCCAGCCGAGCGCCGCGATCTGCGCGGGCTGCGCGATATCGAGCGCATGCGGCTGAGCGCCCAGCGCACGCAACGCATCGAGCGACGCCGCGTCGCGCGCGGTGGCGATCACGTTCCAGCCGTCGCGCCGGTATTGCCGGACGAATTCGCGGCCGAGGCCGCGCGATGCGCCGACGATCAATACGGTTTTCATGCCGTCGCTCCTTGGGTAGGCGCCGCCGAGGCAGTGCCGGTGTCAGATTCGTTCGATGCGTGCCGCGCCCGTGTGGCAGCCGCCGTCAGGCGGCTGGCGCGTCACTGCACGTTACTGCGCGTCGTCGCACGGCTTCAGCGTGGCGGCGACCGCCTGCGCGACGTCTTCGAGCTGCGCGGCGTCGGCCGCGACCATGTCGTTGTCGGGCGCGTGCTGGCCGCGTGCGGTCAGCGCCGCCACGCAGCGCCTGTAGGTTGCGTCGAGCGCGTCGAAGTTCGACACGGACATCCCCAGGTTGCGCATCCGGCCGTCGTGCACGCCGTACACGAGCCCGTGCACGGTGAGCGACTGGCCGCGCGCCCACGCGTCGTTGACGATCGTCGTGCGGCACACGTTGACGACCTGTTCGATCGAATTGAGCTCGATCAGGCGGCGATACCGCGCTTCGCCGACCGGCCATTCGTCGAGCAGCGCCGCATGGCGTTCGCGCACGTCCTGCACGTGATGCAGCCAGTTGTCGGCGAGGCCGACCCGGCGGTTGTGCAGCGCCGCGTTCACGCCCGAGCAGCCGTAGTGGCCGACGACCATGATGTGCTTCACGCGCAGGATGTCGACCGCGAACTGGATCACCGACAGGCAGTTCAGGTCGCTGTGCACGACCACGTTCGCGATGTTGCGGTGCACGAACACTTCACCCGGAGGCAGGCCGATGATCTGGTTCGCCGGCACGCGCGAATCGGAGCAGCCGATCCACAGATATTCCGGCGCCTGCTGGTCGGCGAGCCGTGCGAAGAAATCGGGATCGTCGGCGAGCTGGCGCTTGACCCAGGCATCGTTATTGTCGAACAGATGTGAAAGCGGATTGTCTTGGGTAGTCATCGGTGTGGATTCCGTTGGCGGAAATCAAGTCGATATCGGATCGGGTGTTGCCGGCGTCAGGCGGCGCGCTGCGCGTCGCCTGCGCCGTCGTTCCGGCCCGTCGCGTCGAAGCGCGCGGGGTAGCGCACGCTGAAGCGCAGGGCCGTGTCGTACGGATAAAAATCGGGCAATTCGCCCTGCATCAGCTTGTCCTTGCTCGCCTGCCACAGCGCGGGATCGAAAAAGTCCGCGTGATGCTTCATGAAGACGTCGCGCACGCGCGGGTCGCCGAGCAGGAAGGGCCCGTAGGTCTCCGGAAAGATGTCGTGCGGGCCGACGGTATACCACGGTTCGCCGGACAGCTCGTCTTCCTCGTTGCGCGGCGGCGGCACGCGCCGCACGTTGCAGTCGGTCAGGTACTCGATCTCGTCGTAGTCGTAGAACACGACGCGGCCGTGGCGCGTGACGCCGAAGTTCTTGTACAGCATGTCGCCGGGGAAGATGTTCGCCTTCATCAGCTCCTTTATCGCGTTGCCGTATTCCTTCACGCCGTGCTCGACGTCCGCGTCGCTGCCGTTCTGCAGATACAGGTTCAGCGGCGTCATCCGGCGCTCGATGTACAGGTGCTCGATCACGAGCTTGTCGTCCTCGTACTCGAGCAGCGACGGCACTTCCTTCTCGAGTTCGCGCACGAGCGCATGATCGAGCCGCGCGAGCGGCAGCGCGACGCTCGAATACTCGAGCGTGTCGGCCATCCGCCCGAGGCGGTCGTGGCGCTTCACGAGCTGGTACTTCTCCATGATCTGCGCGCGCGTCGTTTCCTTCGGCGGCGGGAAGTGATCCTTGATGATCTTGAACACGTACGGGAACGACGGCAGCGTGAACACGAGCATCACGAGGCCCTTGATCCCGGGCGCGATGATGAAGCGGTCGCTCGAATGCGACAGGTGGTGCAGCAGGTCGCGGTAGAACAGGTTCTTGCCCTGCTTCTGCAGCCCGACCGACGTGTAGATCTCGGCCTTCGGCTTGCCCGGCATGATCGTGCAGAGGAAGTCGACGTACGCGGACGGCACGCCCATGTCGACGAGGAAGTACGAATGCGAGAAGCTGAAGATGATCTGCAGCAGGTCGCGGCGCAGCAGCACGGTGTCGAGCGCGAGCACGCCCGGGCGCACGTGGCGGATCGGCACCGCGAACGGCAGCACGCGGTCGGCGTTGATGATGCGGCCGACGATGTACGCGCTCTTGTTGCGGAAGAACAGCGACGACAGCACGTGGATCTGGAAATTCGGCGCTTCGTCGAAGCGGCCGAATTCGTCGTCGATCGCCTGCATCACGCAGCCGATGTCGCGCGAGAGATCCTCGAACGCCGGCTCGAGCTGGAAGTTCGTGACGATGCGCTCGAGCGTGACCGCGAGCCCGTCGGTGCCCGGATAGTACGCGCGGTAGGTCGGCTTCGCGGCCGGCTCGTCGTTCTCCAGATACTCGGTCGAGATCGCCGGGCGCACGAAGATGAAATCGTTGCTGAAATACGAGCGGTGCAGGATCTTGCAGCACACCGAATTGAAGAAGGTTTCCGCGCACTCGGGCTGGCGGTGCGACGTGAGCAGCCCGATGTAGTGCAGCTTGATCTGCTGCCACACTTCGTCGTCGATGTTCTCCGCGTCGTATTCGTCTTCCAGCAACTCGACGCATTCCTTCACGCGATCGTCGTACGACGTGATCCGCTCGCGCGCGAGCCGCTGCAGCCCGTGCCAGTCGCCGCGCTCGAACAGCGTCTTCGCATCGACCGCCGCTTCGCGGAAGATCCGGTAATGGCGATCGAAGTATTCGAGCATCGTCTGCGCGACGTCGAAACCGATCTGCGACGACAGCAGTTTGGGGAAGTGATTCATCGCGTGCAGGCTCGTTCAAGGGGCTGTAAGCACCCGCCATTTTAGCGCCCAAGTCGGCGTTTCAATGACTTTCGGGGTGACGCGTGAGCGGCCGTCAATCGGCGTGTTGTTCGCCGTTGGGCGCCGTTCGGTGCATCTTCGCGTAAAGATACGGGTACGGAACCGATTCTGACACGAACTTTTTTGCGGCGGGCCGGCGGTCGTCGAGAACCTGTTTCGCGCGACGGCGATAGAATCGACGCACCGCCCGCCGCGCCTGCCGCCGGCGCGCATTCGCACCGATAACGACGAGACGCCCCACCGATGAACGCCCTGGAACACCAACTCGACTATCCCTTCGCCGATACGCTGCCCGCCGCGGGCGACACGTTCGAGGTCGCGCCCGGCGTGCGCTGGCTGCGCATGCCGCTGCCGTTCTCGCTCGACCACATCAATCTCTGGCTGCTGCGCGACGAAATCGACGGGCAGGCCGGCTGGACGATCGTCGATTGCGGGATCTCGTCCGACGCGATCCGCACGCACTGGGAGCAGATCTTCGACACGCAGCTCGACGGCCTGCCCGTGCTGCGCGTGCTCGTCACGCACTGCCACCCCGACCACTTCGGCCTCGCGAACTGGCTGTGCGAAGGCGGCGACAAGGGCCGCTGGAACGTGCGGCTGTGGATGACGCTCGGCGAATATCTGTTCGGCTGCCTGATGGCGGCCGGCAACGGTTCGAACGCGGGCGGCGCGGCGGCTGCCGAGCACTTCGCGCGCCACGGGCTGACCGATCCGGCCGCGCTCGACAAGCTGCGCAACCGCCGCGGCTATTACTCGGACCTCGTGCCGGCCGTGCCGCCGCGCTACCGGCGCCTGCGCGAAGGCGACGCGGTGACGATCGGCGCGCGCACGTGGCGCGTCGTCACCGGCTTCGGCCATTCGCCTGAACATTGCGCGCTCCACAGCGAAGCGGACGGCGTGCTGATTTCCGGCGACATGGTGCTGCCGCGCATCTCGACGAACGTGTCGGTGTTCGATCTCGAGCCGGAAGCGAACCCGCTCGCGCTGTACCTCGAATCGCTCGGCCGCTACGAGACGATGGCGCCCGACACGCTCGTGCTGCCGTCGCACGGCAAGCCGTTCCGCGGCGTGCGCACGCGCATCGCGCAACTGCGCGAACACCACGATGCGCGCCTGGCCGAAGTGCGCGTCGCGTGTGCGGAGCAGCCGATGAGCGCGGCCGATATCGTGCCGATCATGTTCCGCCGCCGCGAGCTCGACATCCACCAGATGACCTTCGCGCTCGGCGAGGCGCTCGCGCACCTGAACCTGCTGTGGCTCGCGGGCGAGCTCGTGCGCGAGCAGGGCGACGATGGGGTGCTGCGGTTCCGCACCGCCGGCTGAGCGCGCTTCGTTATCCTCACACGACGGGTTCGTAACGCCACCCGTCGCGCTGCCACTGCATCGTGTGCGTCGGTTCGAGCGCCGCGAGAAACGCGGCGTCGTGCGACGCGACCACGATCGCGCCGGGGAAGCCGGCCAGCGCCGCTTCGATCGCGCGCACCGATTCGAGATCGAGGTGATTGGTCGGCTCGTCGAGCAGCAGCAATTGCGCGGGCGTGCCGCGCCACAACGCGCAGGCGAGCGCGGCCTTCAGCCGTTCGCCGCCGCTCAGTTGCCGCGCCGGTTGCGTCGCGCGCGTCGCGTCGAGCTGCAGCAGCGCGAGACGGCTGCGCAGATCGCCTTCGGCGAGCGGCGTATCGAGCAGGCCCAGTTGCTCGACGATCGAGCGCTCCGGGTCGAGCAGCGCGAGCCGCTGGTCGAGATACGCGGCGCTCACGTGCGTCGTGCAGGTACCTGAGCGAGGCGCGAGCTCGCCCGCGAGCATCCTCAGCAACGTCGACTTGCCGCAGCCGTTCGGGCCCGTCAGCGCGATGCGCACGGCACCGCTCGCCGACCACGTGATCGTGTCGGCGTCGCCCGCGACGCGCCACGGCAATCGCGCGCGTTCGAGCGTGAACAGCTGGCGGCGCGCGCTGACTTCCGTGCCCGGCAGCGAGACGAGCACCGGCGCGTCGGCTTCGATGCGCGCGGCTGCCTCCTGCACGCGCGTGTCGAGCGTCGCCTTGAAGTCGCTCTGATGACGCCGGACCGTTCCCATGATCGCGCGCGCCGCGCCCTTGCGGCTCTGGCGCGCCATCGACGACAGGTTGGCCGTCTTCGCGTCGCGCAGCGAGGCGGCCGCGTGGCGCTGGATCGTGTCGTGTTCCTGTTCGAGCCTGCGCCGCACGCGCCCGCGCTCGGTGCGCGCATGGTCGAGCGCCGCGTGCGCGGCCTCCTGTTGCGCGTCGCGCTGCGCGCGGTAGAGCGCGTAATTGCCGCCATACGAGCGCGCGCCGTGCGGCGTCAACTCGACGATGCGCTGCACGCCGGCGAGCAGCGCACGGTCGTGGCTCACGATGACGACGCCGCCGCGCCAACCGTCAAGCGCCGCGCGCAGCCACGCGCGGCCCGGGGCGTCGAGATGGTTGGTCGGTTCGTCGAGTACGAGCAGGCCGGCGCCCGACAGCAGCGCGCCGATCAGCGCGGCGCGCGCGAGCTGGCCGCCGCTCAGCGCATGCGCGGGCGTGTCGGCGTGGACGTCGTGCAGGCCGGCCGCGTCGAGCGCCGCGCGCAGCCGCTCCGCGAGATCCCAGCGATCGCCGATCAGGTCGAAGTCGTGCGGCGTCGCACGACCGTCCGCGAGACGCGCGAGCGCGCCGAGCGGCGCATCGAGCGCGGCGATCCGGGCGACGGTCGGCGGGGCGGCGGCCGCGTCGTCGCGGTCGAGATCGTGCTGCTGGGCGACGTAGACGACGTGCGTATGTCGCTCGATCGTCCCCGCGCTCGGCGTGCGCCGCCCCGCGATCAGTTGCGCGAGCAGGCTCTTGCCGACGCCGTTGCGACCGACGATACCGGTCGGCGTGCGGTCGATGGACAGGTCGAGCGAATCGAACAGCGTGACGCCGTCGTCGAAGCGGAAGGAAACGTGATGAAGCGCGACGAGCGCGCCGGTGGGCGTGGCTGCAGCCATAAGCACCTCCAAAAATGCGTGAAGACCTTCGCGCGCGGCGTGCGTGGCACGGGCGGCGAAAACATTTCGGGAAGGCTTAGTTGTTCACTTTGGCTGGCGTCCGGTATGAGGAATGAGCGCGCAGTGTAGCAAGCGCGGCGCGCGGGCCGCAAGCGAGCGGCGCGAACGCCGTCGCTTGCGCGCCACGCACGGTTACTGCACGGCGACCGTCGTGAAGTTCTGTCGTCCGAACGGACTCACGTGATAGCCGCTCACGTTCGTGCGCGTGAGCGCGGCCGCGGTCGGATAGCCGAGCGGGATCCACAGCGCCTCGTCGTGGATGATCTTCTGCGCGCCTTCGTACAGCTTCGCGCGCTTGGCCTGATCGGCGGTCGACTTGCCGTCGGCGATCAGCTTGTCGAGCTGCGCGTCGCAGAAGCGCGCGAAGTTGATGCCCGACTTCACCGCGTTGCAGCTGAACAGCGGCGACAGGTAATTGTCCGGATCGCCGTTGTCGCCGGCCCAGCCCATGAACAGCATGTCATGCTGGCCGAGCTTCGCCTGCTTGATCAGCTCGCCCCATTCGATCACCTTCACCTCGGCCTTCACGCCGACCTTCGCGAGGTCGGCCTGCAGCAGTTCCGCGCCGACCTTCGGGTTCGGGTTCAGCACGCTGCCGGTCGGGCGCGTCCAGATGGTCGTCGAGAAGCCGTTCGGGAAGCCGGCCTGTGCGAGCAATTGCTTCGCCTTCGCGGGATCGTACGCATACGGCGCGACGTCCTTCGCGTAGCTCCACGTGTTCGGCGGATACGGGTTGTTCGCGGCCGTCGCGGTGTTGTCGAACACGACCTTCAGGTAGGTCGCGCGGTCGAACGCGAGGTTCAGCGCCTCGCGCACCTTGTCGTTGTCGAGCGGCTTCTTCTGCGTGTTCAGCGCGACGAACGCGGTCATGAACGCGGGCGTCTGCACGACCTTCAGCGCGCTTTCGCCCTTCGCGGCGAGCACGTCCTGCGGCTTCGGCGACAGCGCGATCTGGCATTCGCCGGCCTTCACCTTCTGCAGGCGCACCGACGGGTCGGGCGTGATCGCGTAGATCAGCCGGTCGACCTTCGGCTTCGTGCCCCAGTACGTCGGGTTCGCGTCGTAGCGGATCAGCGCATCCTTCGTATAGCTCTTCAGCACGAACGGGCCGGTGCCGACCGGCTTCGCGTTCAGGTCGGCCTGCTTGCCGGCCTTCAGCAACTGGTCCGCGTATTCGGCCGAGTAGATCGACGCGAAGCCCATCGTCAGGATCGGCACGAACGTCGCGTTCGGCTCGTTCAGCACGAATTTCACCGTGCTGTCGTCGACCTTCGTGACCGACTTCACGAGCTTCACGAGGCCCATCGACTGCGCATGCGGGAAGCCGCTCGCGCCGGCCACCTTGTGCCACGGATTCGCGTCGTCGAGCATCCGCGCGAACGTGAACACGACGTCGTCCGCGTTCAGCGCGCGGCCCGGCTTGAAATAGTCGGTGGTCTGGAACGCGACGTTCGGGCGCAGGTGGAACGTGTACGTGAGGCCGTCGGCGCTCGCTTCCCATTTGTCCGCGAGCGCGGGTACGACTTTCTTCGCGGCTTCGTCGTAGGACACGAGCGTGTTGAAGATCACGTCGGCCGATGCGTTGGTCGTGACGAGCGAGTTGTACTGCACGACGTCGAAGCCGTCCGGGCTCGATTCCGTGCAGACGGTAAGCGGCTTGGCGGCGGCGAGGCCGGGGGCGGCGAGGCCGGGGGCGGCAAGGGCGACCGCGAGCGCGGCCACGGCGAACGGCTTGACGTGCATAGGATCTCCCACGTGGCGTGTGTTTTTCGCTGGATGACGGAGGCAGGCGCGGCCCGGAAGCGGGCAGGGCCGCGCGGCTGGCGAATAGGATACCGTCAAAGCGCGCGACGCGTGGAAAAAGGCGTCGGAACGCAGCGAATTGACCGAAAAACGGCTGCGTTCGCGACGGAACGGGTGTTGATGCGGCGGAGCGGGTGGTGCGAGCGCGGCGTGGGAGGCGACGTTCCGGGTCGGGGCGAGGCGGACGGCTGCGAATGCGCGGCGGAAATGCGCGGCGCAGCGCGCTCAATGGAACCAACAGGTCGCCGCAGCGGTGCGACACGAGGGTAGAGATCTGCGCGGATTCGCGCGGTATGGCGATGCAGATCACCGCGGCGCGACAGCGATCCGGCGAGACGCGCGCCGGATCCGCGACGCACTCAGTGCGCGCCGGCCTTCGGCTTGCGCGGCGCCTTTTCGAACAGGCGGTCGTACAGCCAGCGCGGCAGCACGTGCAGCACTTTCGCGACGACGCCCATCTGCCACGGAATCACGCGGAACGCGTGCTGCCGCGCGATCGCGCGCGCCGCACGCGCGGCGAAGCGGTCGGCGTCCATCAGGAACGGCATCTTGTACGGGTTGTGCGCGGTCATCGGCGTGCGAATGTAGCCGGGCGCGATCGTCACGACGCCGACGCCGGCCGGACGCAGCTCGACGCGCAGCGCTTCCAGATACTTGATCGCGGCCGATTTCGACGCGCTGTACGCGCCGGAGCCGGGCAGCCCGCGCACGCCGGCGACGCTCGCGACGCCGACCAGCGTGCCGTGGCGGGCGGCCGTCATCGGGCCGACGAACGGCTCGAACGTCGCGACCATCCCGTAGTAGTTGATGTCCATCACGTCGCGGAACGTGGCGAGATCGCCCTGGCCCGTGACGGCGCCCTGGCTGATGCCCGCGTTCGCGATCACGACGTCGGGGCAGCCGTGCGCGGCCATGAACGACGCGGCGGCCGTCGCGAGCGCGTCGGCATCGCGCACGTCGGCGGAATAGACGGAGATGGACAGCTTCGGGAACCGCCGCGCGAACGCATCGAGTGCATCGGTGCGCCGCGCGACGAGCGCGAGCGTGGCGCCCTGGCGGGCGTATTCCTCGGCCATCGCGAGGCCGAGGCCGCTCGACGCGCCGGTGATGAAGGCCTTCAGCGGAGTAGTCATGCCGGCGCGCGGGCGGGGATCAGAGCTTCTTGTCCTGGACCTGCTTCACGAGGAAGTCGAGCACCTGGGCGGTACCCGGGATGCTGTTCGTGTAAGCGGGGCCCGTCTTGTACTTGCCCTGGACGACGACCGTCGGCACGCCGTCGATCGCGTAGTCCTTCAGCAGCTTGGCCGACTGGTTCACCTCGCCCTGCACGCTGAACGAGTTGTACGCGTCCATGAACTTCTTCTTGTCGACGCCCTGCGTGGCCAGGAAGTCGGCCTGCGCCTGCGGCGTGAGCAGGTAGTTCTTTTGCTTGTGGATCGCGTTGAAGATCGCCGGCGTGACCTTCTCGGAAATGCCGAGCGCGGACACCGCGTAGAACAGCTTCGAGTGCGGCAGGAAATCGTCACGGAATGCGACCGGCACGCGCTTGAAGTCGATGTTGTTGCCCTGTTTCTTCACCCAGGCCTCGATTGTCGGCTCGAATTCGTAGCAATGCGGGCAGCCGTACCAGAAGAACTCGATGACTTCGACCTTGCCGGCCGGCGCGGACACCGGCTGCGGCGACTTCATCACCTCGAAGTCCTTGCCGGACACCGGGGCGGCAGGCGAAGCCTGCGCGAGGCCGGCGGCCAGGCCCAGGGACAGAAGGAGCGTGCTAAGCAGTTTTTTCATGTTGTGAACGTCGAATCAGTTGCTCGGGTTACGGAACGTAACGGGTTCTGCGTGGGCGCGGCCGGTTGGCTTACTGCTTCGTGAAGCGGATCACCGCCGTGTCGACACCTGCGTCGGACAGGCGCTGACGGGCCGAGTTCATATCCTCGAACTTCGAGAACGGGCCGACGCGCACGCGGAAATAGGTCACGCCGCTGACGTCGCGCTTCGACACCTTCGACTCGAAGCCCTGGAAGCCGAGGCGCGCACGCTGCTGCTCGGCATCGCCTTCCGTCTTGTACGCGCCGACCTGCAGGAAGTAGCCGGTGTTCGCGTCGTTCGCGGTCGGCGGCTTCGCCGTTGCTGCCGCGGCGGCCGTGGCCGACGACGTCGGCTTCGGCGTGTTCGCGGCCTGCTGCTGTTGCTGCTGCTTTTGCGCGGCGGCCTGCTGCGCCTGCTTCTGCGCGGCGAAGCGTGCGAGGTCGTCCTCGCCGCCTTGCTGCTGTTGTTGCTGCGCTTGCTGCGTCTTCTTCGGCGGCGGCGTGGTGTCGGCCGGCTTCGGCGCGACGGCGACGCCGTTGCCCGACGACGGATTGTTCGACGCGGCGGTGTTGTTCGAGCCGGTGGCGCCGTTCGTGTTGCCCGACGGCGGCACTTCGACGATCTGCGGCTCGGGCAGCAGGCCGCTCTGGGTCTGGTTCGCGGCCTGGCCGGGCGCGGTGTTGGGCGGCGCGGATTGCGCGGCCTGCGGCACCGGCTGGCCGGGCGTCTTGCCCTGCAGCGCGCGGTTCGGGTCGAACTGCTGCGGCTGGCTCGCGCCGTTGTCGGCCGGCGGCGGCGCGACCTTCGACACGAACGGCGACGGCGAACGCGTGATGTAGAGCGCCACCACCACCGCGATCGCGAGGCCGACGATCAGGCCCAGCACGATTCCAAGAAATGTCCCTCCTGCTTGTTTCGATTGCTTCGAAGTTCGGCGTGGTTGTGCCATTGCTTGAGTCACCTGCAAAAAGAATCGTGAGAGGGCCGCGGCGGGCATCCGGCGACGGGCATCCGCCGGCCGGTGCTGCCGCGGCCATTCGCGGCCCGGTTCGGGGCCGCGCTGACATCCTTACATCTTGGCGGGCGCGGATACGCCGAGCACCGCCAGGCCGTTCTCGAGCACCTGCCGGGTCGCGGCGAGCAGCGCGGCGCGCGCATTGCGCGGCGCTTCGTCGTCGACCAGCACGCGCTCCGCATTGTAGAACGAGTGGAATTCGCCAGCGAGATCGCGCAAGTAGAACGCGACCGCGTGCGGCGCCAGCTCGTTCGCCGCGTGCGTGAGCATGTCCGGATACTCGGCGAGCTTCTGCATCAGCGATGCCGCTTGCGCGCTCGTCAGTTGCGACAGGTCGGCGCCCGGCAGTTGCGCGACGTCGACGTTGTAGCGCGACTTCAGTTCGTTGAGCACCGAGCAGATCCGCGCATGCGCGTACTGGACGTAATAGACCGGGTTTTCGTCGTTCTGTTTCAGCGCGAGGTCGATGTCGAACACGAACTCGGTATCGGCCTTGCGCGAGATCAGGAAGAAACGCACCGCGTCGCGGCCGCGCGTGATGGTCGCCTCGTCGATCAGGTCGGGTGCCGCTTCCTGGCCCGCGGCCGCGCCGCCCGACCATTCGATCAGGTCGCGCACCGTCACGTAGCTGCCCGCGCGCTTCGAGATCTTCACTTCCTGGCCGTCGCGCATCACCGTGACCATCTTGTGCAGCACGTAGTCGGGATAGCCTTTCGGGATCCCGATGCGCAGCCCCTGCAGGCCGGCGCGCACGCGCGCGATCGTGCCGTGGTGGTCCGAACCCTGGATGTTGATCACCTTCGTGAAGCCGCGCTCCCACTTCGTCACGTGGTAGGCGACGTCCGGCACGAAGTACGTGTACGTGCCGTCCGACTTGCGCATCACGCGATCCTTGTCGTCGCCTTCGTCGGTCGTGCGCAGCCACAGCGCGCCGTCCTGCTCGTAGGTCATGCCGGCCTTGACCAGCGCGTCGACCGTCTGCTCGACGCGGCCTTCGCTGTACAGCGACGACTCGAGGTAGTACTGGTCGAACTTCACGCCGAACGCCTGCAGGTCCATGTCCTGCTCGCGACGCAGGTACGTGACCGCGAACTTGCGGATCGCGTCGAGATCCTCGACGTCGCCCGTGCCCTTGACCGGCTCGCCGTCCGACGCGGCGACCGTTTCGCCGTTCAGGTAGTCGCGCGCGATGTCGGCGATGTATTCGCCGTTGTACGCGGCTTCCGGCCAGCCCGCGTCGCCCGGCTTCAGGCCGCGGGCGCGCGCCTGCGTCGAGATCGCCAGGTTGCCGATCTGCACGCCCGCGTCGTTGTAGTAGAACTCGCGGTGCACCGCATAGCCCTGGCTCGCGATCACGTTCGCGAGCACGTCGCCGAGCGCGGCCTGGCGGCCGTGGCCGACGTGCAGCGGGCCGGTCGGGTTGGCCGACACGAATTCGAGCAGCACCTGCTTGCCTTTCTCGCGATCCGACGTGCCGAACGCGCGGCCCTGGTCGAACACGGCGGCGATTACTGCCTGTTTCGCGGCGGCCGACAGGCGCAGGTTGATGAAGCCGGGGCCGGCGATCTCGGCGGCTTCGACGAGGCCTTGCGCGGCCGGCTGCGCGGTCAGTGCGGCGACGATCTGCTCGGCGAGCTGGCGCGGGTTCGTGCCAAGCGGCTTCGCGAGCTGCATCGCGACGTTGCACGCGACGTCGCCGTGCGCGGCGACCTTCGGGCGCTCCAGCGTGATGGCGGGGGCGACGAATGCTGCGTCGGCGCCTTTCAGCGCGTGTGCGACCTGCTTGACGCTATCCGCGAGCAGGGCTTCGAGGGTCTGTTTGTGTGCTGGCAGCATGCTGGTAGAAGGCTTCGTTGGTGGCGGCCGGAAACGCCGGGCCGCCGGCGCGCTTTTTAAGCGCGCGTTTCAGGGATCGCAGAATTTTAACAGGTGCTAATATGCCGCTCAGGCGGCCCGCGTCCGCGAGGCCGGACGCCGGTCTGTCGGCGTTCCCCAACCGCGCCGCGCAGGCACAACAAGATGAAAAGGGAATTGTCATGATTACGTTCAAGAGCAAGGCGGCACAGGATCTCGACGTGCTGAAGGATTTCGCCGTGTATGTGCTGGGTCTCGTCGGCAAGCAGCTGGGCGAGCGCGGTGTCATTACGCACGACGAACTGGACCACGCGATCGCCAAGCTGGAAGGCGCGGTCGCGCAGGCGAAGCAGGAGCGCGCCGAGCACGCCGGCCATTTCCACGAGGACGAAGCCGACCACGCGCACCACGAAGTGCCGCCGAGCCTCGCCCAGCGCGTCGCGCCGTTCCTGACGATGCTGCGCGAAGCGAAGGCCGGCCAGGCCGACGTGCACTGGGGCTTCTGAGCGTCCTTGCTTGGGCGGATCGAACGGTTCGCCAGAGAGCAAAAAGCCCGCGTTTGAGCGGGCTTTTTATTTTGTCTGATGAAAGAGCGGCCGGGCCGCCCGTTTGCGTCGATCAGAGCTGCGGCGCGAGCGCGCGGCGCGCGTCGTCGAGCGACAGCGCCATGCGTTGCGCGTAGTCCTCGAGCTGGTCCTGCCCGATTTTGCCGACCGAGAAATAGCGGCTGTCCGGATGCGCGAGGTAGAAACCCGACACGCTCGCCGCCGGCAGCATCGCCAGCGAATCGGTCACGCTCATGCCGATCTCGTCCGCGTGCAGCACGTCGAACATGTCGCGCTTCACGAGGTGGTCGGGGCAGGCCGGGTAGCCGGGCGCCGGGCGGATGCCCGCGTACTTCTCGGCGATCAGCGCGTCGTTGTCGAGCGTCTCGCCGCTCGCATAGCCCCACAGCTCGCGCCGCACGCGTGCGTGCATCGCTTCGGCGAACGCTTCCGCGAAGCGGTCGGCGAGCGCCTTCAGCATGATCGCGCTGTAGTCGTCGTGATCGGCTTCGAACTGCTTTTCCTTCACGTCGACGCCGAGGCCGGCCGTCACCGCGAACATCCCGATGTAGTCGGCCACACCCGACTCCTTCGGCGCGATGAAATCGGCGAGCGAACGGTTCGGCCGCATCACGCCGTCGACCACCGGCCGCACGCTCTGCTGGCGCAGGTTGCGCCACGTGAGCAGCACTTCCGAGCGCGACTCGTCGCTGTAGATCTCGATGTCGTCGTCGTTGACGGTATTCGCCGGCAGCAGCGCGATCACGCCGTTCGCGGTCAGCCAGCGGCCCTGGATCAGGCGCGCGAGCATCGACTTGGCGTCGGAGAACACGCGCCGCGCCGATTCGCCGACGATTTCGTCGTTCAGGATCGCCGGGTACGGGCCCGCGAGATCCCAGGTCTGGAAGAACGGGCCCCAGTCGATGTAGTTCGCGAGCTCGTTCAGGTCGTAGTTCTTGAACACGCGGCGGCCGATGAACTTCGGCTTCACCGGCTGGTAGCCGGCCCAGTCGATCTTCGTCTTGTTCGCGCGCGCGTCGGCGAGCGTGACCATCGGCTGCGCCTTGCGGTTCGCATGCTGGTCGCGGATCCGTTCGTAATCGGACTTCAGTTCGTCGAGATACTTCGCCGCGCCTTCGTCCGACAGCAGGTTCGACGCGACCGACACCGAACGCGACGCGTCCGGCACGTAGACGACCGGGCCTTCGTAGTGCGGCGCGATCTTCACGGCCGTGTGCACGCGCGACGTCGTCGCGCCGCCGATCAACAGCGGAATCTTCTTCACGCGGAAGTAGTCGTCGCGCTGCATTTCGGATGCGACGTACGCCATTTCCTCGAGGCTCGGCGTAATGAGGCCCGACAGCCCGATGATGTCCGCGCCCTCGACCTTCGCCTTCGCGAGGATCTCGTTGCACGGGACCATCACGCCCATGTTGACGACTTCGAAGTTGTTGCACTGGAGCACGACCGACACGATGTTCTTGCCGATGTCGTGCACGTCGCCCTTCACGGTCGCGATGACGATCTTGCCCTTCGCGCGCACGTCGCCGCCCGCTTCCGCGAGCAGGCGCTTTTCTTCCTCGATGAACGGGATCAGGTGCGCGACGGCCTGCTTCATCACGCGCGCCGACTTCACCACTTGCGGCAGGAACATCTTGCCCTGGCCGAACAGGTCGCCGACGATGTTCATCCCGTCCATCAGCGGCCCTTCGATCACGTTGATCGGACGCCCGCCGGCCGCGGCGATCTTCGCGCGGACTTCTTCGGTGTCCTCGACGATGAAGGTCGTGATGCCGTGCACGAGCGCATGCGAGAGCCGCTTCTCGACCGGCTGGTTGCGCCACTCGAGGTTCTCTTCCTTCTTCGCGCCGCCCGCCTTGAACTTGTCGGCGATTTCGAGCAGACGATCGGTGGAATCGTCGCGGCGGTTCAGGATCACGTCTTCCACGCGCTCGCGCAGCTCCGGGTCGAGATCGGCATACACGCCGAGCTGGCCCGCGTTCACGATGCCCATGTCCATCCCGGCCTGGATCGCGTGGTACAGGAACACGGTGTGGATCGCCTCGCGCACCGGGTCGTTGCCGCGGAACGAGAACGACACGTTCGACACGCCGCCGCTCACCTTCGCGAACGGCAGGTTCTGCTTGATCCAGCGGGTCGCCTCGATGAAGTCGACCGCGTAGTTGTTGTGCTCCTCGATGCCGGTCGCGACCGCGAAGATGTTCGGGTCGAAGATGATGTCTTCCGGCGGGAAGCCGACTTCGTTCACGAGGAAGTCGTACGAGCGCTTGCAGATCTCCGTCTTGCGTTCGTACGTATCGGCCTGGCCGGTTTCATCGAACGCCATCACGACCGCGGCCGCGCCGTAGCGGCGGATCAGGTTCGCGTGGTGGCGAAACGCGTCCTCGCCTTCCTTCAGCGAGATCGAGTTCACGATCGCCTTGCCCTGCACGCACTTGAGGCCGGCCTCGATCACGTCCCACTTCGACGAGTCGATCATGATCGGCACGCGCGCGATGTCCGGCTCCGACGCGATCAGGTTCAGGAAGCGCACCATCGCCGCCTTCGAGTCGAGCATCGCCTCGTCCATGTTGATGTCGATCACCTGCGCGCCGTTCTCGACCTGCTGGCGCGCGACGGCGAGCGCCTCGTCGAACTGGCCGTTGAGGATCATCCGTGCGAACGCCTTCGAGCCGGTGACGTTGGTGCGTTCGCCGACGTTGATGAAGAGCGTCCCGGGCGTGACGTTGAACGGCTCGAGGCCGGCAAGGCGCATCATGTGATCGGTCATGGCGGTGCGAATTCTGTTGATGATGGACGTGGGGCGGTCGGTCAGGCGTGGTCGCTGTACTGGTTCGGCCAGCGGCGCGGCTTCACGTCGGCGAGCGCCTTCGCGATCTCGGCGATGTGCTCGGGCGTCGTGCCGCAGCAGCCGCCCGCGAGGTTCACGAGCCCGGCCTGCGCGAATTCCTTCAGCAGGCCCGACGTGACGTCGGGCGTTTCGTCGAAACCGGTGTCGCTCATCGGGTTCGGCAGGCCCGCGTTCGGGTAGCACGACACGTAGGTGTCGCACAGCTTCGCGAGCTCGGCGATGTACGGGCGCATCAGCGCCGCGCCGAGCGCGCAGTTCAGGCCGAACGTGAGCGGCTTCGCGTGACGCAGCGAATTCCAGAACGCCTCGACGGTCTGGCCCGACAGAATCCGGCCCGACGCATCGGTGACGGTGCCCGAGATCATGATCGGCAGGCGCTCGCCGGTGTTCTCGAACAGCTCGTCGAGCGCGAACAGCGCGGCTTTCGCGTTCAGCGTGTCGAAGATCGTCTCGACGAGGAACAGGTCGACGCCGCCGTCGAGCAGCGCCTTCGCCTGCTGGTAGTACGACGTGCGCAGCTCGTCGAACGTGACGTTGCGTGCGCCCGGATCGTTGACGTCCGGCGAGATGCTGGCCGTCTTCGGCGTCGGCCCGATCGCGCCCGCGACGAAGCGCGGCTTGGTCCGAGTCGCGTATTTCGCGGCCGATTCGCGCGCGAGCTTCGCCGATTCGACGTTCATCTCGACGACGAGATCTTCCATCCCGTAGTCGGCCTGGGCGACGGTCGTCGCACCGAACGTGTTGGTTTCGACGATGTCGGCGCCGGCCGCGAAGTACTGGTCGTGGATCTCGCGGATGATCTGCGGCTGCGTGAGCGACAGCAGCTCGTTGTTGCCCTTGATGTCGCGCGGGAAATCCTTGAAGCGCTCGCCGCGATACGCGGCTTCGTCGAGCTTGTAGCGCTGGATCATCGTGCCCATCGCGCCGTCGAGGATCAGGATGCGCGATTTCAGCAGCGCGGGCAGGGCGGCGCCGCGCGTGTAGGACGCGTCGAGCGGGACGGGAGCGGCGAGAGGAGTCGCAGACATGGGCGGAAGACCGGCGAAGACGGAAAACCGTCATTGTAGCCGGTGCGTCAAGCGGTCGCCGGCCCTCGCCGCGCGGCCGGACGGCCCGCCAAATGAAAGCCCCCGCCGGCGAGCCGGACGGGGGCAGGATCGGAGTGCACGCGGCGCCGCATCGATGCGCGGCGAATGGCCCGGCCGCGTGACGCGCCGGGCCGCGAGTCGTCAGTGCAGCACGACGGGCATCATCATCAGGCTGTCGAATTGTCCGAGGAATTCGTCGACCTCGTCGAGCGACGGTTCATCCTCGATCAGCTGCTTCACGTGCGCGCGGAATCGTTCGGCAAGTTCGCCGTCGATGAAGATTTCGCGCTGCGCGTTCTTGTCGACGATTTCGTATCCGCCGGCATTCATCAGGTGATGGCCGGCCTGCGGCGCAAATTCGACGACGCAGTAGTTGGGGCTGTTGTAGATCATTTGCATGGCGGCACTCCTCTTCGCAGTGGCATCTGGCCTTGTTGTCCCCTAGGTGGGGCAAGCCTTGCCGGTTTCAAGGGGCTTGCGCTGCACACCCCGTTCTCCCGTTTGCGTGGGGTGTATCGGTTAGAAGCCGATGTCTATCAAACGTTTCTCATTGTGAGCCGGTGGACTGAAATAGTTGTTAAAGAATGTCATCGGCCATTTCCGGAAAAACTGTAATCGGTCGAAATTGCCGATTCATGTGCGTTTATCACTGTATGACAGTCGACGCCGCCGGTGGTTGCATCGTCGCGGGCGGTGTCGATGGCGCCGGTTCCGCAGGCGGCGCAGGCGATGCATCGGGCGTCGACGCCGCGGTGGGCGCGTTCGTTGCGCCGGCGGGCGCTGCATCGGCGGGCACGTTCGGTGCGGCGAGGCGGCCGTGCCACAGCAGCTCGATCTGCGCACCGTTCGGCTCGGTCTGCACGAGCCGCGCGGGCAGCCAGCCGAGCGACGGCGCGAGCCACATGTCGATGCGGCGCGTGTCGCCGTCGCGGCGCGGCAGGCGCATGAAGTGGCGCGCGCCGACGATGCCGGCCTGCGTCTGCACCTGCTCGTCGCCGATCACGGTGATCGGCCAGGTCTCGCCGCTGTTGTTGTCGATCACGAAGAACTGCTGCGTGACGCCCGGCTTGTAGGCGGCGGGATTGCCGCGCAGCAGCCCCGACAACTGCATCAGCATGCTGAAGCGGTCCTGCACGCCGTCGGGCAGCGGCGCGTTGTTCGGCGTGCGCGTGAACACCACCTGCCGGATCTCGCGGTTGAAGATCGCGATGTCTTCCGGCCGCTTGCCGCGCTTCTCGACGTAACGGTCGGGCGCGACGCCGAACGCGTCGATGCGGCCTTCGCTGCGATAGGTGAACGGGCCGACGAACGGCACCGGCATCGACACCGACAGGTCGTACGTGTGCCCGTCGGTGCGCCAGTGGATCGTGCCGATCATGTTCTGCATGCCGTTGTAGAACGTGTCGTATTGCAGGTCGCCGGATGGCGGCGCGGCGAACTTCACGCCGCTCGTGGCAGGCCCCGGCGTCGCGGCGCTGGCCCCCGCGGCCGACGCGGCTTGCGTGCCCGAAGCCCCCGATGCGCCGCTCGCCGCGGATGCGGCGGCCGCCGGCGGTTCGCCGTGCTCGGCCGTCTGCGTGGACGTGAGTACCGGCTCGTGCGACGGCGCGGGTTTCGGCGGGGCGGCCTCCGGCGCGGCAGCCTTGGGTGCGGCCGGACGTTCGACCGGCTTCGGTTCCGGTGGCGCGGGCTGGCGCTCGATCGGTTGCGGTTTCAGCAGCTCGATCTGCACGGGGATCTCAGCGGGCGGCGGCGGCGTGAACGATTCGCGGTTGCGCATCAGCCAGAACCCGGCAAGCGCGTGCAGTACCAGCACGGCGACCAGCGCGACGCCCACGCGCAGCCAGCGGCGGGGCAGGGCGTGATTCGGGCGAAGGTCGGCAGGCTGGTTGGGCATTGGAACAGGGTCGGGCGCGTGGGTGACATCGGGCGCGCGGCGCGCGCCACAGGAATCGGACCGCCGGATGCGCTGCGCGTTCGCGAGGCGTGACGTCGCGTGAACCGGATGTGTCAGGCGTCGCGTGCGTCGGGACTATAGCCGAGTTCGTAAGACAGTTTCTGCGCGCATGCGCGCAGCGCGGTGTCGATCTCGCCGCCCCACGCGATGTCGAACGAGCCTTCCTGGCCGAGCGCGACGATCGCGAGCGCGAGTTCGCCGACCGCGTCGAACACGGGCATGCAGAACGCGTGGATCGTCGGCAGCAGCATCCCTTCGACGCGCGCGGCCTGGTGCTCGCGCACGTCGGCGAGCACCGCGTCGACTTCGTCGAGCGTGCGCGGGCCGCCGTGGTGCGGCGAGCGGCGCGTATCGGCGAGTTCGCGCTCGAGCATCGCGGCGGTCTTGCTGCGCGGCAGGTACGCGGCGAACAGCAGGCCCGTCGCGGAGCCGAGCAGCGGCATCACGTCGCCGAGCTTCAGCGACGCCTTCGCCGGATGGCTCGATTCCATCCAGTGCACGATCGTCGGCCCCTGGTTGCCCCATACCGCGATGCCGACCGTCTGGTCGAGACGGTCGCGGAATTCGGTCAGCGCGATCCGCGCGAGCTTCACGCCGTCGACGCGCGCGAGCCGCGCGAGGCCCATCTGCAGCGCGAAGCCGCCGAGCTCGTAGCGGCCAGAGACAGGGTCCTGCGACACGACGCCGAGCCGCGAGAAGCTGACCAGGTAGCGGTGCGCCTTCGCCGGGCTCATGCCCGCGCGCTGCGCGAGATCGCGCAGCATCATCGCGCGCGGCTCGCTCGTCAGCACGTCGAGCAGGCGGAAGCCGACCTCGATCGACTGGATGCCGGAACGAACTTTTTCGCCGTGCTCGCCGGAAGCGGCGTCGTCGGTGTCGGAGTCGGCGAGATCGTCGTCGGGGAGCGGGCTGGCGGGCATGGGCAACGGGTGCGCGAAAATGCGACAGGAAACAGGGCGAAAACGGCGTGCGCGATCATGGCGCGCCGCAGGGATTCACCATCGTAAAATAGATTCCCTCCATCGTCACTACAACGGCAGATCCTCCCTATGAAACTTGCTTCGCTGAAGGACGGCACGCGCGACGGCCAGCTGATCGTCGTGTCGCGCGACCTGCACACCGCGGCGATTGCCGATGCGATCGCGCCGACGCTGCAGCGCGTCCTCGACGACTGGGCGTTCTACGCGCCGCAACTGCGCGACCTGTACGACGCGCTGAACCACGGCCGCGCGCGCAACGCGTTCACATTCGACCCGGCCAACTGCATGGCGCCGCTGCCGCGCGCGTTCCAGTGGGCCGACGGCTCCGCGTACGTGAACCACGTCGAGCTCGTGCGCCGTGCGCGCGGCGCCGAGATGCCGCCCGAGTTCTGGACCGATCCGCTGATGTACCAGGGCGGCAGCGACGATTTCCTGGGGCCGCGCGACGACGTCGTATGCCCGTCCGAGGAATGGGGCATCGATTTCGAGGCGGAAGTCGCGGTGATCACCGGCGACGTGTCGATGAGCGCGTCGCCCGACGATGCGCTGAAGGCCGTGCGGCTCGTCACGCTCGTGAACGACGTGTCGCTGCGCAACCTGATTCCGGCCGAACTCGCGAAGGGCTTCGGCTTCTTCCAGAGCAAGCCGGCTACCGCGTTCGCGCCGGTCGCCGTCACGCCCGACGAGCTCGGCGACGAATGGCGCGAGGGCCGCGTGCACCGCCCGATGATCGTCCACTGGAACGGCAAGAAGGTCGGCCAGCCCGACGCCGGCACCGACATGGTGTTCCACTTCGGCCAGTTGATCGCGCACGCGGCGAAGACGCGCAACCTGCGCGCCGGCTCGATCGTCGGCTCCGGTACGGTATCGAACAAGGACGCGAAGCGCGGCTACTGCTGCATCGCCGAGAAGCGCTGCCTCGAGACGATCGAGCACGGCGCGCCGCAGACCGAGTTCATGCGCTATGGCGACACCGTGCGCATCGAGATGTTCGACGCGGCCGGCAAGTCGATCTTCGGCGCGATCGAGCAGTCGGTTTCCCCGCCCGACGGCGCGGCATAAGCGGCGCGGTACGTAACGCAACGCGACGCGACGGCGAACCCCGGCCTCGGCCCGCGCGCCGGGTTTCGCCCGATGTTTGACCGCGCGGGCTTGGCTACACTCGATTCAAGCGTTCGAGCACCTCGCACAAGGAGCAGCAGATGGCCGATCTCGCCGCGTACGGCGGTTACGAAGCACTGAAGGTGACGCGCCGCGACCATGGCGTGCTCGACATCGTGATGAGCGGCGAGGGCGCGAACCGAAGCGGCCTCGCGACCGCGAACGCGCGCATGCATCGCGAACTCGCCGACATCTGGCGCGACGTCGATCGCGATCCCGACACGCGCGTCGCGGTGATCCGCGGCGAAGGCAAGGGCTTTTCGGCGGGCGGCGATCTCGCGCTCGTCGAGGACATGGCGAACGATTTCGACGTGCGCGCCCGCGTGTGGCGCGAGGCGCGCGACCTCGTCTACAACGTGATCAACTGCAGCAAGCCGATCGTGTCGGCGATGCACGGGCCGGCCGTCGGCGCGGGGCTCGTCGCCGGGCTGCTCGCCGACATCTCGATCGCCGCGAAGGATGCGCGCATCATCGACGGCCATACGCGGCTCGGCGTCGCGGCCGGCGACCACGCGGCGATCGTGTGGCCGCTGCTGTGCGGGATGGCGAAGGCGAAGTACTACCTGATGCTGTGCGAGCCCGTGAGCGGCGAGGAGGCCGAGCGGATCGGGCTGGTCTCGCTCGCGGTCGAGCCGGCCGACCTGCTGCCGAAGGCATACGAAGTGGCCGAGCGGCTCGCGCACGGTTCGCAGTCGGCGATCCGCTGGACCAAGTACGCGCTGAACAACTGGCTGCGCACGGCCGGGCCGACCTTCGATACGTCGCTCGCGCTCGAATTCATGGGCTTTTCGGGGCCCGACGTGCAGGAAGGCATCCGCTCGCTGCGCGAGCGGCGCCCGCCCGCATTTCCCGGCGACGCGCCGTTCTGACGTGCGCGCTATGATCGAATCACGCGCGGCTGCGCGACGCTCGGCGGCCGCCTCGCTCCCCCAGTCAACCAGGATGCCCGTATGACGACCGATGCCTCCGGCGCCAACCCTTTCGCCGGCTTTGCCGGGTTCCAGCCCGCCGACATGATGGACCGGATGTGGGACATGATGCGGATGTCGCCGTTCGGCGGGATGGCGCCGTTTCCGGGCGCCACGCACGGGCTGCCGCCGTCGCTGTCGAGCATGTCCGACATGATGTCGCCGCTCACGAACGTCGAGGAACTCGACAAGCGGATCACCGATCTGCGCGCGGTCGAGCAGTGGCTGAAGCTCAATCTCGGGATGCTGCAGTCCGCGATCCAGGCGCTCGAGGTGCAGCGCGCGACGCTCGCGACGCTGCGCGCGTTCGGCGCGTTCGCGCAAAGCTCGATGTCGGCGGCCGAGGAAGCGGCCGTGGCCGCCGCGCAGGCCGCGAAACCCGCGTCGGCGGGCGAGGCCGCGCCCACGGCCGATGCGGCCGATGCGGCGGAAGGCGACCCCGCGCAGCAGCCGTTCGACCCGTCCGGCTGGTGGAACCTGCTGCAGACGCAATTCAACCAGCTCGCGAGCCTCGCGATGGCGCAACCGGGCATGCAGCCCGCCGCGTCGGACGCCGCGCCGCCGGAGGCCGCCGCCGCGCCCGGGCCCGCGACGAAGTCCGCCGCGGCCGCGCCGCGCAAGCCCGCCGCGAAGCGCGCGAAGCCGTCCGGTTCGGCCGCGGCGCGCGCGGCGGCCGCTTCGTCGCCCGAAACGCGTCCGCCGAAGCGCTCGACGTGATGCGGCGCAGCTAGCCGGTCGATCATGCGACTCGCGCTCGTTCTGATGGGAGGCGGCGCGCGCGCCGCATACCAGGTCGGCGTGCTGAAGGCGCTGGCCGAAATCGCGCGCGAGGCCGATCCGCAGCGGCATACGGTGCCGTTCGCGGTGATCTGCGGTTCATCGGCCGGCGCGATCAACGCGACGTCGATCGCGAGCCACGCGGACGATTTTTCCCACGGCGTGCGGCGCCTGCTCGAATTCTGGGAGCCGCTGCGCGCCGATTACGTGTATCGCACCGACTGGCTCGGCATCGCGGGCGCCGGCGCGCGCTGGCTCGCGACGATGACGTTCGGCTGGGCGGCCCGCCGCTCGCCGCGCGGGCTGCTCGACAACACGCCGCTCGCGCACCTGCTGCAGCGCGAGCTGAGCTTCCACCGGATCGAGCAGATGCTCGAGGC
The DNA here is from genome assembly GCF_902833155.1 of Burkholderia sp. BCC1047. Classification (NCBI taxonomy): domain Bacteria; kingdom Pseudomonadati; phylum Pseudomonadota; class Betaproteobacteria; order Burkholderiales; family Burkholderiaceae; genus Burkholderia; species Burkholderia sp. BCC1047. The sequence goes on along the minus strand of NZ_CADFEH010000016.1, from coordinate 45,914 downwards.
GCGCCTGCTGCACGCGCTCGCGGTCACCGCGCTCAGCTATTCGAGCGGCCGGCACCTCACGTTCTACCAGGCCGCCGAGCCGATCCAGGCGTGGCGGCGCGCGCAGCGCACCGCGCGGCTCGTCGACCTGTCGGCGTCGCACCTGCTCGCGTCGTCGGCCATTCCGTTCGTGTTTCCCGCCGTGCCGCTCGTGCTCGACGGACAGGTCGAGTACTTCGGCGACGGCTCGATCCGGCAGATCGCACCGCTGTCGCCGGCGATCCACTTCGGCGCGGACCGGATCGTCGTCGTCGGTGCGGCCGATCCGCGGCCCGAGATCCCGGCCGCGAACGGCACGGGACGGGCCCGTGGCTACCCGACGCTCGCGCAGATCGGCCAGCAGGTGCTCGCGAGCGTGTTCCTCGACTCGATCGGCTCGGACATCGAACGGATCGAGCACATCAACCAGATGATCGAGCACCTGCCGCACCAGGTCGAGATCGACAGCGGCTGGCGGCACGTCGACGTGCTCGCGATCGCGCCGTCCGAGCGCATCGAGCTGATCGCCGCGAAACACCTGAAGCAGATGCCGGCGACGATGCGCGGGCTGCTCGGCGCGATCGGCGGCAGCCAGCCGGCCGGCGCGTCGTTCGCCAGCTACCTGCTGTTCGAGGAAGCGTTCACGCGCGAGCTGATCGAGCTCGGCTACCGCGACGGCCGGGCCCAGCGGGAGACACTCGCCGGCTGGATCGCGGGGGCGGACGGCGGCAGCGCGCCGGCAGCCGGCACGCCGCCGGAAGACGGCCTCGCGACCGGCGAAATACGGGTCTGATACGCGCAGGCGCACTGTAAGGTTGCGTTTTCGCGACGGTCGGCCGCGACCGATCGCCGCACCGAGGTAGGCGGCGCGCGACCGGCCGGGCGTCTCGGAACCGTCATGCACGCGTGCTATCATGGCCGCCGCCGTATACACCATATCGAGCAGCCCGCCGATCCGGCATCCGCACGGGGACCTTTCGGGGAACCCGCCTGGGGCAGGGGACGGGCGCGCCAACGAGCCGGCCAGCGCCGGCCCCCACTCAGGCAAGCGCGGCCGGCTTCGTCCGAACGGAGCGGGTTGCGGCATGCCCAACGGCGGCAACGCGGCCGCCTGGCTGCCGGACGAGGAATCGACGTCCGGCGGGCCGGTTTCCCGCGTAAAATTACAGTCTTGGCTGCAAAAAGCGCGCGTGGCGCGCTTGCGCGGCAACAGTCACGTTTAGAGAAGTCGCATTGCGCAGAACAGGGGTGGGACCATCATGAACACCATGCTTTATCCGGAACTTTACAGGTCGCTCGAAGCTGTCCGCTGGGACATGGAGAAGGACATTCCGTGGGACAAGTTCGACGCTTCGCTGCTCACCGACGAGCAGGCGAAGACGATCAAGATGAACGCGATCACCGAATGGTCGGCGCTGCCCGCGACGGAAATGTTCCTGCGCGACAACCAGCACGACAGCGATTTTTCCGCGTTCATGAGCGTGTGGTTCTTCGAGGAGCAGAAGCATTCGCTCGTGCTGATGGAATACCTGCGCCGCTTCAAGCCGGAGATGGTGCCGACCGAAGAGGAACTGCACGCGGTGCGTTTCCAGTTCGATCCGGCGCCGCCGCTCGAGACGCTGATGCTGCACTTCTGCGGCGAAATCCGCCTGAATCACTGGTACCGCTGCGCGGCCGACTGGCACACCGAACCCGTCATCAAGCAGATCTACGAAACGATTTCGCGCGATGAAGCGCGTCACGGCGGCGCGTACCTGCGCTATATGAAGAAAGCGCTGAACAACTGCGGCGACGTCGCCCGCGCCGCATTCGCGAAGATCGGCGTGCTGATGGCGTCGGCGCGTCGCACCGAGAAGCCGCTGCACCCGACCAACCTGCACGTGAACCAGGCGCTGTTCCCGCGCGACACCGTGCAGTCGCGCCTGCCCGATCCGGAATGGCTCGAGCGCTGGCTCGACGAGCAGATCCGTTTCGACGGCGAGTGGGAGAAGAAGGTCGTCGAGCGGATCCTGCACAACCTGTCGATCCTGTTCGAGCGCACGTTCGCGACCGCGCAGGAACTGAACCGCTACCGCAAGGAAGTCACCGGCCGCCTGCAGGCCGAAAGCGGCCCGTCGTCGGCCGCACAGCCGGCCTGAGGCCGGCCGGCGCCGCCGGCGCAAGTCGGGTCCGATTCGCACCCGATTCGCACGCGGCTCGCGGCACACCGTGTCGCGTTCGTTGCATGAAGCCCGCCCGGCCGGTCCGGCGGGCTTTTTATCGGGTGTCGCCGTCGCGCGCGCCGTCGTTCATTCCGTCCGATCTCCATCATGTCCGCCACCTTCGAACGCAAGCTGATCACCCGTGATGCCCTCGTCGCGCTGCGCGCGTCGCTGCCGTCGCCCGTCGTGTTCACCAACGGCGTGTTCGACATCCTGCATCGCGGCCACGTCACGTATCTCGCCGATGCGAAAGCGCTCGGCGCGTGCCTGATCGTCGGCGTGAACAGCGATGCGTCGGTGCGCATGCTCGGCAAGGGCGACGACCGGCCGATCAACCGCGAAGAGGATCGCGCGGCATTGCTGGCGGCGCTGGAAAGCGTCGACTGGGTCGTGACGTTCGCGGAAAAGACACCCGTGTCGCTGATCGAGGCCGTCCGTCCGGACATCCTCGTGAAGGGTGGCGATTACGACATGGATGCGCTGCCGGAATCCGCGCTCGTGCGCGGCTGGGGCGGCCGCGCGCTCGCGATTCCGTTCGAGCACGACCGCTCCACCACTGCGTTGTTGAAGAAGGTGCGCGCGCAACAGTCCTGAGCGGGGCGCGGCGCCGTCACGGGGCCGATGCCGCGAGCGGTGCGGTCGTGACGGCCGGCGCCGCGATCGGGCCGCCGACGACGGGCTGGTCGGTCGCCCGCATGAGCGGGGTCACGCGCAATGCGTCGGGCTGCACCTGCCGCGACAGCACGCCGGGTTCGCGCGGGCCGGCCGCCGGCAGCGGCCCGAACACGCCGCGCGCCACCACGAACGCGAGCATGTTGGCGAGAAAGAGAACAGCGATCAGCCAGCGCAGCATCGTCGAAACTCCTTGTCGTCATCGACGTGGTTCACGTCGTTCAGTCGAGCCGGCCGCATGGCCGGCTTTTTCATGGCTTCCGTCGACCGTGCGTGCGGGCCGCCGGTGCGGCACCGCGCGTATTGCATCGTCGGCGTGACGCGGGCCCGCTTCGGTCTGCGTCGCCACGCGCCGCTGGGATGCCGGCGCCTTTACATCAATCCTGCACCGTCGCCGGGCCGGCCGTGTCCGCTGCGATCAGCGCGAGCCCGGACAGGATCAGCGTGTCATGCCGCGTATGCGGGACCGTCAGCGCACGCGCGACGTCGTCCGCCGCACCGCCGGCCAGCACGAGCCGCACCGGCGCCTGCCACGCGGCGACGAGATCGCGCCACGCGCGTTCGATCAGCCCGGCCTGCGCGTACAGGCAGCCGGCCGACAACGAGCGCGGCGTATCGACCTGGAACGGTTCGGCCTGCGCGCCCGCGAGCAGGCCGCTGGCGATATCGGTGGTCAGCGTCGGCAACTGCGCGGTGTGCGTGCCAAGTGCGCGCATCATCAGCGCCCAGCCCGGCGCAATGAGGCCGCCGGTGAAGCGGCCGTCCGCGCGCAGTGCCTCGAGCGTCGTCGCGGTGCCGAACGTCGCGATCAGCAGATGCTCGCCCGGAAACGCCGCATGCGCGCCGATCAGGCCGGCCCACCGGTCGCTGCCGAGCTGGTCGGGCGTCGTATAGCCGTTCGTCACGCCGCATTGCGCGGGGCGCGAGCGGATCGTCGTGCGCGGCACGCCCGGCCAGCGCGCGTCGAGCAGCGCGTCGAGCCGTGCGGCCACGTCGGCGCCCGCGACGTTCGAGATCCACGCGCCGCGCGGTCGCGGCAGCATCGACCAGTCGGGATCGGCGCCGCCGTCGCGCGTGTGGCCGAACGCACCCGTGTCGACGAGCGTGCGCCGCGCGTCGGTGAGCGCCCACTTGATCCGGCTGTTGCCGGCGTCGATCAGCAGGTGCGGTTCGCTCATTGCGCTTCGCGCAGCGATACGTCGCCGGCTGCGATCGTTTGTACGCCGCTCGGCGTGTCGAGCAGCAGTTGCCCGGTCGCGTCGATGCCCGTCGCGATGCCGCGCGCGCGTTCGACGCCCTGTTCGAGCAGCGCGACTTCGCGGCCCGCGTACGCGTGCAGTGCGTGCCAGCGCGGCAGGAACGGTGCGAGGCCGTCGGTGCCGAACTGCGCGAGCGCGGGCGTGAGTGCGTTCAGCGACGCGGCGAGCGTATCGGTGAGGTTCGCCGACGCGCACGCGATCGACAGCGCGGCGGGCGGTAGCCCGCTCGCGAGCGTGGCTTCGCGCGCGCGCAGCGCGTCGACCTGCGCGGCGACGGCTTCCGCGCCGCGCACGTTGATGCCGAAGCCGATCACGACGGCGGTGGCGTCGGCGGTGGTCCAGACGGTTTCGATCAGGATCCCGGCGAGCTTGCCGACGATGCGCGGCGCGCCGTCGTCGTCGGCCGTCAGCAGCAGGTCGTTCGGCCATTTGAGCGCGACGCGCATGCGGGCGTCGAGCGGCAGCGTGGCCAGCCCTTCGGCGAGCGCGACGCCGATCGCGATGCTGAGGCCGCCTAGCGCGTCGATGGCGCGCGGCACGATGCAGCCGACCGAGCACAGCAGCGCATTGCCGGGCTGCGCGAACCACGGGCGGCCCTGCCGGCCGCGGCCGGCCGTCTGCTCGAACGCGACGCGCACGAGCGGCGCGGGCAACGCGTTCGCGCTGCGCGGCAGCGCCTTGAGCCGGGTCGCGACGTCGGCGTTGGTCGAGCCGGTGGCGGCGACGATGTCGAGCGGCCACGCGCGCGGCGCGGCGTCGAGGTGCGCCTCGAGCCGGTTGCGCGCGATGTGCGCGTCGCCGGATTCGGGCGTGTCGGAGGAGGTGGGGGCGTTCATGGCGCCTATTGTAGCGACAGGGGGCGTGGGCGCGCGCCGGACGGCGCGCGCGAACCTGCAAGGCGGCGGGGCGCCGCCGTGCGGTTTAGTGCTTTTCCATCCGCTCCAGCGCCTTGATGTCGTCTTCGGTCGTCATTTCGCACACGAGCAGCGTCTTGCCCTTGAGCGCCGGGCCCTGCCGAGCCGACACGAGGATCAGTGCGCCGCCCGGGCCGCGGACGGTCAGCCGGCGCGAATAGCCGACGGACGATGCCCCCAGCAGGTGGCCTTTCTCGAGCGTGAGCTGATAGCGCTCGGCGAGCCGGTCGGCGACTTCGCCGTCGACGAGCACGCCGATGCCGGTACTGACGAACACCACGTGCTGCGTCGTGAAGCCGTCGCGGCGGATCGGCTCCGGCAGGCGATAGACCATGGCGCCCAGCATCGACGTGTCCGGTTTCGGATCGGCCGCCTTCGCGGTGTTGTAGATCGAATCCATCAGGTCCGCCGTAAACGGCGGCTTGCAGAGGGCGGCGTCGAAGATGTCGTAGCGGGCGGCGGGCGCGGCGAGCGCGACGAACGGGGCGGCCGTGACCGAAATGACGGCCAGGCCGAGGGCGACGCGAAGTCGCGACAGGCGATCGGACATGATGCAGTTCTCTCAGGTTTTATTGTGAGGCTGCATGTTAAGACATCGCCGCGCGCCGACGGGGGCGCTGAAGCCGGCGACCGGCGCCCTGCAACCGATTCCGTTGCCGGATGACCGACACGCGCCGCGAGGATGACGCATGCGAAGCAGCGCCCGTTCGGCCAGGTCACGCTCGCGCGCGTCCGGCCGAACGGCGGTCACGGCGCGACGACCGGGTGCTTCAGCGCATGCGCGGTCTCGATCCACTGCGCGTGGAACTCGTCCGCATCGGGCCGAAGCCCGAGTTCGCCGTTGCGATAGGCCATCGCGAGCGTCTGCACGGCTTCCGGCAGCTCGTGCTCGGCGGCCCGGCGATACAGCGCGAGCGCGCGCGCGTCGTCTCGCGGCACGCCGCTGCCGTCGCGGTACGCGTTCGCGAGCATGAAGTCGGCGGCCGGGATGTCCGCGCGCGACGCGATGTCGAACCAGTGCGCGGCCTGCACCGGATCGGCGGCGATGCCGTAGCCGCTGCGGTAGATCAGCCCGAGGTAATACGCGGCGGCCGGGTCGCCGTCCGAGGCCGCTGCACCGAGCAGCGCGCGGGCGCGCGCATAGTCTTTCGGGAGATCGCCGCTGCCGAGCAGCAACGCCTTGCCGAGCGCGAGTTGCGCGCGCCGCGCAGCCGGCGCGTCGGCCTTGTCGGCCTTGTCCGCCGCGGCCGTTTCCAGCCAGCCGCGCCCCTCGTCGCGCAGCCCCGGTTCATGCGCATCGACGAGCGCGATGCCGAGCGCTGCCTGCGCGGCGCCCGAGCCGCGGCGCGCGAGCGTGCGCAACTGCGCCAGCGCATGCGGCTCGGTCGCCTGCGTGACCATCGCCTGCCATTCGTCGAGCTGCGCGGCGCTCGGCGCGGCGCCGGCGCCGGCGCCGCGCAGGCCGGTCGCCGCGACGACGGCCGCGACGGTCACGGCCGCCGTCGCAAGCAGCGCGGCCGGCGGGAGTTTCGCGCGCAGCACGCGCCGCGCGGCGGCGGCGAAGCCGGTTTCGGCGGGCCGCATCGTCCGGATCGGTTGCATCGTGTGTCTCATTGCGTGAGGTCGATCTCGTAGGTCGCGAGGTTCTTGCCCGAGCCGTCGTCGGCCGCGACCTGCGTGATGCCGGTCAGGCCGGCCGCCGCCGCGTCGCCGAGGCGGTTCGGCGCGGACGCGAACCGCACGTGCGCGACCGAGCTCGCGAGCTTCGTGAAGCGCCAGCTGCGCTGCGCGCCGTCGGCCGCGCGCGTGATCGCGCCGCGCTTCTTGATGAACGCGATCAGCACGTCGCGGTTCGCGTCGGGCGACGCGAAGATCGTCTTGCTGCCGTCGAGGCCCGGGAAGTTGCCGCCGCCGCTCGCGCGGTAGTTATTGGTCGCGACGATGAACTGCGCGTTCGGGTCGATCGGCGCACCCTTGTACGTCAGGTTCCGGATCCGGCTGCCGACCGGCTGCGTGACGTCGATTTCATACGCGAGATCGGCCGACGTGAACATGTCGAAGTTGTAGCCGGGGAAGGTGCTGACGAGCGGCTGCACGGTGGCCTTGGTCGGGTCGATCGTGTTGAAGCGCTTCGCGGCCGTCTCGAGCCAGTTCTTCACGTCGGCGCCGCTCACCTTCACCGCGTACACGGTGTTCGGATACAGGTACAGGTCGGCCGCGTTGTTGATCGCGAGCGCGCCCGGCGCGACGTCGGTGTAGTCGGTGCCGCCGCCGAAGCCGCTCTTGAACGGCGCGCTGACCGACAGCACCGGCAGCGACGCGTACTGCGGCAGGTTCGCCTGCACGTAGGTCTTCACGTAGTCGGCCTGCGCTTCGTTGACGATCTGGATCGCGCCCGGATCGCCGACGTCCGCGAAGTACGAGTTCATCCGGTAGTCGGTCGAGCCGATCGGCGTCTTCACGTAGTCGATCGTCGCCTGGTGCTCGGCCGCGATCGCGGCGGACACCGACGGGTCGGCCGCGACGTAGCTCTTGTCGGCGTTCTGGATCGGCCGCGCCTCGACGGTCGTTAGCGACTTGTCGACGATCCACGTCTTGCCGTCGAACTTCAGGCCGAGCTTGATCACGCCGAGGTGCTTGCCCCAGTAGTTGGCCATCACGGTCGGCACGCCGTTGACGGTGCCCTTGACCTTGTCGACGCCCGGCAGGTTGAACTGCGCGACGGTGCTGTTCGCGTCCGGGAACACCTGGTGCGAGTGGCCGATCAGCATCGCGTCGATGCCGGACACCTTCGACAGCCACCAGCTGCCGTTTTCCATCGTCGGCGAGTACGCGGAATTGTCGAGGCCGCCGTGCGAGATCGCGACGACGAGATCGGCGCCCTTCGCGCGCATCTCCGGAATGTACTTCTCGGCCGCTTCCTTCAGCCCGGTCGTGTAGACCTTGCCGTCGAGCCAGCGCTTGTCCCAGTTCATGATCGCGGGCGGCGTGAAGCCGATGATGCCGATCTTCACGGGCGCGCTGACCGTCTTGCCGTCCGGCGTCGTGGCCGTCACCGTGCGCGTCAGGATCGTGTACGGCGTGAACAGCGGCGCATTGGTCTTCGCGCTGATCACGTTCGCGAGCACCTGCGGGAAGTCCGGGCCCGCGCACTTCTTCTGCTGGGCGGGCGCGGGCAGGCCGTCGACCTCGAACGTGTTGCCGGTCACCTGCGACAGGTACGGCAGCCCGTAGTTGAACTCGTGGTTGCCGATCCCGCCGCCGTCGAATTTCGCGGCGTTCATCACCTTGTAGATCGCGAGCGTCTGGTCGCAGCCGATCGGCTTCACGAGCGCCTGGTAGTCCGACAGCGCTGTGCCCTGGATCGTGTCGCCGTTGTCGAGCAGCAGCGTGTTCGGGTACTGCTTGCGCGCCTGCGCGATCAGCGTCGACACGCGCTCGAAGCCGAGCGAATTGTCGGCGGCGAGCTTGAAATAGTCGTACGACAGCACGTTGGTGTGCAGGTCGGTCGTCTCGAGCAGCGCGAGCGTGGCCGTCGTGCCGACGGGCGCCTGGGCCTCGGGCTGCGACGGCGGCGTGGCGGTGACGTCGTCGCCGCCGCAGCCGGCGAGGACGAAGGCGAGGCTGGCGAGCGCGGCGGCGGCCGGCACGTGGCGGCGGGAAAGCGGGGGGAGACGCATCGGTTGTCCTGTTCGGTGTTCTGTTTTATGAAACGCGAGGTACGCACGAATGGCGGCGCGGCGCGCCGACGGCCTGAGGTGCGGCGCGTGAGAGTATCGAAAGGAAACGTGACGGAACAATGAAAGGTCGCGACGCCGGCCGCTGGCCGAGGCCCGCGGCGGCTTCGGGCCGGCCCCGGCCGGCATGCCCGGCCCGGCGCCGCGGCCGGGCATGCCGGCCGTAATCCTCACGTCGCGGCGCCGGGCGGTTCGCTACAATGGCCGCTGTCATCCTTTTGCAAACAACCCGCCCTTGGACTTCGAGACTCCTCCCGGCCTGTCGGTCGACGCCGGCGGCCAGGGCCAGACGGTGCGCCTGACCGGCCAGTGGACCGCGCTGTCGCTCGCGCGCAACCGCGGCGCCGTGGCGCGCCGCATCGCGACCCTCGCCAGCGGGCGCGTGAGCGAATGGGATCTGTCCGGCATCGAGCGGCTCGACCACGTCGGCGGCCAGGCGCTGTGGCGCGTGTGGGGCCGCAAGCTGCCGGCCGGCGTCGCGCTGAGCGCCACGCAGCGCACGATCTTCGAGCGCATCGAACGGCTCGACAGCCAGCGCGAGGCGCCCGAGCGCATCGTGCGGTTCGATCCCGTCACGCGGCTCGGCCTGGCGATCTTCGCGTTCGGCGAACACCTGCAGGGCGGCATCGCGATGTTCGGCCGCGTGATCCTCGACGCGCTGTCGGTGCTGCGCCGCCCACGGACGATGCCGTGGAAGGAGACCTCGGCGAACATCTACAGCGCCGGCGCGCAGGCGCTGCCGATCACCGCGCTCGTCGCGTTCCTGATCGGCATCGTGCTCAGCTACCTGTCCGCGCAGCAGTTGCAGATGTTCGGCGCGAACCGCTATATCGTGAACATTCTCGGGCTGTCGGTGATCCGCGAGCTCGGTCCCGTGCTGTCGGCGATCCTCGTCGCGGGCCGCTCGGGCTCGGCGATCACCGCGCAGATCGGCGTGATGCGCGTGACCGAGGAGCTCGACGCGATGCGCGTGATGGGCATCCCGCACGGGCTGCGGCTGATCCTGCCGCGCGTGCTCGCGCTCGGCGTCGCGATGCCGCTGCTCGTGATGTGGACCAACATCATCGCGCTGACGGGCGGCGCGCTCGCCGCGAAGCTGGTGCTCGGCATCGACATCAACTATTTCGTGCGCTCGCTGCCGGGCGTCGTGCCGATCGCGAACCTGTACATCGGCGTCGGCAAGGGCGTCGTGTTCGGCATGCTGATCGCGCTGGTCGCGTGCCATTTCGGCTTCCGGATCAAGGCGAACTCGCAGAGCCTCGGCGAAGGCACGACCACGTCGGTCGTGTCGTCGATCACGGTCGTGATTCTCGCCGACGCGGTGTTCGCGATCCTGTTCCAGAACGTGGGGCTCGGATGAACGCATCGAACGAAACGACCGCGCATGCCGCGGCGATCGGCGCCGGGTCGGTCGGCGCCGGGCCGGACGCGGCCGCCGACGCCGGCAACCTCGTGATCGAGGTGCGCAACCTGACCAAGCGCTACGGGCGCAACGTCGTTCACCAGAAGCTCGACTTCGACGTGCGGCGCGGCGAGATCGTGTCGATCGTCGGCGGGTCGGGCTCCGGCAAGACGACGCTCGTGCGCCAGATCCTCGGCCTCGAGCGGCCGACGTCGGGCACGATCAAGGTGTTCGGCGAGGATACGGCGACGATCGACGACGCGACCGCGCGGATGATGCGCACGCGTTCGGGGATGCTGTTCCAGCAGGGCGCGCTGTTCTCGTCGATGACGGTGTTCGACAACGTCGCGCAGCCGCTGCGCGAGCTCGGCCGCGTGCCGCCGGACCTGCTGCACGACATCGTGATGCTGAAGCTCGAGATGGTCGGGCTGCCGTGCAAGCACGCGTCGAAGATGCCGGCCGCGCTGTCGGGCGGGATGGTGAAGCGGGTCGGCATCGCGCGCGCGATCGCGCTGGAGCCCGAGCTGCTGTTCCTCGACGAGCCGACGGCCGGCCTCGATCCGCAGGCGTCCGACGAATTCGTCGAGTTGATCGCGACGCTGCACCGCACGCTCGGGCTGACCGTCGTGATGGTGACGCACGACCTCGACACGATGGTCGCGCTGTCGACGCGCGTCGCGGTGCTGGCCGACCGCAAGGTGCTGGTCGCCGCGCCCGTCGAGGAGGCCGCGAACGTCGACCATCCGTTCATCCACGAATATTTCCTGGGGCTGCGCGGGCGCCGCGCATTGCAGGCGCTGCCGCCCGAGCGGCGCGCGAAGCTGCCGAAGGCGGCCCTCGAACCGGCGCTGTCGAGCGTCGAGCTGTAGAAGCAAGGAACCCGCGAATGGAAAACAAATCACATGCGTTCTGGGCCGGCCTGTTCACGATCGCGCTGACGCTCGCGATCGCGGGCACCGTGTTCTGGTTCAACGTCGACCGCACCGTGCGCGTGCCGTACGACCTGCTCGCGCGCACCAACGTGACCGGGCTGTTCCCGGACGCGGCCGTGCGCTTTCGCGGCCTCGACGTCGGCAAGGTGCAGTCGATCGGCTTCGATCGCACGCATCCGGGACAGATCCGGATCCGCATTCTCGTCGATCACGACGCGCCGATCACGCAGTCGACCTACGGCAGCCTCGGCTTCCAGGGCGTGACCGGCATCGCGTTCGTGCAGCTCGAGGATACGGGGCGCGATCTGGCGCCGCTGCCGTCGTCCGCGAAGTCGATCGCGCAGATCCCGATGCGGCCGAGCCTGTTCGACCAGATCCAGGAGCGCGGCGACGTGCTGCTGCGGCAACTCGAACTGGCCGCGAAGAGCGCGAACGCGCTGATGTCGCCGGAGATGCGCGAGCAGTTGCGCGCGACCGCCGAAAGCCTGCAGCACGCGGCCGACGGCGCCGCGACGCTGACCAGGCAGCTCGGCCCGGCCGTCACCGCGCTGCCGGAAACGATGCACGAGGTGAACCGCGCGATGGCGTCGGCGAACACGCTGCTGCAGCCGAACGGGCCGCTCGTGTCGAACCTGAACAAGGCCGGCACGGCCGCCGAGCAGGTCGGCGTCGCGCTGAACGGCCTGAACGCGCGCGTGCAGTACGACACGCTGCCGCGCTTCAACGCGCTGGCCGATAGCGTCGGCGATGCGTCGCGGCAATTGAAGGACGTTGCCGGTGAACTCGGTCGCAACCCGCGCAGTCTGTTGTTCGGCTCGCCCGGCGCGGCGCCGGGGCCGGGCGAAGCGGGCTTCGTCTGGCCGGGTGCGACGGCCGGGAAGTGACGCCCATCGAAAACCGGAAACCTCATGCAGGAATACGCCATGCCACGAATTCTTGACCGCGCGCTGCGCCCGGCCGCGGCCGCGCTTGCCGTACTGACGCTCGTACTGGCGGCCGGCTGCGCCGGCAACGACGCGGTGCTGTCCAATATCCGCTACGACCTCGGGCCCGCGTCGTCGGTGACGACCACCGGTTCGGGCCCCGCGCTGAAGGTGCTCGACGTCGCCGCGCCGGACGCGCTCGATTCCGACAAGTTCGCGTACCGCCTCGCGTACGCCGATGCGCAGCACGTGGCCGTCTATCGCGACAGCCGCTGGACCGCGCCGCCCGCGCAACTGCTCACGCAGCGGCTGCGCGGCGCGCTGTCGTCGCGCGGGACGGTGCTCGAAGGCGCCGACGGCGTGCGCGCGCCGACGCTCAAGGTCGACCTGAGCGAATTCGAACAGGTTTTCGACGGACAGTCGCAAAGCCACGGCGCGGTGACCGCGCGCGCGACGCTGATGCAGGACGGCAAGGTGCTCGGCCAGCGCACGTTCGTCGCGCGGGCGCCGTCGAGCACGCCCGACGCGGCCGGCGGCGCGCGTGCGCTCGCGGCGGCCAGCGACGAACTCGTGTCGCAGATCGCCGCGTGGGTCGGCGTGCAGGCGTACGCGGGCACGCCGTGACGGCCGACGTGCAGCCGCGATTGCATCCGCGATGAACGTGCCGGGCACGCATCGCGCGTCGCCGCTCGCGCGGCAGGCGTTTGCCGCTTACGCGGCGCTGATCGTCTATGCGTCGCTGTATCCGTTCGAAGGCTGGCTGTCGCTCGGCATCGGTCCGTTCGATTACCTGTTCGCGCCGATGCAGCGCTACGTGACCACGTTCGACGTGGCCACGAACGTGCTCGGCTATCTGCCGTTCGGCGCGCTCGGCGTGCTCGCGCTGCACCCGCGCTGGCGCGGCGTGGCCGCGACGCTGATCGCGGGCGCGCTCGGCGTGCTGCTGTCGGGCGCGATGGAAGCGCTGCAGACCTACCTGCCGACGCGCGTCGCGTCGAATCTCGACCTTGGCGCCAACGCGCTCGGCGCGCTGCTGGGCGCGGCGCTCGCCGCGCCGGCCACCGGCGCGCTGCTCGACCGCGGCGCGCTGCGCCGGCTGCGCTTCGCGTGGCTGGAGGCCGACGGTTCGACGCCGCTGCTGCTCGCCGCGCTGTGGCCGTTCGCGATCGTGTTTCCGTCGCCGTTCCTGTTCGGCATCGGCGACTGGCCGGCCGCGCTGTGGGAGCGCGCCGACGCGTCGATGCAGGACGCGCTGCTCGCGTGGCTGCCGGCCGCGTGGCGCGTCAGCGAATGGCCCGAGCGGGTCGACGGCTGGCTGTCCGATTCCGCGTGGGAAGCGGTGCTCGGCGGGCTGATGCTGTTCGCCGCGCTGGCGATCGCGTCGCTCGCGATGCGCCCGCGCGCGCCGCGCATCCGGCTGCTGATCGCGCTGGTGGTCGCCACGCTGGTGCTGAAGGCGGCCGCGACGTTCATGCAGTCGGCCACCGGCCTCGTCGTCGTGTGGGCGACGCCCGGCGCGCGGCTCGGCATCGAGCTCGGTTTCGCGGCGGCGCTCGTCGCATTGCGCGTGCCGGCGACGTGGCGCGCGATGCTCGCGGCGCTCGCGCTGCTGGCCGGCGTCGCGCTCGTGAACCTGCTGCCGGTCAACCCGTTCTTCGACTTCACGCTGTCGGGGTGGCGGCAGGGCCGCTACGTGCACTTCAACAGCCTCGCGCGCTGGCTCGCGTGGATCTGGCCCTACGCGGCGCTGATCTGGCTCGGCCAGCGCGTCGAGCACGCGTGGCTGCCGGCCGCGCTGCGCCGCTGACGCGGCAGCCCGGGGCCGCGCGGCGGCGGGCGTGCCGCGGGCAGCCGCGTGCGCCGCTCGCTATAATCGTCCGCATCCTCCGTTGCCGCCTTGCGCAACGGCAATTCATCGCCCTTCTTTGCGCACGGCCTCGCGCCGGGCCGCTCGTCACCATCATGGATTCCTACTACCAGCACCACGTCTTCTTCTGCCTGAACCAGCGCGATCCGGGCGCCGAGCGCCCGAGCTGCGCGCAATGCAATGCGCAGACCATGCAGGAATACGCGAAAAAGCGCGTGAAGGAACTCGGTCTCGCGGGGCCCGGCAAGGTGCGCATCAACAAGGCCGGCTGCCTCGACCGCTGCGAGGAAGGGCCGGTGATGGTCGTGTATCCGGAAGGCACGTGGTACACGTACGTCGACCAGGCCGACATCGACGAGATCGTCGAGTCGCACCTGCGCGACGGCAACGTCGTCGACCGCCTGAAGATCTGAGCGGGCCGGCCGAATGAACGTTCATACGCAGAAATCGCTGATCGCGGGCCCGATCGGCCAGATCGAAATCGCGGTCGACCTGCCCGACGCCGTGCGCGAAGGCGGCGCCGCGCCGCGCGGCGTCGCGCTCGTCGCGCACCCGCATCCGCTGTTCGGCGGCACGATGGACAACAAGGTCGCGCAGACGCTCGCGCGCACGCTCGTGCAACTGAACTACGTCGTCTACCGGTCGAACTTCCGTGGCGTCGGCGCGACCGAAGGCGTGCACGACAACGGCACGGGCGAGGCCGACGATCTTCTCGCGGTGCTCGCGCACATGCGCGCGCTGCCCGCGTATGCGGACCTGCCGCTCGTGCTCGCGGGCTTCTCGTTCGGCACCTTCGTGCTGTCGCACGTCGCGAAGCGCCTGCGCGACGCGGGCGAGACGATCGAGCGGATGGTGTTCGTCGGTACGGCCGCGAGCCGCTGGCAGGTGGCCGACGTGCCCGAGAACACGCTCGTGATCCACGGCGAAACCGACGACACGGTGCCGATCGCGTCGGTGTACGACTGGGCGCGGCCGCAGGAGCTGCCGGTCGTCGTGATCCCCGGCGCCGAGCATTTCCTCCATCGCAAGCTGCACGTGCTGAAGCGCATCATCGTCGACGCGTGGCGCTAGCCGGCAGGCGGGCGCCGGTGTAAGCGCGGGCGGCCCGTACCGCGCACCGGCGCCCGTCCGGACGATGCGCGACCCTTCCCGAAACTTCACGCGACATCGCGCCGCACCGCACGGCGCCCCGCCTGCCGCATCGCGGCGTAACCCGGCTTGCACGCCGCCTGCGCACGCCTTTCGCGCGGCTTCGAGCACGCGTGCCCGCCGCATTCCCGTGCGATGCTCGCGCAACCGGGTTGCGGACGTCCGCCGCCACGTTCGCGAAAACGCCGTTCGCGGCCACGTATAATGGCCGCTTTCGCGTTGCCCGCGGCCCGGCTGGGCCCATGCGGCGCTCGTTTCGCCGCCTGTCCGCCCGCTCGCGACGGCCGCGAACCGAACGCGCCCGCACGAGTCCAACCGGCGCGTTTCGCGTCGCCCGACGGTGTCGGGCGAGCGACCGACACGCCCGCCGCCTTGCCGTTCAACCCTGCGCGTTTCGCACCGCACTTTCTGCCATCAGCCTGAATCGATCATGCGTCTGTCTTCCCAAGGCCTCAAGTCCCTCGCTTCCTCCATCGCCTTCAGCACCGCCGCGCGCAACGTCGCGCTCGGCGTGATGCTGCCCGTCGCGCTCGCATCGACGATCGTCGTCGCCGAGGCGAAGCCGGCCGCCAAGGCCAAGGCCGCGCATGCGGCGCCGGCCGCCGAGCAGTTCACCGGCGCGCCCGCGACCTACATGCCGGGCGTGGTGCCGCCGCCGGGCGTGAACGCGCGCTCGTGGGTGCTCGTCGACGCGACGAGCAACACGGTGCTCGCATCGGGCAATGCGGACGAACGCGTCGAGCCGGCGTCGCTGACGAAGCTGATGACGGCCTACCTCGTGTTCGAGGCGCTCGACAAGAAGAAGATCTCGATGGAGCAGATCGTCACGCCGAGCGAAGCCGTGCGCCGCGTCGGCCGCGACGAGTCGCGCATGTTCATCGAGGCGAACAAGCCGGTGTCCGTGCACGACCTCGTGTACGGGATGATCATCCAGTCGGGCAACGACGCCGCGATCGCGCTGGCCGAACTCGTCGGCGGCAGCGAAGGACAGTTCGTCACGCTGATGAACGACGAGGCGCAGCGCCTCGGCATGAAGGGCACGCATTTCGCCGACGTGAACGGCATGCCCGACCCGAACCACTACACGACGGCCGGCGATCTCGCGAAGCTGTCGGCCCACCTGATCCGCGATTTTCCGCAGTACTACGGCATCTTCTCGGAGAAGGAATTCAAGTACAACAACATCCGCCAGGGCAACCGCAACCGTCTGCTGTGGCTCGACCCGACGGTCGACGGCCTGAAGACGGGGCACACGCAGGCGGCCGGTTACTGCCTGATCGCGTCGGCGAAGCGCGCGATCCCGGGCGTCGACGGCCAGCGCCGCCTCGTGTCGGTGATGATGGGCGAGCAGAAGGAAAGCGACCGTACGCAGGACAGCATGAAGATGCTGAACTACGGCTACAGCGCGTTCGATTCGGTGCGCCTGTTCAAGGGGGGCCAGGCGATGTCGACGCCGCGCGTCTACAAGGGCAAGGACAACACCGTGCAGGTCGGCGTGAAGGGCGACCAGTGGGCGACCGTGCCGCGCGGCCTCGGCGACAAGGTCAAGACCGAGGTCGACGTCAACGCGCCGCTGATCGCGCCGCTCGCGGCAGGCCAGCAGGTCGGCACCGTGAAGATCGTCGCCGACGGCAAGACGCTGTCCGAATTCCCGGTCGTCGCGCTGCAGGCGGTGCCGGAAGCGGGTATCTTCGGACGTATCTGGGACTCGATCCTGCTGATGTTCAGCAAGAAGAAGTAAGCACGACGGGCCTTTGTTTTCACGACTTCATCCCCATCTGTCAAAGCTATGAGCCAAGCCGAATTCGAACCGATCGTCTACCTCAGCGTCTCGGCGCAGGAGGAACTGGTGCCGCTGTCCGAAGCCCGTGTGCCGGTGCTCGACCGCGGATTCATCTTCGGCGATGGCGTGTATGAAGTCGTCCCCGTCTATGCGCACGACGGCGCGCACGTGCCGTTCCGGATCGAACAGCATCTGGACCGGCTCGCGCGCAGCCTGAAGAAGATCGGCATCGACAACCCGCACGATGCGGCCGGCTGGCGCGCGTTGATCGAGCGGGTGGTCGCGGCGAACGCCGAAGGCCTCGCCGACGGCAACGCGCTCGTCTACCTGCAGGTGACGCGCGGCGTCGCGAAGCGCGGCCACGCGTTCCCGGCGAACGCGGTGCCGACGGTGTTCGCGATGACGAGCCCGCTGCGCCTGCCGTCCGAAGCGGAGCGCGCGAAGGGCGTGCGCTGCGTGACGGCCGAGGATCGCCGCTGGCTGCATTGCGACATCAAGTCGATCTCGCTGCTCGGCAACGTGTTGATGGCGCAGCATGCGGCCGAACGCGATGCGTTCGAGACGATCCAGCTGCGCGACGACAACGTGACCGAAGGCTCGTCGTCGAACGTGTGGATCGTGAAGAACGGCGAGCTGTTCGCGCCGCCGCGCAGCAACAAGATCCTCGAAGGGATCCGCTACGCGCTGGTCGAGCAGCTGGCCGAAGAGTGCGGGATCCGGTTCGTCGCGCGGGAGATCAGCGAGGTCGAGCTGCGCTCGGCCGACGAAATCATGCTGACGTCGGCCACCAAGGAAATCCTGCCTGTGACGTCGCTCGACGATCTGCCCGTGCAGGGCGGCAAGCCGGGCCCCGTGTTCGCGGCGCTGTATGACGCGTACCAGCGTGCGAAGGCACGCGAGTTTGAACAGTTTGACCTAACCCGGAGAAAATGATGAGCGAACCGACCAAAACCGTCGAGGTCACCGGCGCGATCGAGACCCGGAAGGAGTCGCTGCTGGAGTTTCCGTGCGATTTCCCGATCAAGATCATGGGCAAGGCGCACCCCGAATTCAAGGACACGATCTTCAAGGTCGTCGCCGTTCACGACAACGAGATCGACGTCGAGAAGATCGAGGAGCGCGCGTCGAGCGGCGGCAATTACACGGGCCTGACGATCACCGTGCGCGCGACGAGCCAGGAACAACTCGACAACATCTATCGCGCGCTGACCGGCCATCCGATGGTCAAGGTCGTTCTTTAAGCGCTCGTTCGTTCCGGCGCCCGGGTCAGCGTAATCGGCCGCTGATCCCTTTCCATCCTCCTTCCAGCGCGCACTCGGCGGGGCATTTGCCCGCCGCGCGCCGCGCGTCCAACTCGTCGCACAGACGCTTGTATTCGGCGACTTCCTCGAACAGCCAGGTGCGGAACGCCTGCACGCGCGGCGTGTTCAAGAGCGGCGGCGGACACACGAAAAAATAGTGCCACGGGCTCGGCCCGTCGATGTCGAACAGGCGCACGATGCGCCCGTCGAGCAGGTCGTGCACCGCGAGCGAGCGACGCACCAGCGCGATGCCCTGGCCCTCGATCGCGGCCAGCAGCAGGTTCGACGAATCCTGGTACAGAATCCCCCGTTTCGGCTCGGTCAGCGTATCGAGCCCGGCCGCGTCGAACCACGGCCGCCACAGCTCGTCGTCCGAGCGCAGCAGCGGGTAGTGCGCGAGATCGGCGGGCGTCTGCGGCAGCTTGCCGCCGTTCAGCGTCGGCGCGCACGCCGGAAAGAATACCTCCTCGAACAGCGGCTCCACGTGCAGCCCCGGATAGCTGCCGAAGCCGAAGCGGATCGCGAGATCGACGTCGTCGCGCGCGAAATCGGTGAGCGAGTTGGTCGACTGCAGCTCCACGTCGATTTCCGGATGCCGCTCGATGAACGTGCCGATGCGCGGCGTGATGAAGCGCGCGGCGAATGACGAAAGCATCGACACCACCAGCCGCCGGTCGCGGTCGCTCGCGCGCACGTCGCGCGTCGCGTCGGCGATCACCATCAGCGCGGTGCGGATCTGCTGCGCGTAGCGCATGCCGGCGTCGGTCAGGCACAGCCGCTTGCCGTTGCGCGTGAACAGCTGCACGCCGAGCTCCTCCTCGAGCGCGCGCACCTGGTGGCTGACCGCGCCGTGCGTGACGAACAGCTCGTCGGCGGCGCGCGAGAAGTTCTCGTGGCGGGCGGCGGCTTCGAACGCGCGAATCGCGTTCAGCGCCGGCAGCTGGCGGAGGTCCATTTGCTAATTTTCCTCACATCGACGTGAAAATTGGTCGTTTGGTCGGACACCTTCAAGTGACTAGGATTGTAGTCATCGAAGCACTTATTGGCGGAGTCGATCATGCAAGAAATCTCTTCAAGCATCACCTTCGAAATTCCCCCGGGCGAGACCGTACCGATGAAGGTGCAACGCAGCACGCGGCTGATCGTCCAGTGCGGGCCGGTCTGGGCGACGCGCAGCAACGACGTCGACGACTACTTCCTGGCCGACGGCGAGACGCTGAAGCTGCGCCGCGGCGAGCGGCTGTGGCTCAGCGCGGAAGGCCGCGAGGGCGCATGCGTCGCGTTCTCGGTGTCGCGCCCGCCGCGGGAAGTCGCGCTCGGTGGGCTGTCGCGGCTGCGCGAACGCGTCAACGCGCTGCTGCACGACGGCTGGCGTACCGTCTGACCATCGTTTCATCCGACGGATACCGGCGATCCGTCCCCGTCCCCAGGCCGGCGAGACCCACGGGTTTTCGGTAAACTACCGCCCATGTCCGTTTCGCCGGTTTCCATCGTGTCCACGCCTGTCGCCGTTTCCGCATCGCCCGCCGGAGTCCCGGATCAGCCGGCCCAGCCGGTCATCGTGCGGTGGCGGGGCCGCGAGGCGTACGACGCGAGTTTCGACGCGATGCGCGCGTTCACCGACACGCGCACGGCCGACACCGGCGACGAGCTCTGGGTGGTCGAGCATCCGCCCGTCTATACGCTCGGCCAGGCCGGCGACCCGGCGCACCTGCTGGTGGCCGACAGCGGCGTGCCGCTCGTGAAGGTCGACCGCGGCGGGCAAATTACCTACCACGGCCCCGGCCAGATCGTCGTCTACCTGCTGCTGGACCTGCGCCGGCGCAAGCTGATGGTGCGCACGCTCGTGACGAAGATCGAGGAGGCCGTGATCGAAACCCTCGCGGCGTATAATCTCGCTTCGGTCCGCAAGGCGGGCGCGCCCGGGATCTACGTGGCATCCGGCGTGCACGAGGGCGCGAAAATCGCGGCCCTCGGCCTGAAGATCCGCAACGGCTGCAGCTATCACGGGCTGAGCCTGAACGTGAAGATGGATCTGCGCCCGTTTCTCGCGATCAACCCGTGCGGCTATGCCGGACTGGAAACCGTCGACATGGCGAGCCTCGAGGTGGCCGCCGACTGGAACGACGTCGCCCACACGCTGGTGAGCCGTCTGATCGCCAACCTCGACGGCGCATCCGCGGCCGCCGACAAGCCGCACGCACTGGAACAATCGAATGACTGACGTTACCGCTTCTCCCGCACCGGCCGATACGGCCGCGACTCCTGCCTACGATCCGACCGCCAAGCAGAAGGCGCAGGCGAAGACGGCGCGCATCCCGATCAAGGTCATTCCGATCGAAAAGCTGAAGAAGCCCGAGTGGATCCGCGTGAAGGCGGCCACCGGCAGCTCGCGCTTCAACGAGATCAAGACGATCCTGCGCGAGCACAACCTGCACACCGTGTGCGAGGAAGCGAGCTGCCCGAACATCGGCGAATGCTTCGGCAAGGGCACCGCGACGTTCATGATCATGGGCGACAAGTGCACGCGCCGCTGCCCGTTCTGCGACGTCGGCCACGGCCGTCCCGATCCGCTCGACGCCGATGAACCGAAGAACCTCGCGCGCACGATCGCCGCGCTCAAGCTCAAGTACGTGGTGATCACGAGCGTCGATCGCGACGACCTGCGCGACGGCGGCGCCGCTCACTTCGTCGAGTGCATTCGCGAAACGCGTGCGCAGTCGCCGGACACGCGCATCGAGATCCTGACGCCGGACTTCCGCGGCCGTCTCGACCGCGCGATCTCGATCCTGAACGCCGCGCCGCCCGACGTGATGAACCACAACCTCGAAACGGTGCCGCGCCTGTACAAGGAAGCGCGTCCGGGTTCGGACTACGCGCACTCGCTGAAGCTCTTGAAGGACTTCAAGGCGCTGCATCCGGACGTCGCGACGAAATCGGGCCTGATGGTCGGCCTCGGCGAGACCGAAGAGGAAATCCTCCAGGTGATGCGCGACCTGCGCGCGCACGACGTCGACATGCTGACGATCGGCCAGTACCTGCAGCCGTCCGAGCACCACCTGCCGGTGCGTGCGTATGTGCATCCGGATACGTTCAAGATGTATGAAGAAGAGGCGTACAAGATGGGCTTCACGCACGCGGCCGTCGGCGCGATGGTGCGCTCGAGCTATCACGCCGATCTGCAGGCGCACGGGGCCGGGGTGGTCTGAGCACCGCATTCGCCTCCTTCGGCAGAAGTCCCGCAGTCCCGAAAGCCCGCAGCGATGCGGGCTTTTTCGTTGGCGGTGCGGAACATGACCAAACGGCCGAATTGAGGCCCGGCCCGTTGTGGCCGATGATGATTGCGATGTCGCGCCAAGGTCCGGGCGACATGTCGAGCGCTACCGATGGTATTCGGGTTGCACGCACGCCGTGTCGCCGATCATTTTTGGCATTTAAGTGTCTGGTGAGATCCTTTAAGACCGTTTGCGGTTCTGTTCGGATCCTTTAAATTGCATCGAGCCTCCGTTCGTCATATCTCGACCTATAATGGGTCATATGGGAACTATTAAAGCCAATAAGGGTCCGGTTGAGAGCCGTCAGAATGAGCGACCTCTTCCTGTCACCGTACAGCGGACACTCAAGAAACTGGGCAGCGACATCAATCGCGGTCGGCGTCGGCGCGGCTTGACGCAGCAGGCGCTGGCCGAGCGCGTCGGCGCGGGACTCAGCACGATCAAGCGACTGGAGGCCGGCGATCCGCGTATGCAACTGCATGTGCTGGCGCGCGTGCTTCAGGTATTCGGCGAGCTCGACCGGCTGGGCGATCTGCTCGATAGCGCGCAGGACGATGTCGGGCTTGCGTTGATGGATGACCAATTGCCGCAGCGGGTTCGCATGCGCAAGAAAACCACCCATGCATTCTGAGCGGCGAATGAACGGCAAAGCAATCAAACCGGATGTCAGCGACACACTGGAGCTACGTATCGGCACGGCCGGGCTGCCGGTCGGCCAGGTACTGTACGTGAGTCGAGGGCGGCGCGAGCTGTCCCAGTTCGTCTATGACGAGGCCTGGCTGTCGCATCCCGACCGTTTCGAGATTTCACCCGATCTGCCGCTCCAATCCGGTTATCAGACTCGTCGAGCGCCGCATGCCGCGGATTCGGCGTTTCACTTCGCACTCGCCGATACGGAGCCCGATGCTTGGGGGCGGCGCGTCATCGATCGCGCGCATGCGAAGCTGCGCCGGACCCAGCCCGATCTGAGGCCGCTCAATGAGCTGGACTATCTGTGCGCGGTGGACGATTTCAGTCGGGTCGGTGCGTTGCGGCTTTGCCGCGCGGGTCGGTATCTGCGGACCGCGGAGGACGGCTGCCGAACCACGCCGCCGTTCATCGAACTCGGGCGGATCGCCGAAGCCACTCATGCGCTCGATGCGGGAACCGACACGGCCGACGATTTGCGCTACCTGCAAGGCAAGGGCACCTCGCTGGGCGGTATGCGCCCGAAATGCACGGTGCTGGACGAGAACGGCAGATTGGCGATCGGCAAGTTCCCGAGTGTCGGAGACACCATCAGCGTGACGCGGGCCGAAGTGCTGGCTTTGCGTCTCGCACGCGCGGCCCGGATCGATACGGCGGCCGCGCGCTGCGTGAAGGTGGGCGGCACGCCGGTCGCGCTCATCGAGCGGTTTGATCGGACCGATGACGGTCGTCGTATTCCGTATCTGTCTGCCGCCTCGATGCTGGAGGCCGCTCGCCATGAAGAACACGCGTATACCGAGATCGTGGACATCATGCGGCAGCGCGGCGCGCACCCGCTCGACGATGTGCGCCAGCTTTGGCGGCGTCTGGTGTTCAACCTGCTCATCACGAACACCGACGACCATCTGCAGAATCTCGGCTTTCTGTACGACGGCGACGGGCGCTGGCGGCTCGCGCCTGCATTCGACCTGAATCCGATACCCGGCAAGCTGCGCGAGTCGAAAACGTGGCTTACCGAAGAGGTCGGCCCTATCGATTCGATCGACATGCTGCTCGATGCGTGTGGCTACTTTTCGTTGACGCGTGAGCAGGCACTTGCCGCGACGGGCGAAGTGTTCGATGGGGTTCAGGGGTGGCGACGCGTCGGCCAGTCGGCCGACGTCGGCATGACGCCCCGCGAGCTCGACGATCTCGAGGATGCATTCGAGCATGCTCAGACCGAGCGGGTTCGCGCGCTTCTCGGCAGGCCAGCGCGTCGCATCGCACACGGAGGTTAAGGGCGGCTTGCGCCGTGTGCGTTCGATGAAACGCGCGACCCGCGCCTTTGCACGACAAACGTCACCCGACCGGACGCGCATTCCGGTCGAGCATGAAAAGCAAAGCTGAAACGGCATCGATAGCTTCGCAGGATAAGTTCGCTCCCGCCGTGCGCAAAGCTCGTAAAGTCGGCTCTCCCGCAGCAATGCCCGCATTCCGAAGGAGAGCCGCATGTCCCGTTTCAGCTTCATCCGCCGCGCCGTCGTCGCACTGACCGCCTTTGCCGCGCTCGGCGCGGCGCACGCCGAATCGCGCGAAGTCGTGATCGCGTACCAGGACATGGTCGTGCCGTGGCGCTACGCGCAGGCGAGCGGTGAAGTCGAAAAGGCGACCGGCTACAAGGTGACGTTCCGCAAGCTCGACAGCGGCGCCGACGTGATCCGCGCGCTCGCGTCGGGCTCCGTGCAGCTCGGCGAAGCCGGGTCGAGCCCGATCGCGGCCGGCCTGTCGCAGGGGCTCGACATCTCGCTGTTCTGGGTGCTCGACAACATCAACGACGCCGAGGCGCTCGTCGCGCGCAACGGCTCGGGCGTGACCAGCGTCGCCGCGCTGAAGGGCAAGAAGATCGGCGTGCCGTTCGTGTCGACGTCGCACTTCCATACGCTCGTCGCGCTGCAGGCCGCGGGCGTCAATCCGAACGACGTGAAGATCGTCAACCTACGTCCGCCCGAAGTCGCGGCCGCGTGGACGCGCGGCGACATCGACGCGACCTACATCTGGGACCCGGTGCTCGCGAAGGTCAAGCAGTCGGGCACCGTGCTGACGACGTCCGGCCAGGTTGCGAAGGAAAGCGGCAAGTCGACCTTCGACGGCTTCGTCGTGAGCCGCAAGTTCGCGCGCGAGAACCCCGAGTTCGTCACGCGCTTCGTGAAGGTGCTCGCGGCGGCAGACGCCGACTACCGCGCGCATGCGGCGGCGTGGAAGGTCGGCTCGCCGCAGGTCGCGGCGGTCGCGAAGGTGTCCGGCGCGAACGCGCAGGACGTGCCGGCCAGCCTCGCGCTCTACGCATTCCCGACGGCGGCCGAACAGGCATCGCCGACGTGGCTCGGCGGCGGCGCGCAATCGGGTGCCGCGAAGTCGCTCGCGGCCACGGCTGCATTCCTCAAATCGCAAGGCACGATCCAGACGGTGCTCGCCGACTATTCGGCCGGCGTCGATCCGCAGTTCGTGCAGAAGGCCGCGCGCTGAGCGCGGCCACTTAGCCCACTCATCGCGGAGCCCTTCGATCATGAGCACGCTGGAAGTCCGTCAGGTATCGGTCGCGTATCCGGGCGAGCGCGGCAGGCCGACGACGCAGGCGCTCGCGCGCGTCGACCTGCGCATCGAGTCCGGTGAATTCGTCGTCGCGCTCGGTGCGTCCGGGTGCGGGAAGACGACGCTGCTGAACTGCATGGCCGGCTTCGTCGCGCCGACGACCGGCGACGTGTGCGTCGACGGCGTGCCCGTCACGGGCCCCGGCGCCGATCGTGGCGTCGTGTTCCAGAAATACGCGTTGTTGCCGTGGCTCGACGTGCTCGAGAACGTCGCGCTCGGGTTGCGCTTCGCGCGCGTGTCGAAAGCCGAACGCGAAGCGCGCGCGAAAGAGATGCTCGCGCTTGTCGGCCTCGAGCGCCATGCGCATGCGCGGGTGTACGAGCTGTCGGGCGGGATGCAGCAGCGCGTCGGCATCGCGCGTGCGCTCGCGAGCGATCCGCGCGTGCTGCTGATGGACGAGCCGATGGGCGCACTCGATGCGATGACGCGCGGCACGATGCAGGCGCTCGTGCTCGACGTATGGGCGCGTACCGGCAAGACGGTGTTCTTCATCACGCACGACGTCGAGGAGGCGCTGTTTCTCGCGACGCGTCTCGTCGTGATGACGCCGGGTCCCGGCCGCATCGCCGAAACCTTCGAGCTGCCGTTCGCGCGTCGCTACGTCGAATCGCGCGACGCGCGTGCGGTGAAGTCGTCGCCGGATTTCATCGCGTGGCGCGAGCGGCTGATCGCGTATCTGCATCGCGACGAGGCGGTCGCGGAGTCGGCGTGATGCATGAATTCGCGAGGCAGGGCGCGTCCGTCGGGCGTGGCCGGATCAGTACATTGCACAGGCAGGACGACATGAGCACGCAGGAATCGTGGGCGGCGGATCGAACGGCCGCGGAGCTCGGGCAGGATCAACGCGCGACGCAGCGGCATCGCGCCGCGCGTCCTGCACGCATATCGCATCGCTACCGGTTGCCGGGGCAGGGGAAGACGGCCGCGTTGAGCGCCGCGACGGTCACGGCGCTGGCCGTGCTGTGGTGGGTCGCGACGCATCTGCAGTGGCTGCCGCCGCTGTTCCTGCCCGCGCCGGAAGCGGTGTGGACCGCGTTCGTCGACGCGTGGCACGGCCGCATCCAGGGCGGCCTGCCGTTGTCCGACCATCTGTTGTGGAGCGCCGCTCGCGTGTTCGGTGCGTTCGCGCTCGCGACCGCGATCGGCGTGCCGGCCGGCATCCTGATGGGCGTGAGCCGCATCGCGCGCGGCGTGCTCGATCCGCTGCTGGAGTTCTATCGGCCGTTGCCGCCGCTCGCGTATCTGCCGCTCGTCGTGATCTGGTTCGGCATCGACGAGACGGCGAAGCTCGTCGTGATCTTCCTCGCCTGCTTCGCGCCGATCGCGATGGCCGCGCGCGCCGGCGTGCGTGCGGCAACCGTCGAGCAGATCAACGCCGCGTATTCGCTCGGGGGCAGCTTCGTGCAGATCGTGCGCCACGTGGTGCTGCCGGCCGCGCTGCCGGAAATCCTCACGGGGCTGCGGATCGCGATCGGGTTCGGCTGGACGACGCTCGTCGCGGCCGAGATGGTTGCCGCGACGGCCGGGCTCGGGCAGATGGTGCTCAACGCATCGAGCTTCCTGCGTACCGACATCGTCGTGATGGGCATTCTGCTGATCGGCGCGATCGCGTGGCTGTTCGATCTTGCGATGCGCTGGGTCGAGCGGCGGGTGGTGCCGTGGAAGGGGCGCGGCTGACGTCACGCTGACGTCACGCTGACGGCACGGGTAACGAGCGCGTACGCGCCGCTCGTGCCTGCCGCGCTCAATCCCCCATCGCCACGCCTTCCCGCCGCGGATCCGCGCCGCCGAACCACACCGTCTGCCCCTGCACGTTCAGCCGCTGGATCCCCTGCAGCCCCGAATTCATCTCGACGATCCGCACGTCGTGCCCGCGGCCCTTCAGCCCGTCGGCGAGCGCGTCCGACACGCGGCCGCGCTCGAGCTGCGTCGGCCCGTTCATCGACCCGAAGTTCGGCAGCGCGATCGCCTGCTGCATCGTCATCCCCCAGTCGAGCACGCCGACCAGCGTCTTCGCGACGTGATTGATGATCGCGGGGCCGCCGGCCGAGCCGACGATCATCGTCACCTGCTTCGTCTTCTTGTCGAACACGAGTTCCGGTGACATCGCCGAGCGCGGCCGCTTGCCGGGCTGCACGCGGTTCGCGACCGGCCGGCCGTTGTCGGTCGATGCGAACGAGAAATCGGTGAGCTGGTTGTTCAGCATGAAGCCGCGCACCATCAGCCGCGAGCCGAACGCATCCTCGACGCTGGTCGTCATCGACACCGCCTGGCCGTAGCGGTCGACGATCGCGATGTCGGACGTCGACGGCAATTCGGGGCTGCGGTCGTCGGCCAGCGCGAGCGTCGCGCCCTGCGGCGTGCCGGCCTGCGCGACGCCCATGCTGCTGTCGCCGATCAGCCGCGCGCGCTGCGCGAGATAGGTCTTGTCGGTGAGGCTCGCCCAGTTGCCGCCCGGCAGCGGCACGAAATCGGGATCGGCCACGTAGCGGGCGCGGTCCGCATACGCGAGGCGCCCGGCTTCGCTGAACAGGTGCGCGGCGAACGGCGTCGGCTCGTAGCCGACCGCGTTGCGCACGGGCTTCTGCGCGCCGATCTGCTGCCAGTCGGGCATCGCTTCGAGCATGCCGAGCATCTGCGCGATCGCGAGGCCGCCCGACGACGGCGGCGGCATCCCGCACACGACCGAGCGCCGGTAGTCGGCGCACAGCGGCGCGCGCACCTTCGGCTGGTAGCGCGCGAGATCCTGCAACGACAGCAGCCCCGGGTTGGTCGGATGCTTGCGTACCTTCGCGACGATGTCGCGCGCGATCGCGCCGCTGTAGAACGCGTTCGCGCCGCGATCGGCGACCTGGCGCAGCACGGTTGCGAGCGCCGGGTTCTTCAGCACCGTGCCGGCGGCCTTCGGCGTGCCGTCCGCGTTGTAGAAGTACGCGCGGGCGGCCGGGTCGTTGTTCAGGTACTTGTCGTTCGCGATCAGCATCGCCAGGCGCGGGCTGATCGTGAAGCCGCGCTCGGCGAGCCGGATGGCCGGCTGGAACAGCCGGCGCCAGGGCAGCTTGCCGTGCGCGCGGTGCGCGGCGTCGAGCATGCGCAGCACGCCCGGCGTGCCGACCGAGCGCCCGCCGACGACGCCTTCGTAGAAGCCCATCGGCTGGCCGGTCGGCCCGTAGAAGAGGCGCTCGGTCGCGGCGGCCGGCGCGGTTTCGCGGCCGTCGTACGCCTGCGTCGTCTTGCCGTCGAAGTACAGCATGAACGCGCCGCCGCCGATCCCCGACGATTGCGGCTCGACCAGCGCGAGCACCATCTGCGTCGCGATGGCCGCGTCGATCGCGGTGCCGCCGGCCTTCAGCATGTCGTAGCCGGCCTGCGTCGCGAGCGGGTTCGCGGCCGCGATCATGAAGTGCTGCGAGGTCCAGCCCGGCTTGTCGGTCCAGCCGGACGACAGTTCGGGCGCGTGAACGCCGGGCAGCGGGACGGCCGCGCCCGATGCGGCGGCGACCGGGACGACGGCGCCCGACGGCGCGGACGGGGACGTGCAGCCGGCGTTCAACGCGACGAGCGCGACGGCGGCAAGCAGCGTCCAGGGACGCGAATGCGGACGAATCCGGTCGAACATGGAACCCTCGGCAGCAGTGAATTCGAAGGAGAGCGGCGTTGACGTTGACATCGGTGCGGGCGCAACGGCGCTGCCCGCCCCGGCGCGCTATTGTCGCCGTGCGCCCGGCGGCTTGTCATCCGACAGGAAACCCTGACGCCTCCCGCCGGGCCCGCCCCGGCCGGTCTTGCCGGCCTGTTCGAGGATGAACTCTATGAACGTCGACGTCGCGCGCGTGTGGTGGCGGTTCGGCATGTAGAGCATGTACATGTGGGTGCCGAAGATGCTGAGCCGGTACGCATCGAGCGACGTGACGACGGCGCCGTGCCGCAGGTCGTCCTGCATCACGTAGTCGGGCACGATGCCGACGCCGATCCCCGCGAGGATCGCCTGGCGCAGGAACAGGAAGTTCTCCGAAATCAACGTCGGTTCGAGCAGCACCTCGTGGCGTTCGTCGCCGAGATACGCGGCGATGCGGAGCTGCCGGCCCAGCACCGTCGCAGTGACGACCGGCGCGGCGGCCAGCGCGCCGAGGCTCGCCGGCATCCCGTGCGCGGCCGCGAACGCGGGCGACGCGCATGCGACGTAGCGCACCGCGCCCATGTCGCGCGCGACGAGGTTCTGCGGCGGCTCGGACATCACGCGGATCGCGATGTCGACTTCGTCGCGCATCAGGTCTTCCACGCGATTCTCGAACACCACGTCGAGCACGATGCCCGGATGGAGCCGCTTGAACGCGAGCAGCCAGTCGGACATCACCATCTGCCCGTAGCCGCTCGGCACCGACAGCCGCACGCGGCCCTGCAGGTCCTGGCCGAGCGTCGTCACCGATTCCTGCGCGGCGAGCAGTTCGTTGCGGATGCGCCGGCCGTGCTCGTACAGCTTTAGCCCGATCTCGGTCGGCTCCATGCGCCGCGTCGTGCGCCGCACGAGCTGCTGGCCGATCGAGCGTTCGAGCTGGTTCAAGCGGTAGCTGATGTTCGCGCGGCTCATCTTGAGTCGCTGCGCGGCTTTGCTGAGATTGCCGGCGTCGAGGATCTCGACGAGCAGCGTCAGCGCGTTCAGGTCCATGCGGGTGTCTCCTGATCCGTCCCGTTTAACGCACAGAAACGGTCCGGAAGCATTCAGTGTCAAGTCAGATTTGACAGCTTGTAAAGGCGTGCGGGAATTGTCAATGAATCTCGATCAATCGAGAATCGAGTCATGCCCGGCAACCATGCCGGACGGTTTCCCGCGCCGCCCGGACTGGCTCGCGCACCGGCGCTGCTGGCCGGCCCGACCGGTTCCTGCCGCCCGGCGCACCGCACCACTGGAGACACGATGAATGCCACCGCTTCCCCCGCCAGCCCGACGGCCGGCACCGTCACGCGCGAACGGCGCGACAAGGTGCTCGTCGTCACGGTCGACCATCCGCCCGTCAACGCGCTGTCCGCCGACGTGCGGCGCGGCCTCGCCGACGCGATCGACGCCGCGCAGGCCGACGACGCGATCCGCGCGGTGCTGATCGTCGGCGCCGGCCGCAACTTCATCGCGGGCGCCGACATCCGCGAATTCGGCAAGCCGCCCGTGCCGCCGTCGCTGCCCGACGTGTGCGAGCGGATCGAATCGGGTACCAAGCCGGTCGTGGTCGCGCTGCACGGCGCGACGCTCGGCGGCGGCCTCGAAGTCGCGCTGGCCGCGCATTACCGGCTCGCGGTGCCCGGCACGAAGCTCGGTCTGCCCGAAGTGACGCTCGGCCTGCTGCCCGGCGGGGGCGGCACGCAGCGCGCGCCGCGCCTGATCGGCGCGAAGGCCGCGCTCGACCTGATGCTGACGGGCCGCCATGCGAGCGCCGACGAAGCGCTCGCGCTCGGCCTCGTCGATCGCATCGCGCACAGCGACGACACGCTCGCCGAAGGGCTCGCGTACGCGCAGGAACTCGTGTCGCTCGGCGCGCCGGTGCGCCGCACGCGCGACGCGCAGGGCCTGGCCGACCGCGCGGCCGCGCAGGCCGCGATCGACGCGGCGCGCGCGGAATTGCCGAAGAAGTCGCGCGGGCTCTTCTCGCCGGCGAAGATCGTCGATGCGGTCGAGGCCGCGCTCACGCAGTCGTTCGACGCGGGGATGAAGTACGAACGCAGCCTGTTCCTGCAGTGCATCGACAGCCCGCAGCGCGCGGGCCTCGTGCATGCGTTCTTCGCGGAACGCGAAGCGGCGAAGGCGCCCGAGGCGCGGCGCGCGAGCGCACGGCCGGTCGAGCGGATCGGCGTGGTCGGCGGCGGCACGATGGGCGCGGGCATCGCGGTCGCGGCGCTCGACGCCGGGCTGCCGGTGACGATGATCGAGCGCGACGACGCGTCGCTCGCGCGCGGCCGTGCGCACGTCGAGAAGGTGTACGACGGCCTCGTCGCGAAAGGCCGGATGACGCCGGCCGCGCACGCGGCGCGCCTCGCGCGCTTCGAGGGCAGCACGTCGTACGACGCGCTCGCGCAGGC
This sequence comes from Burkholderia sp. BCC1047, assembly GCF_902833155.1. NCBI lineage: Bacteria > Pseudomonadati > Pseudomonadota > Betaproteobacteria > Burkholderiales > Burkholderiaceae > Burkholderia > Burkholderia sp. BCC1047. The sequence continues at coordinate 15,091 of NZ_CADFEH010000016.1, read as the reverse complement.
CGACGTCGTGATCGAAGCCGTATTCGAGGACATGGCCGTGAAGCAGGCGGTGTTCGCCGAACTCGCGCGCGTGTGCAAGCCGGGCGCGGTGCTCGCGACCAACACGTCGTATCTCGACATCGATGCGCTCGCCGCGAGCATCGACCGGCCGGCCGACGTGATCGGCCTGCATTTCTTCTCGCCGGCCAACGTGATGAAGCTGCTCGAGATCGTCGTGCCGAAGCGCGTGAGCGCGGACGTCGTCGCGACCGCGTTCGCGCTGGCCAGGCAATTGAAGAAGACGCCGGTGCGCGCGGGCGTGTGCGACGGCTTCATCGGCAACCGGATCCTCGCCGTCTATCGCACTGCCGCCGACTACCTGATGGAAGACGGCGCGTCGCCGTACCAGATCGATCGCGCGGTGCGCGAGTTCGGCTTCCCGATGGGCCCGTTCCAGGTCGTCGACCTCGCGGGCGGCGACATCGGCTGGGCGACCCGCAAGCGCCGCGCGGCGACGCGCGATCCGAACGCGCGCTACGTGGAGATTTCCGACCGGCTGTGCGAGCGCGGCTGGTTCGGGCAGAAGACCGGTCGCGGCTACTACCTGTATCCGGACGGCGCGCGCGTCGGCACGCCCGACCCGGAAGTCGACGCGATCGTCGCGGCAGAGCGTGCGAAGAAGGGCGTCACGCCGCGCACGTTCGCCGATGACGAGATCCTGCGCCGCTACCTCGCCGCGATGATCAACGAAGGCGCGAACGTCGTGCACGAGAAGATCGCGCTGCGTCCGCTCGATGTCGACGCGGTGTTCCTGTACGGCTACGGCTTCCCGCGCTATCGCGGGGGCCCGATGCACTACGCGGACACGGTCGGCCTCGCGAACGTGCTCGCCGATATCCGCGCGTTCGCGAACGAAGATCCGCTGTTCTGGAAGCCGTCGCCGCTGCTCGTCGATCTCGTCGCGCGCGGCGCGGATTTCGCGAGCCTGAACCGCATCGACTGAACGCCCACCGCATTCGCCACGGACCCACGATGGACCTTGATTTCACTCCCGAAGAGGAAGCGTTCCGCACGGAAGTGCAGCGCTTCCTGCAAGCCGAACTGCCGGAGCGCATCGCGCGCAAGGTGAAGGGCGGCCTGCACCTGACGCGCGACGACATGCGCGAATGGCATGCGATCCTCAACGCGCGCGGCTGGCTCGCGAGTCACTGGCCGCGCGAATACGGCGGCCCCGGCTGGAGCGTCGCGCAGAAATTCCTGTTCGACAACGAATGCGCGCTCGCCGGCGCGCCGCGCATCGTGCCGTTCGGCGTGAACATGCTCGGCCCCGTGCTGATCAAGTACGGCAACGAAGCGCAGAAGCGCCACTGGCTGCCGCGCATTCTCGACGGTACCGACTGGTGGTGCCAGGGCTATTCGGAGCCGGGCGCCGGTTCCGATCTCGCGGCGGTGAAGACCAGCGCGGTGCGGCGTGTGGACGTGCAGGGCGATCATTACGTCGTGAACGGCCAGAAGACGTGGACCACGCTCGGCCACTACGCGAACATGATCTTCTGCCTCGTACGCACCGCGACGGACGTACGCAAGCAGGAAGGCATCAGCTTCCTGCTGATCGACATGAACACGCCGGGCGTCGAGGTCCGCCCGATCATCACGCTCGACGGCGAGCACGAGGTGAACGAGGTGTTTTTCACCGACGTGCGTGTGCCCGTGGAGAACCTCGTCGGCGAAGAGAACCGCGGCTGGACCTACGCGAAATACCTGCTCACGTACGAGCGCACCAACATCGCCGGAATCGGCTTCTCGACCGCCGCCCTCGACCGGCTGCGCGCGGTCGCCGCGAAGGTCACGAAGAATGGCCGGCCGCTTGCCGACGATCCGTTCTTCGCCGCGCGGCTTGCCCGCGTCGAGATCGAACTGGAAAACATGCGCACGACCAATCTGCGCGTGCTGGCCGCGGTCGCGGGCGGCGGCGTGCCGGGCGCGGAGAGCTCGATGCTGAAGATCCGCGGCACGCAGATCCGCCAGGAGATCACCGCGCTGATGCGCCGCGCGATGGGGCCGTACGCGCAGCCGTTCGTCGACGACGCGCTCGACGCCGATTACGCCGGCGAACCGGTCGGCCCCGACGAAGCCGCGAGCGCCGCGCAGCAGTATTTCAACAACCGCAAGCTGTCGATCTTCGGCGGCTCGAACGAGATCCAGAAGAACATCATCGCGAAGATGATGCTCGGGCTGTAAGAGGGACGCGACGATGGATTTCCAGCACACAGAAGACCGCCGGATGCTGGCGGACACGTTGAACCGCTTCATCGCCGAACAGTACGCGTTCCCGGTGCGCGACCGCATCGCGCAGTCGGCCGAAGGCTTCGACCGCGCGATGTGGCAGCGCTTCGCCGAACTCGGCACGGTCGGCGCGCTGTTTGCCGAAGCCGACGGCGGCTTCGGCGGCGCCGGCTTCGACATCGCCGTGGTGTTCGAATGCCTCGGACGCGGGCTCGTCGTCGAGCCGTTCCTCGGCGCGCTGCTCGCGGGCCGTGCGCTGGCGCTCGCCGGCGGCGATGCGCATCGCGAGCGGCTCGCCGCGCTGATCGACGGCAGCGCGAGCGCCGCATTCGCGCACGACGAACCGGGCTCGCATTACGAACTGACGACGGTGCGCACGCGCGCCGAACGGTCGGGCGACGGCTGGGTGCTGACGGGCGCGAAGGGCGTCGTCGACCAGGCCGCGCAGGCGGCGTTCTTCGTCGTCAGCGCGCGCGTGTCGGGCAACGACGACGACGCGGCCGGCATCGGCCTGTTCGTCGTACCGGCCGATGCGCCGGGCGTGTCGCTGCGCGATTACAGGAAGATCGACGGCGGTCGCGCGGCCGAAGTGCGCTTCGAGCGTGTCGCGCTGCCGGCCGATGCCGCGCTCGGCGCGCCGGACGCGCTCGACGGCGAAGCGGGCGCCGCACTGCTCGAACGCGTGCTCGGCTACGGGCTGCTCGCGCTGTCGGCGGAAGCGCTCGGCGCGATGGACGTCGCGAAGGCGCACACGCTCGACTACCTGCGCACGCGCAAGCAGTTCGGGATGCCGATCGGCAGCTTCCAGGCGCTGCAGCACCGGATGGCCGACCTGCTGCTCGAAGTCGAGGAGGCGCGCTCGGCCGTGATCAACGCGGCCGCGCAGCTCGATGCGCCGCGCGCGGTGCGCGAGCGCGCGCTCGCGGCGGCGAAATACAGCATCGGCCGGATCGGCACGCTGGTCGCGGAAGAAAGCATCCAGCTGCACGGCGGGATCGGGATGACGTGGGAGCTGCCGCTGTCGCATTACGCGAAGCGCCTCGTGATGATCGATCATCAGCTCGGCGACGAGGATCACCACCTCGCGCGCTACATCGCGCTGTCGAAACAATAAGCGCGGACACGTGAATGGAGGAGACGACGATGACGAACGATGCGCACGCGCTGCCGCTGGCCGGCGTGAAGGTGCTCGATTTCTCGCGCGTGCTCGCGGGCCCGTGGTGCGCGATGGTGCTCGCCGATTTCGGCGCGGAAGTGATCAAGGTCGAGCATCCGGCGCGCGGCGACGATACGCGCGACTGGGGGCTGCGGATCGGCGAGACCGAAACGACGTATTTCAACAGCGTGAATCGCAGCAAGCGGTCGATCTGCGTCGACCTGCAGACGGAGGCCGGCCAGCGCATCGCGCGCAAGCTGGCCGCGCAGGCCGACGTGGTGCTCCATAACTTCAAGTGCGGCGGCGCGGAGAAGCTCGGGCTCGGCTACGACGCGCTCGCCGAACTGAATCCGCGGCTCGTGCATTGCGCGATTTCCGGCTACGACCGCTCGGGCCCGGAGGCCGCGCGGCCCGGCTACGACCTCGTCGTGCAGGGCGAGGCGGGGCTGATGGCGCTGAACGGCGAGGCCGGCCAGCCGCCGCTGAAGTTCGGCGTCGCGGCGGTCGACCTGTTCACCGGCATGTATTCGGCGCAGGCGATCCTCGCCGCGTTGTACGAGCGCCATACGACGGGGCGCGGACGCCGCATCGAGATGGCGCTGTTCGACTGCGGGCTGATGATCACCGCGTACTACGGGCTCGACGCGCTGCTGATGGGTGAGGACCCGCCGCGCTACGGCAACGCGCATCCGTCGATCGTGCCGTACGGCGTGTTCGACGCGGCCGACGGCCCGCTCGTGATCACGGTCGGCAACAACACGCAGTTCGCGCGTTTCTGCGATGCGATCGGGCGGCCCGATCTCGCGGCCGACGAACGCTACAAGACGAACCTCGGCCGCTCGGAGAATCGCGCCGGCCTGCTGCCCGAGATTCGCGGCGAACTCGCGCGCCGGTCGCGCGCGACGCTGCTGGCGGCGCTCGCCGAGGCAGGCATTCCGTGCGGCGAAGTGCTCGGTTTGCACGAAGCGCTGACGTCCGAACGCGCGACCCGCGCCGGGCTCGTCACGCGGCAGCCGCATCCGGTCGCGGGCGGCGTCGACGTGCTCGCACCGCCGTACCGCTTCGACGGCGCGCGGCTGCCGGTGCGCGGTGCGCCGCCGGTGCTCGGCGCGGATACGGACGCGGTGCTCGGCGGCTGGCTCGGGATGTCGGCGGAGGACATCGCGCGGCTGCGCGCGGATCGCGTCGTGTAGCTCGCTTGTTCCGCCGCGGCGCGGGCGGTGAGTCGACGCGCGCCGACCATACCACACAACACCGCTCGCCATGACGAGCCGGAAATGGAGACACCATGGAGCTTTCCGTCATCGAATCGGTCACGGCGCGCCGCGACTACCAGCAGCTCGTGCGGGCGCGGCGCCGCTTCAGCTTCACGCTGACGGCGCTGATGATCGCCACGTACTACGGCTTCATCCTGCTCGTCGCGCTCGCGCCGCACGTGCTCGCCGCGCCGCTGTACCGCGGCGCGACGACGACGGTCGGGATCGCCGCGGGCGTCGCGATCATCCTGGTCGCGATCGGCCTGACCGCGTGCTACGTGCTGCGCGCGAACCGTGCGTTCGACCGCCGCGTCGACGCGATCCTGCAACGTCCGTGACGGAGCCCGACATGCGATTCATTTCGAGCGCGCCCGGCGCGCTGGCCATCCTCGTTTCCCTCGTTTCCTCCATCGCCCATGCGACCGGCGTCGCCGGCCCGATGCCCGACAAGGTCGAGCTGAACCCGGTCGCGATCGGGATGTTCTTCGCGTTCGTGTTCGCGACGCTCGCGCTCACGCGCTGGGCCGCGCGCCGCACGCGTTCGACGCGCGACTTCTACACGGCCGGAGGCGGCATCACCGGGCTGCAGAACGGGCTCGCGATCGCCGGCGACTACATGTCGGCCGCGTCGTTCCTCGGGCTGTCCGGCATGGTGTTCATGTTCGGCTTCGACGGGCTGATCTACTCGATCGGCTTCCTGGTCGGCTGGCCGTTCGTGATGTTCCTGATCGCCGAACCGCTGCGCAACCTCGGCAAGTTCACGTTCGTCGACGTCGTCGCGTACCGCTTCGCGCAGCGGCCGATCCGGCTGCTGACCTCGGCGAACGCGCTGACGATCGTCGTGCTGTACCTGGTCGTGCAGATGGTCGGCGCGGGCAAGCTGATCCAGCTGCTGTTCGGGCTGTCGTACGGCACGGCCGAGCTGATCGTCGGCGTGCTGATGGTCGTCTACGTGTTCTTCGGCGGGATGACCGCGACCACCTGGGTGCAGGTGATCAAGGCCGTGCTGCTGCTGTGCGGCGCGACGCTGCTCGCGTTGCTCGCCCTCGGCGAATTCGGCTTCAGCATCGACGCGATGTTCCGCCGCGCGGTGGCCGTGCATCCGGGCGCGCTGTCGATCATGGGGCCCGGCAAGCTGATCCGCGACCCGGCCAACGCGCTGTCGCTCGGCATCGCGCTGATGTTCGGCACGGCCGGCTTCCCGCACATCCTGATGCGCTTCTTCACGGTGCCGAACGCGAGGGAGGCGCGCAAGTCGGTGCTCTACGCGACCGGCTTCATCGGCTACTTCTACCTGCTGACCTTCGTGATCGGCTTCTCCGCGATCGTGCTGCTCGCGCAGCATCCGGAATTCTTCCGGCTCGGCGCGAACGGCACGTTCAACCTGACGCACGACCTGCTCGGCGGCTCGAACATGGTCGCGGTGAAGCTCGCGCAGGCAGTGGGCGGCAACTGGTTCTACGGGTTCATCGCGGCCGTCACGTTCGCGACGATCCTCGCGGTGGTCGCGGGGCTGACGCTCGCCGGCGCGACGACGATCTCGCACGACCTGTATGCGCAGATGTGGGCGCGCGGCAAGCCCGACGAACGGCTCGAGATGCGCATCTCGCGCGCGGCGACGATCGGGTTGTCGGCCATCGCGATCGCGCTGTCGATCCTGTTCGAGCACGTGAACGTCGCGTTCATGGTCGGGCTCGTCGCGGCGGTGGCCGCGAGCGCCAATTTCCCGGTGCTCGCGATGTCGATCTTCTGGCGCGGGATGACCACGCGCGGCGCAGTGCTCGGCGGCGGCCTCGGCCTCGTGTCGGCGGTCGCGCTCACGGTGCTGTCGAAGTCGGTGTGGGTCGACGTGCTGCACCATGCGCATGCACCGGTGTTCCTCGACAACCCGGCGCTGGTGTCGGTGCCGCTCGCGTTCGTCGGGATCGTGGTCGGCTCGCTCGCGGATCGCGGCGAACGCGCACGCCGCGAGCGCGACGCGTTCGCTCGGCAGGAGTTCTACGCGCAGACGGGCGTGCTCGCGAGCCGCGCCGTCCAGCATTGATTCATCCGATGAAACGATGCATCCGTCCGGATCGCCGGACGGATATTTTCCGGAAATCCGGAATACCGGATTTCCTTGCCTGCCGCATTATGGGAAATACAATGAAAACAACGGCTTGAGGGGTTCCGGAAACCTGGCATCGACCTTGCGATATAAAACGCACGGCCATCCCCCCGGCCGAACTACTACAGCAAGCAAGGAGACAACCGATGACCAATGCCTTCCTCCCCCTCCGGATGTCCTGAGGCATCGCTTGTTGCGGCACGGCAGCCGCGCGGGCGAATGCCTTTCCCCTGAGACATTCGCCTGCGCGCGTGACGCCGTTTCCACGGCTCATCTACTTCAGCAGGAACCATCGTGAAGAAGAAACCCTTCTACAAAGTGCTCTATGTGCAGGTGATTTTCGCCATCATCGTCGGCGTGATCCTCGGCCACTTCTACCCGTCGATCGCCACCGACATGAAGCCGCTCGGCGACGGCTTCATCAAGCTGATCAAGATGGTGATCGGTCCGATCATCTTCTGTACGGTCGTCACCGGCATCGCCGGCATGGAGGACATGAAGAAGGTGGGCCGCGTCGGCGGCAAGGCGCTGCTGTACTTCGAGATCGTGTCGACCTTCGCGCTGCTGCTCGGCCTCGCGGCCACGCACATCCTGCGTCCGGGCGTCGGCTTCAACATCGATCCGGCGACGCTTGACGGCAAGGCCGTCGCGTCGTACGCGGCGAAGGCGCACGGGCAGTCGACGGTCGACTTCCTGATGCACATCATCCCGAACACGATGGTCGACGCGTTCGCGCAGGGTGAAATCCTGCAGATCCTGCTGATCGCGCTGCTGTTCGGCAGCGTGCTCGCGCACCTCGGCGAGCGCGGCAAGGTCGTGACCGACTTCATCGACGGCCTGACGCGCGTGCTGTTCGGCATCGTGCACATCGTCACGAAGCTGGCCCCGATCGGCGCGTTCGGCGCGATGGCATTCACGATCGGCAAGTACGGCGTCGGCTCGCTGGTGCCGCTGCTGAAGCTGATCGGCACGTTCTACCTGACCTCGGTCGTGTTCGTGCTGGTCGTGCTCGGCGGGATCGCGCGCGCCACCGGCTTCTCGATCATCCGCTTCGTGTCGTACATCAAGGAAGAGCTGCTGATCGTGCTCGGCACGAGCTCGTCGGAAGCCGCACTGCCGCAGCTGATGGAAAAGCTCGAGAAGGCCGGCTGCTCGCGTTCGGTCGTCGGCCTCGTCGTGCCCACCGGTTATTCGTTCAACCTCGACGGCACCAACATCTACATGACGATGGCCGTGCTGTTCATCGCGCAGGCGACCAACATCGAGCTGACGTGGATGCAGCAGCTCACGCTGCTGGCCGTCGCGATGCTCACGTCGAAGGGCGCGAGCGGCGTGACGGGGGCGGGCTTCATCACGCTCGCCGCGACGCTGGCCGTCGTGCCGACGATCCCGCTGTCGGGCATGGTGCTGATCCTCGGCATCGACCGCTTCATGAGCGAATGCCGTGCGCTGACCAACATCGTCGGCAACGGCGTGGCGACCGTCGTCGTGTCGGCATGGGAGAAGGAGCTCGACCGCAACAAGCTGCGCCAGGCGCTGAAGGGCGGCGGCGAAGTCGCGCCGACCGAGAAGGCGGCCGGCGTCTGACCCGATGAACGAGCAGGCGGCGGCACCGCCCGCCGGCCGTGCGGCCCGCGGCGGCCGGGGTATCGATGCGCAGGCCTATGACACAATAGGCGATCCGCATCGCCAGGAAGCCTCGACCGTGACGCGCCGCCTGCTCATCCTCGTCGTGCTCGCCGCCGCGCTCGTCGCGGCATGCGCGCTCACGTGGACGGTCACCTGGCAGCGCGGCGTCGCCGAGCTGCAGCGCAATGCCGCGGTGCGCGTCGATCGCACCACCAACGCGCTCAAGAGCACGCTCGACCGCTACGAATCGCTGCCTTATCTGCTCGGCAGCCATCCGTACGTGCAGGATCTGCTCGCCGAGCCGAAGCGCGGCGACTACACCGCCCGCGTCAACCGCTATCTCGAAGACCTCAACGAACACGCGCACGCGACCGTCACCTATGTGATCGGTGCGGACGGCCTGTGCGTCGCCGCCAGCAACTGGCGCGCGCCCGACAGCTTCGTCGGGATCGAATACCGTTTCCGCCCGTATTTCCTCGATGCGATGAACGGCCGGGTCGGCCGCTTCTTCGGGATCGGCACGATCTCGCGCGATCCCGGCTACTACATCTCGCAGCCCGTGTGGCACGACGGCAAGATCGCGGGCGTCGTCGTCGTGAAGCTCAACCTCGAATGGTTCCAGGGTGCCGATGCGTCCGAGCCGCTCGTCGTCGTGGACGATCACGGTGTCGTGTTCCTGTCGTCGGTGCCCGCGTGGAAGTACCACACGCTGCGCCCGCTCACGGGGCCTGTGGCCGCATCGATCTACGAAACGCGCCAGTACGCGCAGCAACCGGTCACGCCGCTGCCGCTGCGCGTCGAGCAGACGCTCGGCGCCGATGCGGAAATCGTGCGCCTGGGCGCCGGCCGGCGCGCGCCGCGCTTTCTCGCCAGCAAGCGCCGGATCGGCGAGCCCGACTGGCAGCTCGTCACGCTCGCGCCGATCGCGCCGATCGATGCCGATGCGCGCAACGCGACGATCGTCACCGGCTTCGGCTTCGTGTCGGTCGCGCTGCTCGCGTTCTACTGGCGGATGCGCCGCGCCCGCGTGCGCGAGATGATCCGCGGCCGTGCGCTGCTGCAACAGGCGTACGCGGAGCTGAACCGGCGCGTCGAGGAGCGTACGGCCGATTTGTCTGAAGCGAACGAGCAGTTGCAGAAGGAAGTCGGCGACCGGATCCGTGCGGAGCAGGAGCTGCGCGCCGCGCACGACGAACTGATCCAGGCGAGCAAGCTTGCCGCGCTCGGCCAGATGGCGGCCGGCATCACGCATGAACTGAACCAGCCGCTCGCGGCGCTGCGCAGTTTCTCGGACAACACGCGCGTGCTGCTCGATCGCGGCGAACAGGCCGCCGCGCGCGAGAACCTGGAAGCGATCGCCGCGCTCACCGAGCGGATGGGCAAGATCACGAACCAGCTGAAGCTGTTCGTCGGCCGCGCGAAGCCGCGCAACGAGCAGGCGCTCGTCGTGCGCGCGCTGCGCAGCGTGCTGTCGCTGCTCGACGAGCGCCTGCGCGGCGTCGCGCTCACGCTGACGCTGCAGGACGCGACCGTGTCGCCCGCGCAGGACGCGCCGCTCGATCTGGCGCGCGACTATCCGGAGCTCGTCGCGCGCTGCGAGGACCTGCGCCTCGAACAGGTGCTGATCAACCTGCTCGGCAACGCGCTCGACGCGGTCGCCGGCGTCGCGGCGCCGGCCATCGAGGTGACGATCGCGGTGTCGGCCGCGACGCTCGCGGTGGAGGTGCGCGACAACGGCTCCGGCATCGCGCCCGATCTGCTGCCGCGCCTATTCGAGCCGTTCTTCACGACCAAGGAAATGGGGCGCGGGCTCGGGCTGGGCCTTGCGATCTCGTCGTCGATCGCGAGCGACGCGGGCGGCGCGCTGACCGCACGCAACGCCCCGTCGGGCGGCGCGCTGTTCGTCTTGACGCTGCGTCGCGCTCGCACGCATCATCCGGACTCCGTGTCCGAGCCGGCGGGCTCGCATTAGCGCGAGCCCGCCGTAGGCCGCAGACCCGGTCGGCGAACGACCGGCATCAACGAGCGCCGCGCGCGAGCGCTGCGCCTGTCAGGAGCGAGTGACCAAGATGGCCAACCGGCTGCAAGTGATCTATATCGAAGACGATGCGCTCGTGCGCCGGGCGAGCGTGCAGAGCCTTCAACTGGCGGGCTTCGACGTCGCCGGCTTCGAATCGGCCGAGGCGGCCGAGAAGGCGATCGTCGCGGATACCGCCGGCGCGATCGTCAGCGACATCCGGCTGCCCGGTGCGAGCGGGCTCGACGTGCTCGCGCAGTGCCGCGAGCGCGTGCCGGACGTGCCGGTGATCCTCGTTACCGGGCACGGCGACATCTCGATGGCCGTGCAGGCGATGCGCGACGGCGCGTACGACTTCATCGAAAAGCCGTTCGCGGCCGAGCGCCTGATCGAGACGGTGCGCCGCGCGCTCGAGCGCCGCGAGCTCGTGCTCGAGAATCACGCGCTGCGGCGCGAGCTGGCCGGGCAGAACGTCGTCGCGCCGCGCATCATCGGCCGCAGCCCCGCGATCGAGCAGGTGCGCAAGCTGATCGCGAACGTCGCGCCGACCGACGCGTCGGTGCTGATCAACGGCGACACGGGCGCCGGCAAGGAGCTGATCGCGCGCAGCCTGCACGAGCTGTCGCCGCGCCGCGACAAGCCGTTCATCGCGGTGAATTGCGGCGCGTTGCCCGAGCCGATGTTCGAATCGGAGATGTTCGGCTACGAGTCCGGTGCGTTCACCGGCGCCGCGAAGCGGCGCATCGGCAAGCTCGAATACGCGTCCGGCGGCACGTTGTTCCTCGACGAAATCGAAAGCATGCCGCTCGCGCTGCAGGTGAAGCTGCTGCGCGTGCTGCAGGACGGCGTGCTCGAGCGGCTCGGCTCGAACCAGCCGATCCGCGTGAACTGCCGCGTGATCGCGGCCGCGAAGGGCGACATGAGCGAGCTCGTCGCGGCCGGCACGTTCCGGCGCGACCTGCTGTACCGGCTCAACGTCGTGACGATCGCGCTGCCGCCGCTTGCCGAGCGCCGCGAGGACATCGTGCCGCTGTTCGAGCACTTCATGCTCGATGCGGCCGTGCGCTACGGGCGGCCCGCGCCGGTGTTGACCGACCGGCAGCGCGCGAGCCTGATGCAGCGCGACTGGCCGGGCAACGTGCGCGAGCTGCGCAACGCGGCCGACCGCTTCGTGCTCGGCGTGGCCGACATGCCGCCGGAAACGGGCGCGGGCGACGACGCCGACAACGACCAGACGCTGAAGGAGCGCATCGAGCAGTTCGAGCGCGCGGTGATCGCCGAGGCGCTGAATCAGACGGGCGGCGCGGTCGCGGCGACGGCCGACCGGCTGCATGTCGGCAAGGCGACGCTGTACGAGAAGATGAAGCGCTACGGGCTGTCGGCGAAAGGCGAAACCGAGCGCTGAAAAGCAAACGGACCGCAGTGCGGTCCGTTTCGCGGAGCAGGGCGCGGCGTGCGGCCCTGCGAGTCCTGTCGTGCGGCGCTCAGGCCGCGTTGCCGTCGAGCGCCTTCTTGAGCAGCGCGTCGAGTTCCGCGAACTGCGGCGCGCCGACGTAGCGCTTCAGGATCTTGCCGTCCTTGTCGACGACGAAGGTCGTCGGCGTGAGCTGCACGTTGCCGAACTGCTTCGCGACGCTGCCGTCGTCGAGCGCGACCTTGAACGGCAACTGGCGCGTTTGCGCATAGTTCGCGACGTACATCGGCGGATCGTAGTTCATCGCGACCGCGACGAATTCCAGCCCCTGACCCTTGAAGCGATTGTAGGTATCGACCATCTGCGGCATTTCCTGCATGCAGGTCGCGCAGCTCGTCGCCCAGAAGTTCACCAGATAGACCTTGCCCTTCAGGTCGCCGCCGGTCGAGACCTTCTGGCCCGACAGCAGCGTGAAGGTCGCGTCCGGCACGCTGGACTTGCCGTTGAACGCGAAGAAGCCGGCGACGGCGATCGCCGCGACGACGGCGGCCGCGACGAGGTAGCGGACGGGGCCGGTACTGCGGCGGGCGGGGGGCGTGGTGTTCATCTTGGTGCTCTCGGGGTCGATGACGCGGATCGATGCAAAGGACGTCGAAATTCGGCGCTTATTTTAGCGCGAATGCGGCGTGTGCATCGGCGGCGGCCGTGCATCCCCCGTTTCAGGTTCGGTGGATAATCGCCGTTTTGCCTGCCGCGATCCACGCCATGCCGAAGGAAGTCACCGATCCGTTGCGCCCCCTTTTTCGCCCGCTGCGGCACTTCGCCGCGCTGGCCTGCGTAAGCGCCGCGCTGGCCGCGTGCTCGCCGTCGTACGACTGGCGCACGCTGCACAACGACGCCGGCTACACGATCGACCTGCCGGCGAAGCCGACCGTCGAGGAGCAACCGGTGGCGGTCGGCGGCAAGTCGATGCCGATGCGGATGCAGGCCGCGCACGTCGACGGCGCGGTATTCGCGGTCGGCACGCTGACGTTGCCGGACGACCGCGACGACACACGGCGCGCGGCGCTCGACTTCCTGCGCGCGGGACTGTCGCGCAACCTCGAAGGCACGCCGCAGACGGCGTCGGTGCCGGTGCCGCTCGCCGCCGGCGGCGCGGTGAACGGGCTCGAACTGCGCATCGCGGGCGCGGCCGCCGGCGGCGATCGCGCGCGCAAGACGATCGTCGCGCGGCTCGCCGCGCGCGGCCGGCACGCGTACCAGGCCGTCGTGATCGCCGACGGGCCGCTCGCGCAGGAGCAGCTCGACCAGTTTTTCGGCTCGTTCAAACTCGATTGACGGCGGCCGGCGAGGGCGCTCAGACACGCGGTGACAACTGAAAGTTCATTCGCAGCTTTCGACGCTAATCGACGGATTTTGCGAGGGTTTTTCGGCTATCCACAGCGCATGTGGATAACTTTGTTGAAAAGTCGCGCGTATTTCCCGCAAAGCCGCGCCGGACGGTCTTCCGGCTCGTTTGGTCGCCCGTTCGCCGTTTGAGAAAAATCAATTAAAACAAAAGGATACGAATTCGGTCCGGCAAAGGCCGCGGCGAGCCGCGATCCGGGGCCGGATTAGTGGAATTGTGTATAAGTCAAGTCTTGACAGCCTGATTTTGTCCTCCTCGCGCGCTCACAGCGCCGTCAGCGCACGCCGCTAGCGGATCGCCTCGGCGATCTGCGCGGCCGTCGGCAGCGGGTCGCCGGCCAGGTCGGCGATCGTCCGCGCGACTTTCAGCACGCGGAAATACGCGCGCGCCGACCAGCCGAAGCGCTCGCCGGCCTCGCGCAGCAGCCGCTCGCCCTCGTCGGTCGGCCGGCACAGGTCGTCGGTTTCGCGGCCGCTCAGCATGTGATTCGTCTTGCCCTGCCGCTCGAGTTGCAGCGCACGCGCCTGCGCGACCCGGGCGGCGACCGCCGCGCTCGGCTCGCCGGGCGCCGTCGCGCGCGTCGCGAGTTCGGCCGGCGACAGCGCGGGCAGGTCGATCTGGATGTCGATGCGGTCGAGCAGCGGCCCCGACAGCTTGCGCAGATAGCGCGCGGCCACGTCCGGCGAGCAGCGGCAGCGCCCGGACGGATCGCCGTGCCAGCCGCACGGACACGGGTTCATCGCGGCGATCAGCTGGCACGCGGCAGGGAAGTCGGCCTGTTGCGCCGCGCGCGAGATCGTGATGCGGCCAGCTTCGAGCGGCTCACGCAGCATTTCCAGCACGTGCCGGTCGAATTCCGGCATTTTGCTTTCCAGCATAAAATGCGTGAAAAGTTGCTCAAAGCCCCACATCGGTTTTGCGGCCTTTCAGCACCCGATGGCTCGCAAACTGATGCCGGTCGTCTTAAGGCTATCTATCCAGGTTAGGGCAAGCCGGCAACGCCGGCGCGTCAGCCTCAAGTGTGTGCAACTTCGGAACCACCGTCAGGCGGCTGTCCACACCCTCGCGGTGTGGGCAGCGAAGTTGTACACACGGGGAAGCTGCAAAGGCACATCTGGGCCGTCCGCAGGCAGTTCTTCCATAACGTTTTCGTACTTTTGCGCTGACTTGCCGGCTGTCTTGCGAGCGATAACGCCCGCGAAAAGCAACTTCTTGGCTAGATGCGACTGGAACGGGCCGGAGTAGTTGCACAAACTCTTAGTGCCGCGAATGTTTCGTCCGACCCGCCTCGCTTTGAGCGCTGCGGAGGCAGAGGTGTGTGGGTATGCTTCGAACAGTCCAGTTGGGGCGAGCGTCAGCCGATGGCATTCTGAGGGAGCTATCAGGTCATTTTTTGCGTGAATGGCGAGGCTTGCTGAGGTGCTCGCACAGTTCCCAGAGCCACTTCCGGACGAAGGTCTGGTCGTCAAGCGAGAGTCGCTCGAGCAACGACGTCATTTCCAGGGCAACGTCTCCTGACCGAGACGACCCGCTTTGTAAAAGGTCGACCACTGGCACGGCCAGCACCTCAGCCAGCTGATACAAGCGAGGCAAAGTCGGAAGGACAATACCTCGCTCGAATCGCCCGATGGTCTCAATCGTTACATCCAGCCGCTCGGCGAGAAATTCTTGTGTATATCCCCGCTCCGCACGAAGGCGAGCGAGCGTAGAGCCAATTTGGTTGGCTAGCTGTGAAGCTTCAATAGGTTGTATCGATGGTTCATCCGGACTGAGTCTGGGAGACTGGAAGTCGCCAAACACCCAACCTTCCAGGAACCCAGCCGGATGAACACCCATAAG